>OMZU01000021.1 GCA_900315605.1 uncultured Eubacteriales bacterium | reverse complement strand
ATAAATTCAACTGCATATCATCACCATCTATCTTTTGATGGTTTAATTATACCATATTCTCATTCGTTTTGCGAGGAATTTTTAGAGGTGACCTTAAATAATAACCCTCAATACTTAATGCACCGGACACAGGTATTCCATTTTTCATTGCAAGATTAGAAACTGATTCTGATACTACAAAATTACCGTATGCTTCTTTTCTGGACATTACTTCCGGATTTAACACTTTAACACAATAAACACCTATATCTGTTTCAACCTTAAACATTTTGTGCATTAAGCCACCGGATATTTTTGTAATATTTACTACTTTACCAAATCCATGTTTTTCACAAAATTTTTCTATATTAATTATTCTCACCAACTATCTGTAATTCTTCTGTTTTTTTCAATTCTTGTTTTTTCTTATTGTTCAAGGGCTTTTGAGGTTTCTTTACGACACAGCAACGACACACATTCAACGTGCCTCGTGTGAGGGAACATATCCACGGGCTGTATTTTTTTGACTGTATAGCTGCTTTTTGAGGTCAAATATTCAAGGTCTCTCGCCATGGTTTCGGGATTGCAGGAGATATAAACAACGCGCTTCGGCGACATTTTTATGAGCGCGTCCAAAAATTTCGGGGCGCTTCCGGCTCTGGGCGGATCCATAAAAACAACGTCGGGTGCTTCATTTTCCTCGGCTGCCTCCGACATAAAATCTCCTGCGTCGCCCTTGATAAAAAATATGTTTTTAAGATCATTTGCCCTTGCATTTGAGATCGCGTCCTTTACCGCGTCGCCGTTCAGCTCAACTCCTATGACCCTGCCTGCGCCGCGCTTTGCCGCAACGATCCCGATAGTTCCGATCCCGCAGTACGTATCAAGCACGGTCTCGCTGCCCTTGAGCTGCGCGTAATACATTGCGGTGTTATAAAGCACCTCGGTTTGGACCGGATTGATCTGATAAAAGCTTTTTGGAGAGATCCTGAATTTGCAGCCGCACAGAATATCCTCAATAAATCCTTTTCCGTACAGGATTTTTTGCTGTTCACCGAGCACAAGATTCGTGTTGTAGTTGTTGATGTTCTGAACTATTGTAGTTATTTCCGGAAATTCTTTTAGAATTGCTTTAACAAAATTATTCTTTGAAGGAAAAACAGGCGTACCTGTTACCAAAACAAGCATGATTTGATTTGTTGCAAATCCTCTTTTGACAAGGATATGCCGCAAAAAGCCTCTGCCTGTGTCCTCGTTATATGTAGTGAGCCTAAAGGAGGGGAGAAGCTTTCTGACCGTGGTGATAATTTTGTCGGCTGTTTCATCCTCTGTCAAGCAGCAGTCTATTCCCACAACGTGATGACTCCCCGACTGGTATACGCCGGAGATTATTTTGCCCTGCTTGTTGGTATAAAATGCCGCCTGGACCTTGTTGCGATAATGGTACGGATGATCCATTCCTATTATTTTTTCAACGCGGCAGAATTTTTTTAGCAGGCGTTCAACGACCGACTGCTTTAGCTTTAGCTGCTCCGTATAGCTGAGATTAAGCAGCTGACAGCCACCGCATTTTTTTGAAACAGGACATGATATTTTGTTATTATTCATCTTTTATACCTCCGAAAAAAATAAGGCAAATCCAAATTTCGTTAATCATAAACATTTATCATACAGATATTGTTAAAAATTAGTATATAATTATATTGTATTTATAAAATAATTCGGTTTGGATATGATAATTGTATTATAGCACCATTTTTTGAGCACTTCAATAGCTTGATTTTTATTTATTTTGAACTCTTTTAGGATTAAAAATGACAAAATTGTAGTAATATAAAAAAACTGCTTGAATATATTGTGACATTATGCTATAATATAGCGGTATTTGTAATAAACATATTTATGTTAATTATATACACATTAATTTTTATGTTTAGGTAGTGGAAATTATATGGTAAATAATCCGGAAATGAAAACCGACTATTCGGCGGAGACTTCTAAGCAGGAGTATACCCGAAGGCTTGAAGAAAAAGGCAAAGTTAAACGTACCGAAATCACCTTGATGCCGATCCTTAACGAGCTTCTGAAAAAGCTTTGGCTTATCGGTCTGGCCGCATTTATTTGCGGCATAGGAGCAGATATTTATTGTCATTTGTTTATTGCTCCGTCTTATCTCTCGTCGTTTACCGCTTATGTAAACAATGCAAAGGAGCGCAACAGCGATACGGTTACTAACTCGGATATGCAGGCGAGGATCCGTATTGTTAAAACATACTCCCAGGTTATCAAGAGCAAGGCTGTTATGCAGGCGGCTGCGGAGAAAATGGAAAGCGGACAAAGTGCCAATGAGCTTTTGTCATATGTTCAGGTTGAACCGGCGAGCGATTCCGAGGTAATCACAGTAAATGTTACCACTGAAAATCCCGATTTTTCATATGAACTTGCAAACGCGATCGCTGACGTTGCTCCCGCTTATCTTGAAGATGTTGTTGAGGGCAGCTCAATGAGGATAATCGACAGTCCTGAGCTTCCCACCTCAAGTGTTGCTCCGGTTTACGCAAAATGGCTGATCGGCGGTTTTGCAGGCGGTTTGATTTTGATTGTTCTTATTCTTGTCATCCGCTTTATCCGCGACGACACAGTTAAGAATGAAAACGACCTTGAAAATTACTTCTCGCTGCCGGTTGTGGGAATCATCCCCGACATGGACAACGCTATGAGTGCAAACGGATATAGCTACAACTACGATTATAATTATTATAATTATTCTTACGGCTACGGCGATTATTACTACAAGAAACCATCAAATAATAAATCAGGAGGCGATGAAGATGGCTCCAAAAAATAAAACAAAATCCTTGTTTAATCCTGATAAAATGCTCCTTTCCAAGGATTCCTCTTTCTCGGTTCAGGAGGCATATAAGACTCTTAGAACCAACATCACCTTTTCGCTTCCGGGCAATGAATCCAAGTGCATCGGTATAACCAGCGCATACAGAGGAGACGGAAAGAGCTCTGTTGCGATCAATCTTGCTATTGCTTTTGCTCAGATCAAAAAAAAGGTTATTATAATTGACTGCGATATGCGTATTCCCACGGTCGCTTCAAAAATCGGTATCGACTCAAAGCCCGGTCTGAGCGATTATCTCGCCGGAACAAACAATATGGACGATACTCTTATCAGAAAAATCCCGGAATACGGGATCGACGTTCTTCCATCGGGAACTGTTCCTCCTGACCCGACGATTTTGCTTGAATCGCCTCAGATGCAGCACATTATAGAAATACTAAAAAAGTATTACGACTATATTATTCTTGACTTTCCGCCTGTTGCGGTGGTTTCGGACGCTGCGATCATGTCTAAGTCTGTTGATGGATTTTTGATAATCGTTAGGCACAACACCTCGGAATACACAAAGGTAGAGGAAACACTTCGTCAGCTTGAATTTGCCGACGCTAAAATCATTGGATTTGTTTATAACGCGAAGGAACTCGAAAATATCTATAAGGGAAGCAAGAGATATTATTACAGAAACTACTATAAAACCCGCAGAAGAAATAAAGACGATAACAAAGAAGCGGAAAAACAATCCAAAAATGCTTCAAAGGGCAAGAATAAATAATAATTGAGTGAAATAATGGAAACATCAATTAATGTCAGCGTCATTGTTGCGTCCTACAGACGTGACAATGAGCTTGATCGCGCGCTTTCGTCACTTGGAAATCAAACCTTTCGTAATTTTGAGGTCATACTGGTGGACGATAACGCCGATTCGGATTTTAACTGTCGGGTTGAAAAGATCGTTGACAGTTTTAGAAAAAAATACACGGATATTAATATTAAGCTTTTAAAGAACGAGATTAATCTCGGTTCGGCGAAAACAAGAAATATGGGTATTGATAACGCCTGCGGCAAATATGTTACCTTTCTTGACGATGATGACGAATATCTGCCCGAAAAGCTTGAACATCAGTATACATTTATGGAGGAAAACGGCTTTGATTATTCAGTAACCGACCTCGACTTGTATTACGACGACGGAAAGCTTTATGAGAAAAAAAGACGTTCATATCTCAAAAACGCCGATAACGACGACCTGTTTAAGCTTCATTTTATGTATCATATCACGGGAACGGATACTATGATGTTCACCCGTGAATACATACAGAAGATCGAAGGCTTTGCTCATATTGACGTAGGAGACGAGTTTTATTTGATCCAGCGGGCAATCGAGGGTAACGGAAAATTCGGATACCTTGAACGCCATGATGTAAAAGCCTATGTTCACCGCGGAAACGGCGGTCTCTCAAGCGGTGAGGGCAAAATCAAGGGCGAGAATTTGTTGTTTAATCATAAAAAGAAGTATTTTGACCGCTTTGACAGCAAAAGCATAAGACAGATCAAAATGAGACATTACGCTGTTATTGCTTTTGCAAATTTGAGAATGAAAAATTACGGCAGTTTTTTTGTGAACGGCGTACACGCAGTAATCTGCTCGCCGATACAGGGAATAAAGCTGCTTCGGAGTGTAGGATAAATGAGGGTTTTATACCTTTGCGGAGTATACGGAGAAGCGAATGAGAAAGAGGTAATCGCTCATTCAAAGTATCCTGTCGAATTTTCGGCAAACGTTTTTCAAAAAAAGATGATACAGGGCTTTAGAAGCTGTGTAAAGGATTTTGATGTTATTTCTGCTCCCTTTGTGGGAAGCTATCCGAACGCTTCGGATATTGTCAGCTTTAAGGGCTTTGAGGAAAAACAAAACGAGTATACATATGTAAATTTTTGCAATATTTGGGGATTAAGAAATCCTTCCAGATCTAAGGCTTTAAAAAAAGCACTGAACAAGTTTATTGCGGCAGATGACGACAGCAAGCTTATTGTGGTATATACTCCTCATACTCCTTTTTTGGAGGCAGCCTTATACGCCAAAAAGCGCGATACGAGAATCAAAATCTGTCTTGTTGTTCCCGATTTGCCGCAGTATATGAACCTTAATGCTCATATCAGCATGATATATAAGGTCGGAAAAAAATTTGATATACGCAAATTTGTTAAGCTAAACAAGGATGTAGACGGTTATATGTTGCTCACAGAGCATATGGCTGATAAGATAGACGTTCATAACATGCCTTATATTGTGAAAGAAGGCATAATTTCACAAAACGATATAGAAAACGCCAAGAGCAAAATTAAAAATCAAAACAAGCCCAATGATGTTAAATACATTGTCTACACAGGGAAAATGAACGAGCGATTTGGTGTAAAAACGCTTGTAGAGGCTTTTATGTCCATTCCTGACAAAAACCTCAGGCTCGTGCTCTGCGGCAAGGGCGACGCTGTTGATTTTATCAAAGAAAAAAATGATCTCGATAACAGAATTATGTTTATGGGACAGGTAACGCCCGAGGAAGCCGGAGAATGGCAGTCCTCCGCGTCGGTTCTTGTTAATCCGAGAACAAATGACGAGGAATTTGCAAAGTATTCCTTTCCGTCAAAAAATATTCAATACCTGCTCACCGGTAATGCGGTTGTCTGCTATATGCTTGACGGTATGCCGGAACGTTACCGTGATATGGTTTTTGTTGTTGATGACAAAAACGGTGAGACCAAGGGGCTGAGAGAAGCGATCATCAAAGCTCTCAGCGAAACCAAACAGACTGACTTTATAAAATATGCCGAAGAGAATCTTTCGGCTGAGCAAATCGCAAAGGAAATCATACAAATGCGGGAGGGATAAAATAATGGCGATACATGTTGTTATGTTTATTACTGCCATTATTGCTAACACTAAGACCAGACTTAACAAAAAGACTGCGCTCCAAATTTGTATGATAATTCTTTTCTTTTTGAGCGCACTCAGATATTCCGTCGGCAACGACTACGACAGATACCAAGAGCTTTTTGATTATGTAAATAAAGGAAACTTCAATGCCTTTGGAACGCAGTATTTATATACGCTTTTAAATATTATTTTTCCGAACTACTATATGCTGGTGGCGTTTGTTGCCGCCGTTTTTCTAATAGCCTCCTATAAGCTTATCGTCAATTATCTTGACGAGGATTATTGGGGAGTATCGATGATCATTTTTCTGATCAATCCTTATATTTTCCTTATGTCGCTTTCGGCGTTCAGACAAACGCTTGCAATAGTAGTCTTTTTAGGTGCGGTACAATTTGCACGTCAACGAAGAATTATTCCTTATGTTTTATTGATATTAATGGCAACGCTGTTGCATACGACGGCTATAGTTCTTTTACCGGTTTATTTTCTCGCTAACGATAAAAAGGTTTCAAAATCTTTTGTTGTGGTTTTTATCGGAATAATGCTTTTCCTTTTGATAGATAACAGCATTTTTTCGTATATAATGGAATCAATACTTGATTTCTTTAATAACAAAAACTATGATTATTTTTATAATAACGGCGAGGGTCTAACTAATTCCGTCAGAGCCACTATTTTGACGAGCATTATGTTCGCTTATGTTGCGCTGAATTTGCATAAGCTTGAAGGAAAAGCCATTATGTGCGGCAAGTTTACTCTGTTTGCTCTTGCTTTTGGTATTCTTGCAAGTAAAGTTGCTTTTTTGACGAGAATCCAGTACTATTTTGACATTTTTTCCATAATAACGATCCCGTCTATAATTAAAGCTAATCGTGAAATGGTGCATCCGGTAAAAATTGAAAAACTGTTTAATGTATATATTTTGCCGATAACTGTATTTATAATTTATATACTAAGATATTTTTCCTTTTTCACCAATCCGTTATGGGAGAGATTTGCTAATTATACTACTTTGCTGGAGCTTATAAAATGAGAAAAGTAATTGCAATCAATTGCGTGCCCTACGGAAGCACAATCAAGATCTCTTTGGGTATTCTTGAACAAGCTCAAAAAAACGGATATGAGGTTTATTCGGCTGCGGGTTTTTCGACTCATCCTATCAGCGAATTGCCGCCATATCATTTTCAGATCGGAAACGTTGTATCAAAAAAGCTCCACCAGGAGCTTGCTTCCTTTACCGGGTGCAACGGCTGTTATTCGCGTTTTTCAACAAAACAGTTCATAAAAAAAATCGAAGATATTTCTCCCGATATAATTCATCTGCATAATATCCACGGCTGGTATATCAACATTCCAATGCTTTTTGATTATATTAAGAGAAAAGGGCTAAAGGTTGTTTGGACCCTGCACGACTGCTGGGCGTTTACCGGTCATTGTCCGCATTTTGCCTTTTCCGGTTGTGAAAAATGGAAAACCGAATGCAACAACTGCCCAAGCTTCAATGTCTATCCGCGATGCAGGTTTGATGATTCAACTCAGATGTTCAGGCGAAAAAAGAAGTGGTTTTCAGGCGTTGAGAGCATGACGATCGTTACTCCGTCGCAGTGGCTTGCAAACCTGGTAAAAAGCTCGTTTTTAAAGGATTATCCGGTTGAAGTCATCAACAACGGAATTAATCTTGATGTTTACAAACCTATAAAAAGTGATTTTAAAGCTAAGCATAAGCTTGATAATAAATTTGTTTTACTGGGAGTTTCATTCGCTTGGGAAGTCAGAAAAGGCTTTGACGTTTTTGTTGAGCTCAGAAAACGACTTGGGGAAGAATATGCGATCATTATGGTGGGCGTTGATGAAAAAACTGCTTCAAGCCTGCCTGACAGTATAGTTCAAATCCCGGTCACTCAAAATCAGAGAGAGCTGGTTGAGATTTATTCGGCAGCGGATCTTTTTGTTAATCCGACGAGGGAGGACACTTTCCCGACCGTCAACCTTGAGGCTCTTGCGTGCGGAACACCGGTTCTCACCTTTGAAACCGGCGGAAGCCCTGAGACTGTTGATGATACCTGCGGTGCGGTTGTTCCATGTGACGATATTGACGCGCTTGAAGAACAGATACGCAGAATCAAGGCAGAAAGGCCCTACACTGAGGAAGCGTGCGTCAACCGCGCACAGCGTTTTGATATGAACAAAAGGTTCATGGAATATGTTGACCTTTATAACAAGCTTTAATCCAACATTACAATTCAGATCGTGCTGAGTTGCAATAAATTAATACCGATTTTATGTCCGTGGCGGAAACGTCACGGACTGTTTCAAAATTCTCAAAGGGGATCAATATGAACATTTTGATAACGGGTGCAAAGGGCTTTGCCGGAAAAAACCTTACCGAAGCACTCAAAAGCATTCGTGACGGAAAAGACAGAACAAGACCGGAGCTGAAAATCGACGAGCTGTTTTTGTACGACATTGATTCTTCTCCCGAAGAGTTCGACAGATACTGCTCCGAGGCAGATTTTGTTTTTAACCTTGCAGGCGTGAACCGTCCTAAGAACAACGAGGAATTTATGCAAGGAAATTTCGGCTTTGCCGAAACGCTTTTAAATACCCTAAAGAAACATGATAATAAATGTCCCGTTATGCTTTCTAGCTCGCTACAGGCAAGTCTTGCAGGCAGATTTGGCAAGAGCGAGTACGGAATGAGCAAGAAGGCAGGGGAGGAGCTGTTCTTTGATTATGCTGCCGAAACCGGCGCGAAGGTTCTGGTTTACCGTTTTCCAAATCTTTTCGGAAAATGGTGCAGACCAAACTATAACTCAGCTGTTGCTACCTTCTGCAACAATATCGCAAACGACCTTCCGATAACCATAAATGATCGTTCAACCGAGCTTGAGCTTGTGTATATCGACGATCTGGTAATAGAAATGCTCGACGTGCTCGAAAACAAGGAGCATCGCTGTGAATTTGACGGAATTAAAACTATCATCAAACCGGACGGAAAATTCTGCGCGGTTCCGGTTTCTCATTTTGTTACTCTCGGAGAAATCGTAGATTTGCTAGAGAGCTTTAAGTCTCAGCCTCAAACGCTTATGGTTCCGGAAATTCCCGACGGAAGCTTTGCCAAAAAGCTTTATTCAACCTATTTATCATATTTGCCAAAGAAAAAAATAGCCTTTCCGCTAAAAATGAACGTTGATAACCGCGGCAGCTTTACCGAGCTGCTCAAAACCCAAAGCTGCGGTCAGTTCAGCGTAAATATTTCAAAGCCGGGAATTACCAAGGGGCAGCATTGGCACCACACAAAATGGGAATTTTTCATTGTAGTTTCCGGTCGCGCGCTTATTCAGGAGCGTAAAATCTGCGGAGACGAGGTCATTGATATAGAAGTAAGCGGAGATAATCCCACGGCAGTTCACATGCTCCCGGGATATACCCATAATATCATCAACCTCAGCGACACCGAGGATCTGATCACTTTGATGTGGGCAAACGAGCTTTTTGACCCGAACCATCCCGACACATTTTTTGAAGAGGTTTAAAATGAGCATAAAAAACGATTATTCAGATATCTGCTTTAAAAATAACGGCAAGCTCAAGCTGCTTATAATCGTAGGCACGCGCCCCGAGATCATCAGGCTTGCCGCAGTTATTGACAAATGCAGAAAATACTTTGACTGCATTCTCGCGCACACTGGTCAAAATTACGACTACAATCTTAACGGCGTGTTTTTCAGAGATCTAAAGCTCAGCGACCCTGACGTTTATCTTGACGCTGTGGGCGACGATTTGGGCGCGACGATAGGAAATATCATCGCTTCCTCATATAAGCTTATGGTTCAGCTAAAGCCCGACGCTATGCTTATCCTCGGCGACACTAATTCTTGTCTTTCGGCAATTTCGGCAAAGAGACTTCATATACCGATTTTTCACATGGAGGCAGGCAACAGGTGCAAGGACGAGTGCTTGCCCGAGGAAACCAACCGCAGGATCGTTGATATAATCTCAGACGTGAATCTTGCATATTCGGAGCACGCCAGAAAATATCTGCATGAGTGCGGACTGCCAAAGGAGAGAGTTTATGTAACCGGTTCTCCGATGGCTGAGGTGCTCAGAGCCAATCTTGATGATATCAAATCAAGCGATATATTAAACAAGCTGGGACTTGAAAGAGGAAAATATATACTTCTTTCGGCTCACCGCGAGGAAAATATCGACACTCAAAAGAATTTTGAATCACTTTTCTGTGCTATCAACAGTCTTGCCGAAAGGTACGATATGCCGGTGCTCTATTCCTGCCATCCGCGCTCAAAAAAACGTTTTGAAGAGAGCGGCTTTAAGCTTGATCCTCGTGTGATAAGGCATGAACCACTGGGCTTTCATGATTATAATAATCTGCAAATGAATGCTTTTGCGGTGGTTTCGGACAGCGGAACCTTGCCCGAGGAAAGCTCCTTCTATACTTCGATCGGCTTGCCGTTTCCGGCTGTCTGCATACGCACCTCGACCGAAAGACCGGAGGCTCTTGACAAGGCTTGCTTTGTACTTGCCGGAATTGACAAGAAGGGTCTTTTGCAGGCGGTTGAAACTGCGGTTTCCATGAATCAAAACGGTGATTACGGAATTCCCGTGCCCGATTATATTGAGGAAAACGTTTCGACAAAGGTTGTAAAGCTTATCCAGTCCTACACCGGAGTTGTTGACAAAATGGTGTGGCGTAAATTCTAATCCGACGTCGTGCAATATGCTTGCATGACGATGATTATAATTAAAAAAAAGGAGGACTAAAAAATGGACAAACTTGGATTTATTTCAGAGCTTGTTAAAAAAACAGGAATCAGCACCGAGGACGGTGAAAAGGTGAACGAGATTTTTGAATCCAATCCGCCTATTGGTGACCTTGGAGGCATTATTGCTCAGGTTGCTGCAAAGCTTGGTATCGGAGAGGAGCAGGCAAAGGGCATTGTCGAAAAGGCTAAGGAAATCATTGGTTCAGCAATTCTTGACAAGCTCAAAAATCCGTTCGGAAAACAGTGATACAATAAAAAATAGGATCCCCATGCCTTCCAGCTTTTGGGATCCTGTTTTTGTGCTCACACAAATTTTATGAATTTTACGTCTTTAAAATCACATGCAGTCATATCACCGATCCCGTCCTCGCTTATCAAAATATAATCCTTTGCTACGCCGAGGAGATAACCGGTTTTTGGTATGATTTCATTACCGATCAAAAAATCTATAATTACCTTTCTTCCAAGCTGAGTCCGTACAAATTCCTGGAATCCCTTTGGCGCAACGCTGTTGAGCGTGCCTGTTACCGCGGAGCTTTCTGTATTTTGAATCACCTTGCCTTGAGAGCCAAGCGAAGCGTTTGACATTCCGTAGCTTTGATACTCCGCTCCGGATTCTTCGTCAGCGGAAGAGATCGCCCTGCTCTGCGTTGCCTGCGAGGGAGAGCCGAACATTGTGCTTTCTGATATGCTTTCAACAAGAGGAATTGCATAGGGTTGAGCAATAGAGCTGTTTTGCGGATTGCTTATGTTATAATATTTATCAACGTCGATCGGTTTGTTGCCGACCGCGTCGCCGGCTTGGGGGAGAAGAACAGCACCTTGTTCGCCGGGAACATTTTGCTGTCGGTTATAATTGCCTTTAAAAATCATAAAATCACCCTGAGAATCCAAAATTAAGTTGGAAGCCGATTTAAAACATACGCTTCCGAAAATGTTTTTCTCAAAATATTTTATGTATTTTTAGGAAAAGTGTTCTTTTCACTTGACATTTTGGCGGAAAACAAGTAAAATAGATAAAGTTAAGGCAACACCGCACAATTCGCGGCGCACGCCTTGCTTGCATATTATTCCGTTAGACTGCCCAAAAATCAGTCCCCATACGTCAGTATGCGAACTGATTATTTGAACATTCTAATACGGAGACGTATCGAAGTGGTCATAACGGGGCTGACTCGAAATCAGTTAGGGAGCAATCCCCCGCGGGTTCGAATCCCGCCGTCTCCGCCAGAAACGCTTCACTGACGTGAAGCTCAAAGAAGAAAGAATAAAGAATAGAGAATAAATAATAATCAGATTAACGTTTCCTGCGTTTCCGGCGTATTATTCACTATTCTTTATTCTTTTTTCTTTATTCACTGATTTGCCTATTTTTGACAAAACAAAAATCCTGCCGATTGATTTGACAGGATTTTTTATGCCTATATCATTGAGCTTGCAAATTTCTTTGCTTTTTTAAAATCTTCTTCGCTCGGAAGCCCCTTGTTCATAAAAATCCATGAGCCTGCGCAGTGAAATTCCTTTTCGTTTATCGGGATCTCCAGGCTGTCGCATACCCTCTTGACTACGCCCCAGGTGGATTTTCCGGTGAATGAGGTGTTAAAATTGACGACTTCGCCGATGTTGTCCTTGTTTCGGAACAAAAAGTCCGCAACCTCCTTGTCAATATTTGCGGCATACATTGCGTTCACCAAAAACAGTCGGTCAACCTTTTCATTCAGGTCATGCGATACCGTAAGTGCTTTTTCGTGTATCGCTTCGGAAATATGATTGGCAAGCTTTTCGGTGTTTCCTTTTTTGGATTTTGTAAAATATCTGATCGCTGTTTTCATATTGTTCTCCTTTTTTTACTTTTTTCTTTTTGGTTCGGGCAGCTCGTCATACATTGAATTTATCAGAAAATCCAAAAAGTCCCTGTCCTCAAGGTCGTCAACCAAAAGCATTTCCTTTGCGCCCTCGTATGGTATTTCATGCGGTGCGTTCGGCATTAGCCTTTCGGCTGATTTTAAAGGCTTAATTAAAAATCTGTTGTCATAAATTCCGCCGAAGATTTTGCCCTTGTAATAAAGAATGTATTCGCCCATCATTGCGCGAAATGAGATTTCCTCAAGACCGCCGAGCTGTTCCAAAACGTATTCCAAATATTCCTTTGATGAAGCCATTATCCTGCAACCTTCTTTTTGTGCGCTTTCAGCTTTTTTATCGCCCAGTCATAATGAGAGGAAGTCACGCTGATGAAGTATGAGCCGAGGTTTGAGCTTCCTGTCCAGCTGTAATGCTTTTTCTCAAATAGCTCCCCATCGTCAAATTCTTCAACGAGCTTCATTACCCGATCATGCGTATCGTCAAGCATTTGCTTTGCTTCCTCAAGCGTAGTGTCCTGATGCTTTTTCCAGATTTCGACATTCATATCGCCGTAGGTTTTCCAGTTGTAGGGCGGGGGCAGGAACGGAATATTCTCACCGTTCAGGTTTGCCGGAACCCATTTGAGCAGAAGCATTTGCCATTCGTAAAGATGAACCAGCACGTCGCGAAGATTCTTGTCTCTTGCCCAGTGAGCTTCCGTTTTCTTTTCGTCATCTGAAAAGTCAAATGGAGTAGAAAGCTCTGATTCGCTCAAATTCTCTATCATTTTATTTAGCTTTTCATAGTTTTCCGCAGCAGCAGTCAGCAGTTCGGCTTTATTTTTTGGTCTTGGCATGTTTTACTCTCCTGTTTCCAAATATTTTTATTTAGGTTGTCCTTTATTATCTGACCAATTAAATCCCAGCTTCGTCAACTCGCCGAGGGTTTTTGTTATATCAAAGCCTGTGTTAAAGCCGTCCTGCTTCATACGGTAATAAATAGATAAAATAGCGACATCTCTGTCTGTGCTGTTTTCTGAAAGCTTAAGCGCGAATTCGGCGTCGGATATCATTGAAGCTCCGGTGAGCTGTTCTATGCTTTTGACGTTCGGATTCATTATATGACGGATATGACCGGTTCCCTCGCTTTCGGCAAGAACAGCAACTGCCTTTGCCGCTTCGTCAACAGCAGTTGAGTCGTACAAAACGTCAGACATGCTCTCCGGATAAACCGAGAGTGCCGAAAATGCTCTGAGCTGAGCAGCCATGCCGCTTTCCGAGGCGTTTTTCTGGAATTTACCGTCGGAGCTTCTTTCGGTTAGATTTCCGATACGGTATATTGATGATAAAACTCCCTTGTCACGAGCCAAAAGAACCTGCTCCTCAGCCTGATATTTTGTTTGAATATACGGATTTTGTATTATCTCCTGACCGATATCAAGCAAATCCTCTGTCAAAGCTTTTTGGGAATTAAAGCCCGAAACGGCGTAAGACGAAATATAGTAAAGCTGAGCGTTTGCCTTTGCGCAAAAGCGGATGATCTCCTGAGTTCCCTCAACATTTACTTTGTAAGATTCTTCGTTGTTTCCGACGTGGCTTACCAGCGCAGCGGCATGAACGACCGTGCCTATCCTGTCGCAAAGCTGTTCGTATGCTTCAGGCGAAAGTCCGAGCCTATCCTTTGTGATATCGCCGACAATAAGCTCTATATTTTCGGTGCTTTCCGGAATACCGTAGTATTCGCGTGATTTTTCAAAGCTTTCTTTGCTTCTTACAAGGCAGACTGCCTTTTTGTCTGACAGCTTCCATTCGTTAAGAAGATGAATACCCAGATATCCGCTTGCTCCGGTGAAAAGCACATCGCCGCAGGGCTTTTCCGAAATAGCAGGGCTGATATATTTGTTGATCCCTGCAACCTTCATTCCGTCGCTTATTGAGCGGTTTGTATTTTCGCTGCTTTTGTATTCCGACAGCTTTTCGATCGTTTTGCATTCGTATATTACGGTTGGGTCGCAATGCATAAGAACCGCAAGGTGAATTGCGGTGAGGCTGTCAAGCCCGCAGTCAAATAGGTTTTCGTCGATCCCGATTTCTCCTGCATTCGGAAGAAGCTGCATGACCCAATCGGCGATCGTGCGCTGAGCTTCGTTTTGAGGAGGAGTAACAGGCTTTTTAACGCCGTCGGACTGAGCAAGCTCTTTCATGACCTCTGCGCGTCTGATTTTAAGCGAGGTCGTCATGGGGAAGGGTCTTGAACGGAAACGAACGTCCGGGATCTTTGAGTAGTTCGGCAGGGTTTCATTGAGCTTGTCAACGGCGGCTCTTACTGCGGCTTGGTTTTCTTCTGTATTATCTTTAAGGAACAAAATCGCCGCAAGGTGGTTGTTTACAGCACAAACCATTGCAGAAGCAACGCCGTCAATATTGAGCAGCTTGTCCTCGATCGCTTCGGGATAAATCTTTTCTCCGTCCGCGGTTTTTATCATATTATCCTTTCTGCCGAGGATAATCACATAGTTTTCTTCTGTTATTTCAGCCAAATCTCCGGTATGGAACCAGTCGCCCTCCATAACCTTTGAGGTGAGAGCCGGCATCTTGTAGTATCCCTGCATGATCATCGGACCGCGCAGGCAAAGCTCGCTGTCGCAAAGCTTCATTTCCATTCCGTCAACGTAGGGCGCGCCGGCTTCCAGGGGGCGGATCGAAGCGTCGCAGTTTGCCAAACAGCCGCCGGTTGATTCGGTAAGACCGTAGCCGACAAATACTGTGATCCCGGCTTTTGCAAGGATTTCAATAACTTCTTTGCTCGCCGAGGCTCCGCCTATCGTGATCCTTCTGAGTTTTCCGCCGAGCATTTTCTTGATTTCGGGCATGGTCTTGCCGGCTTTAAGACTTTGCGCAATGAGCGAGGCGGTTAGATTTGCAAGAGCGGGAACGGCTACGACGATCGTAATTCCAAAGCGCGTCAGATTCGGAATAAGATTTGCCATGCTGTCGTTTATGCAGATAGTCGCTCCGAGGTAAAGATATTTCATCTGACCGACAAAAATTTCAAAGCAGTGATGGATCGGAAGAACGGAAAGCAGTCTGTCTCCGGGATCGCAGAGCGGAACGGGACCGATAACATCCGCAATAATACCGCGGTGAGTTATCATTGCGGCTTTGAGACCGTCTCCGGAGGTGCCGGAGGTGAACATAAGTGAAGCCAGCGCGTCGGGATCTACCGGCATATTTTCAAGCTTTGCGTCGGTATCGGGCGCGGCGTCGGGATAATCCTCCATTGTAAGAATCGCCTCGACCTTTTTGCAGTTTGAGAAAATATAGTCTCGCAAAGAATCATATTTCTTTGAAAGAAAAATAATCGACACGTCGGCAAAGTTGAGCTGGTTTGCGATTTGCTCCGGACTTAGCTTTACATCTGTCGGAACGGTAATGTTAGAGCTGCACATGATTCCGTAGTAGGTGCAGACCCATGAGTAGGAGGTGTCGCCGATCAGGGCGATTTTTTTTCGGGTTCCAAAGCTTTTTGTTATAAAATCAGCCATTTTTGCAGCGTCGTCCCTGAATTCGGCATAGGTTTTTGATACGATATCATCACCCTGTGCCCAGGCGTATGCTTCAAGGTCTCCGAATTTTTGTGAGGTATAGATCAAGAATTGATTTAACGTGTTCATTCTATTCTCCTTTTTATTTTGAAAAAAATACAAATTTAAAAAATGTTATACTTTGTTTACATTTTACCATATTCAGCTTATATATGCAATTAACAATAATATATAAATATTCCGGAAGTAATTTGTTAGTATCGCACAATAAAAATATATGAGTTATATTTCATAGAAAAAAGAATGAAAACAAACGTGATTTATAATATTTTTCGGTTGACAAAGGCGGATTTGTTTTGTATAATATTAAAAGTGTTTTAATATGTCTTTTTGCGGTCAAGAGGTGTTCGTATGGTTTTTGAACTGAAATCCGTTTTTCAAAACGACGGCGAAACCAAACGTGTTTCATATCAGCTTGACCTGACTAGGACCGAGATCGACGGTGCTTTTCCATTCAGTGCCCCGGTGGAGGTTTCCGCACTTGCCGTAAACAGAGCAAGCCTTGTCACACTTGAGCTTGACTGTAAATACGATTACTTTCGCTGCTGTGACCGCTGCGGCGAACCTGTAACAAGGCGGGTTGAAAGTGTTTTTGAGCACAGACTTGCTCAGAATCTTTCAAACGACGAAAATGACGACTATATTGAAACTCCCGATTTGACCGTTGAGCTGGACGAAATCGTTACTTCGGATATTTTGCTTTCGCTTCCCGGTAAGTTTCTTTGCAGGGAGGACTGCAAGGGGCTTTGTCCCAAATGCGGCGCAAACCTTAATAACGGTGAATGTGACTGTGATAAGCAATCCGTTGATCCAAGGCTCGCGGCTCTTAAACAGCTTTTAAACTAATATTAATAAAGGATAATCAGCAAGGAGGGTTTCGACATGGCAGTACCTACCAGAAAAACATCACACGCAAGAAAGAGCTCAAGACGTTCAACTGTTTGGAAGCTCACTGCGCCCGCTCTCACCGCTTGCCCTAACTGCGGAGAGCTTACAGCGGCTCACAAGGCTTGCACAAACTGCGGTATGTATAAAGGCAGACAGGTTATCGTTAAGAAGGACGACTAATCTTTTGTTTTGACGAACATGACGGGCGGCAGGGTATCTGTTCGCCCTTTTGTTTTGTTTACCAAATGTAGGAGGTGGGATTTATGAAGCCTGTAATAGCGATTGTCGGCAGACCCAACGTCGGCAAATCCACGCTTTTTAACAAGCTTGTCGGTAAAAAAATTTCAATTGTTGACGACACCCCCGGCGTTACGCGCGACAGGATATACGGCGACGTTGAGTGGTGCTCGCGCACCGCAATGGTGGTTGATACCGGCGGAATCGAACCCAAAAGCGACGATGTGATTCTGTCTCAAATGCGCCGCCAGGCTCAGCTTGCGATAGATACCGCAAACGTCATTATTCTTGTTACCGACTGCAAATCCGGAATGGTTGCCACAGATATGGACGTTGCCCAAATGCTGCAAAAGTCCGGAAAGCCTGTTGTTGTCTGCGTCAACAAATGCGACAAGATCGGCGAGCCGGATATGGATTTTTATGAGTTTTACAATCTGGGACTGGGCGATCCGGTTCAGGTTTCGGCAACTCACGGTCACGGCACGGGCGATCTGCTCGACAGAGTTTTTGAGTGTATCGAGGCTGAAGAAGAAGCTGTGGACGAGGACGACGTTATCAAGGTTGCCGTAATAGGCAAGCCAAACGCCGGTAAATCCTCGCTTGTCAACAAGATCACCAACGAAGAACGCTGCATCGTTTCCGACATTGCCGGAACAACGCGCGACAGCATCGACACCTTGGTTGAGAATGAGTTCGGCAAGTTCAGCTTTACCGATACCGCAGGTCTGCGCCGCCAGAGCAAGATTTATGACAACATAGAAAAATACAGTATTATACGCGCAAAAATGGCGATCGAGCGCAGTGATGCTTGCGTGATTATGATAGACGCGACCCAAGGGATCACCGAGCAGGACACAAAGGTTGCCGGGCTTGCGCACGAGGCAGGCAAGGCTTGTGTTCTTGCCGTCAACAAATGGGACGCTATCGAAAAGGACGACAAGACCATGAACGAGTTCAAAAAGAAGCTCGACGCTGATTTTGCGTTCATGTCCTATGCTCCGCAGGTTTTTATTTCTGCAAAAACAGGGCAGAGGCTCGACCGCCTTTTTGAGAACATTATAAAAAGCAACGAATCCTCGTCAACCAGAATCAAGACCGGAATGCTCAACGAGCTTTTGGCTCAGGCGACAACCAGGGTCCAGCCGCCCTCGGACAAGGGCAAGAGGTTAAAAATCTTCTATATGACCCAGGCTTCTGTCAAGCCGCCGACCTTTGTATTCTTCTGCAACGACTCAACGCTGTTTCATTTTTCCTATCAGCGTTATCTCGAAAACCGAATCCGCGAGACCTTTGGGCTTGAGGGAACTCCGATAAGGATAATCATTCGCGAAAGAGGGGATAAGTAATGGGAATTTTGCTTCATGATTTGGCTCCGTATTGGTGGCTGTTTCCGATAACGGCAGCGATCGCCTATCTTTTGGGCAGCATAAACCCGGCGGTGATCGTCACCCGGATTTGGACAAAGGGCAAATCAGACATCAGGAGCATGGGCAGCGGCAACGCCGGCTTTACAAACGTGCTGCGTTCCGTGGGTAAGGTCCCTGCAATAATCACCATAGTTTCCGACGCGCTCAAATGTGTGATCGCGGTACTTATCGGCGGCTGGCTGTTTTCCATGATAACCCTCAGCGACAATCCTGCCTCGGCATATCCGCTTGAGGTAATAAATATCGGAAAATACGTAGCCGGAGTGTTCTGCATAATCGGACACAGCTATCCACTGTATTTTCACTTCAAGGGCGGCAAGGGCGTTGTGACCGCGGCAGCTTTGATGGCAACCGAGGACTGGCGAGTGTTTTTGATGATTTTGGGAACGTTTTTGATAGTTTTTATCTTCTCAAAAATCATTTCGCTCTCAAGCATAGTTTCCGCGCTGCTCTACGGACCGTATACATTCTTGGCTACCTTTCTGTTTGACTACATGCTCGGCACGGGCTTTGAGCTGTGGTATGTGATAATGTCAACGATTTCCGCGCTGATAATCGGAATTTTTGTTACCGTAAAGCATAAGGCGAATATCCAAAGACTGTTGCGCGGCGAAGAAAAGAAAATCACCGCCAAAAAGAATAAGTGATTTAAGGCAATACTGCATAATTCTGGTGCGCGGATTGCGTAGTCAGATTTTTCGTCAGAATGTACAAATAATCAGTGTGCATACTGATTTTTGGACAGTCTGACGGAATAATATGCAAGCAAGGCGTGCACCATGAATTGTGCGGTGTTGCCTTAATAACAAAAATTTACAGCCTCGGCAGTTGACTTCTGCCGGGGCTGATTTGCATTGGATTTGATTTTAAAACAATAAAGAATAGAGAATACAGACCGTGCATAAAAACGCATCATACTATATATTGAGTTTTTATTGATTATTATCAACGTTATATATCTATATATAGAACAGCATTTTGGTTTTAGCACAGTCTGAATAGAGAATAACGAATAATACAGAAACGCCTCAAAGGTTAAGCTGTTATAAACTATTCGTTATTCTCTATTCTCTATTCGTTGAGCCGGAACGGCGGTTCCGGCGTTTCTGGCAAGGATGAGCTAAAAAATATGATTTTTTAAAATTCTTTGTCCGGAACTGAACTTGCGTTAATCTTTTTATCCTTTGCTGTTTTCAAGGATGCTATCAAAATACGCTTTATTTCCAAACAGTCATCTATCAGCGACTTTGCTTGCTTATCATCAATATAACCGGACAAATTCAACAACCTTAACCAATACTCCGTTTCGGCTGTTTCTTTGAGTGAAATTTGCAGTTTTGCTATAAAATCAGCCTGACTCACACCGTAGACCGCTTCATTGGCGTTTGCGCCGATTGAGGTTCCGCTGCGAATGATTTGTTTTGAAATTATGGTCTCTTTCTTTTCTTTTGACAGGTATTGATACAGCTTAACGATACGTGCGGCAAAGTATAAGGATTTTTCTAACAAAGGACTACTATATGTCATAAATTCTTCTACTCCTTTTAGAGAATAAATAATAGAGAATAGAGAATAACGAATAATACAGAAACGCCTCAAAGGTTAAGCTGTTATAAACTATTCGTTATTCTCTATTCTCTATTCGTTGAGCCGGAACGGTGGTTCCGGCGTTTCTGGCGGAGAGAAGGGGATTCGAACCCCTGGTACGGTGATTACCGTACACATGATTTCCAATCATGCTCCTTCGGCCAGCTCGGACATCTCTCCATATGCTGATAGTTATTATATCAAATCGAAACGGAAAAATCAAGGTGTATTTGAAAATTTTATTAAAACAAACGACATTTTACTTGATTTTTTTAGATATTTCTGTTATATTTATATTAATATGTATATATGAGGAGTGGTTTTAATGAAAAAAGTATTATCCGCAGTTCTTGCAACAACAATGCTGTTTGCCGGTGCTGTCGGCTTTAGCGGCTGCGGCGGTTCAAACTCTGCCGATTCACAGACAGGCTCGCAGACCGAGACTGCCAAGGAGCTTCACATGGCTACAAACGCTGCCTTTGAACCGTATGAGTATGTTGAGGGCGGCAAGATCACCGGAATTGACGCCGAAATCGCCGAAGCAATTTGCGAAAAGCTTGGATATACTCTTGTTATCGACGATATGGACTTTGATTCAATTGTCACCGCGGTTTCATCCGGAAAGGCGGACTTCGGTATGGCAGGCATGACGATTACCGAGGAGAGAAAGCAGTCGGTTGACTTTACCGACCCATACACAAATGCCGTTCAGGTCATTATCGTAAATGAGGATGAGGACAAGGTTGCCGGAGCAGACGACCTGGAAACTGCCGTTATCGGCGTTCAGCTCGGAACTACAGGCGATATTTACGTATCTGATTTTGAAGAAACCGGCGCGAAGATCGAACGCTTTAACAAGGGTGCGGACGCTGTTCTGGCTCTTACTCAGGGCAAGGTTGACGCCGTTGTAATTGATAATCAGCCGGCAAAGGCTTTTGTTGCTCAAAATGAGGGCATAAAGATCCTTGAAGAGCCGTTTGAAAATGAGGAATATGCGATTTGTATTGCAAAGGGCAGCGAGCTTACTCCAAAGTTTAATCAGGCTCTCAGCGAGCTCAAGTCCGACGGAACGGTAGACAAAATCATCAAGAAATATATCAGCGAATAAGATTTTCTAAAACACCCTCGGGTGGGTCCTTGTACCTGCCCGATTGTTGTTTGTAATTAAGGATACTATACTATGCAGGATTTTTTTGACAGTATCGCGAACAGCTTTACCAAAACCTTTATCACCGACGACAGATGGCTTCAGCTTCTCAGCGGTCTTGGGGTTACAATTCAAATCACGATTTTTGCCGCGATAATCGGCGTTGTGATCGGATTTTTGATAGCTATTGTTCGCTCGACCCATGATTTGCAGCTTTCCGGGAAAAAATGCCGCAAGTTCAGCGACTATGCTCTTAAGGTTGCAAATTTCTTATGTAATATTTATATAACCGTAATCAGAGGCACGCCTGTTGTTATCCAGCTAATGATAATGTACTTTATTGTGTTTGCTTCTTCGCGAGAGGGAATCGTTGCGGCTATCCTTTCGTTCGGTCTTAATTCCGGCGCGTATGTTGCCGAGATCGTCCGTTCGGGAATCATGTCCGTTGACAAGGGGCAGTTTGAGGCGAGCCGTTCCATTGGATTCAACTACAAAAGTACAATGCTTTATGTGATTATTCCGCAGGCGTTCAAAAATATTCTCCCGGCTTTGGGCAACGAGTTTATCGTTTTGGTAAAGGAAACCTCTGTTGCAGGCTATGTTGCGCTGCACGACCTTACCTATATCGGAAATCTGATTCGTTCAAGAACCTACGAAGCATTTTTCCCGCTTATAACGGTTGCCTTGATCTATTTGATCATTGTGCTTCTGCTTTCGTTCCTGCTCAAAAAGCTTGAAAGGAGGCTGAGAAGCAGTGACCACTGATAATGTTTTAATAAAGGTTGAAAACCTTTGCAAATCCTTTGGCGAGGTTGAGGTCCTAAAGGGTATCAACGCCGAAATAAAAAAGGGAGACGTAATGGTGGTTATAGGAGCCTCGGGTTCCGGAAAATCAACTTTTTTGCGCTGCCTGAACCTTCTGGAGGAGCCGACCTCGGGCAAGATCTTGTTTGAGGGCACGGATATCACCGACGCTTCGGTGAATATCAATCTTCACCGTCAAAAAATGGGAATGGTGTTTCAGCAGTTTAACCTATTTCCGCATATGACAATACTCAGAAATCTTACGATCGGTCCGACAAAGCTTTTGAAGCAGAGCAAAAGCGAGGCTGAGCAAAACGCGATCAAGCTGCTTGAAAGAGTCGGTCTTGCGGACAGAGCGAACGCTTACCCGTCTCAGCTTTCGGGCGGACAAAAGCAAAGGATCGCTATTGTACGCGCGCTATGTATGAACCCGGATGTTATGCTGTTTGACGAGCCGACGTCTGCGCTTGACCCCGAGATGGTCGGCGAGGTTCTCGAAGTCATGAAGCAGCTTGCCGCAGAGGGCATGACTATGGTCGTTGTTACGCACGAAATGGGCTTTGCAAGAGAGGTCGGAACAGATATTGTTTTTGTTGACGAGGGAGTGATCGTTGAGCAGGGCAGTCCCAAGGAGTTTTTTGAAAATCCCAAAAGCCCGCGTTTAAAAGATTTTTTGTCAAAGGTGCTTTGATTATATTTACGCGGCGTAGAAATACGCCGCGTTTTTAAAAAGATTTTTTATATCCCAAATTTTTTACTATTGAACACGTTTATCATTATCGGCACAGTTCAAATAGGTGGGCGAGAGTGACCGCCGACACTTTTATAAGGATTTTTTAAGGTATTTGTATTATATTTTTATTACAAAAGGGAAATCCTTTAAAGCAATACCGCATTTTTGGGAGGTAGTTTTATGCAGATTTTGATTGTTGAGGACGAGAAACGTCTTGCCGAGGCATTGAAACAAATTTTGACTGAGCAAAAATACATGGCGGACGTGGTTTATGACGGCGTTGACGGCTTTGAATATGGGGTTAGCGGAATCTATGATGTGATAATCCTTGATATCATGCTTCCGGGAAAGGACGGATATCAGGTCGCTTATGAGCTGAGAAAGAACAAAATCGACACGCCGATCCTTATGCTGACCGCAAAGGATACCATCCCCGACAAGGTGAGCGGTCTTAACAGCGGCGCCGACGATTACATGACAAAGCCCTTTGCTCCCGAGGAACTGCTTGCGCGGATCAAGGCTCTTACGCGCAGAAAGGGCGAGGTCGTGCTTGACGAACAGAGCTTTGGCGATTTTGATTTTAACGCTTCAACCAACACTCTATCAAAGGACTCAAAGTCTGTCAGGCTTAATTTTAAGGAAGCAGAGATCCTAAAGCTTTTGCTTGCAAATCCTGAGG
The DNA here is from genome assembly GCA_900315605.1 of uncultured Eubacteriales bacterium. GTDB lineage: Bacteria > Bacillota > Clostridia > Oscillospirales > Acutalibacteraceae > Ruminococcoides. Next base: position 36,459 of record OMZU01000021.1, on the reverse strand, counting down.
TCATTATTTCAAAGGAGGACATAATCACCAAGGTTTGGGGCTATGATTCCGACGCAGGCTCAAACAATGTTGAGGCATACATTTCGTTTTTGAGGCGCAAGCTGAATTTTATTAATTCTTCAACAGAAATAAAAGCTGTCAAAAAAATGGGCTACAGATTGGAGATAAAGCAGTGATAAAGCGATTAAGAAGAAGAGTCATCACCGTTAATATGCTACTTGTCGGAACAGTTATTCTTCTGGTTATTTCCGCTGTATGCATCAATAATCATACAATGAAAATGAATGATTTGGAACGCGGTCTCAATCAGGTTGCCGAACGGATCGCCGGTGGAATGAATGAAAACATGAATCCGCCGCCGAACGAGAATATTAGCGGAGAAAACAAGAACAAGAAGGAAAAACGTGAAAACGACAGATTTTTGGTGAACGCGTTTGTTGTTGTGGAGATTGACAGCGACGGTAATATACTAAACTCCGACAGCCAAAATCTGACCCTTGACGAAGAAACCCTGCAAAGCTGCGTGGATCATGTTATCAGCACCGGCAAGGATAAGGGAGAAATCAGCGAGGAAAGCCTGATGTTTGTCAAAAAAAATATTTTCGGCAGCACAAAAATTGCTTTTGGCGACACCTCGGCGGCTTATTCGTCCCTTTTTGCCTCGATATTAGTCGGCTTGGGTTTGTTTTTGGGCAGCCTTGTAATAGTATTTCTTATAAGTCTCGCGCTGTCAGGGCTTGCGGTCAAGCCGGTCAAAACCGCGTGGGAGCAGCAAAAGCAGTTTGTTGCCGACGCTTCGCATGAGCTCAAAACTCCGCTTACGGTGATTTTGGCGAACAACAATATAGTCATGTCGCACCCCGACAACCCGGTTTCAGCCGAAAAGCAGTGGCTTGAAAGCACCGAGGAAGAGGCTCAGCACATGAAAAAGCTGATCGATCAAATGCTGTTTTTGGCAAAATCCGACGCAGGAACGGCTCAGGTTGAATTGAGTGACGTTGATTTCAGCAGCATTGTTGAGGGAACTTCCCTGAATTTTGAGCCGATCGCCTTTGAAAAAGAGGTTTTTCTCGACTTGGAAATAGAATCCGGTATCGTTCTGCACGGGAATTCAATGCAGCTCAATCAGCTTGCGCATATCCTGATCGACAATGCCGTTAAGTATTCCGAAAAGCAGGGGGTCGTAAAGATCCGCCTTTCAAACAAGGGAGATAAGATTGAGTTTTCGGTCAATAACAAAGGCAATGTGATTTCTCCCGAGGATTTGGAGCATATTTTTGACAGGTTCTACCGCGCTGAAAAATCGCGCTCCACAAAGGGCTATGGCCTGGGTCTTGCGATCGCTCAAAGCATTGTTCAGAGCATGAACGGCAAGCTTACTGCGGAAAGCGACGCCGAAAACGGAACGACATTTACAGCGGAATTTAAGACCGGCAAATAACATAATTGAGGTGGGTATGAAAAAATTAAAAAGGATCGCAGCGGCTTTAATTGCTGTGCTTATGGTTTTATCAACTGTAACGGTGGTCAATGCCGTTACGGTTGAAAAAGACGGAAAAAAATATACGCTTAAATACAAATCTCCGTCAACGGGAGACGTTAATATTTTGATGCTCAGAGTCGGCTTTGCCGATTACGACATTGACGGCGAGGACTATCCTGCCGACAGCGAAGAAACTTTGCTTTCTTATTTTGACGGCAGCGACGACAGCGTGAACGCGTATTACGAAAGATCGTCCTACGGCAAGCTTCGTCTTCACTGCGACCGGGTTTTTAGCTATACAGCAAAAAATGAGCGAGATTTTTATGAAGACGAATTTAGCTTGATTTCGGAAACGCTCACATCGCTGAAAAATGAAATTGATTTTGACAAATATGACAGCAACGGCGACGGTATCCTTGACTTTGTGGCTTTTGATTTTGCGGGTCCGCGAACCGACTGGGGCACGACCTGGTGGCCTCATGTAAAATCTGCCGATGATATAATCATCGAGGGGAAAACAGTTTCCGCTTATTCTTTTTTGCGTGACAGCGCGGAAACCTTTATCCATGAATTCGGTCATATCCTCGGCGCGGAGGACTACTATTCCCATTACGAAAATCATACGAATATGTTTATGTCATACGCCATGATGTGCGATAACACAGGCGACCACGACGGCTTTACAAAGTGGAGCTACGGCTGGCTGAGTGATGAGGATATCGCGTTTGTCGATAAAGAAACAGGGGCTACAACTGTTTCGCTCGCGCCGATCGAAACACCCTTGGGCGACGGCAAAAAAATAGCTGTGGTATCTCCGAAGCTCGACCCCTCCAAGGGCTTTTTTGACGAGTTCTTTGTTGTTGAATACGATTCGGGAACGGGAAACAATGCGGATGTGTTTGAGAGCTACTCCTTTGAACCGGGGTTCAGAATTTTCCACGTTAGGGCGGAAGCTGAGTTTGACGATGAAGAACAAAGGGTAAAATATATAATGTCTAACGATTTGGTTCGAGATAATTTGATCCATAATATAAAAACCGAAACGATCAGTCCTAACTTGTGCTATCAATATGAAAATTTTTTCCGTGAGGGCGACTCCTTGGCCGTGAACGGATATCCTAACACCGGTTTTGCTTCCGAAGAGATCTATAACGGCTTGTTCACCGGGATCAGCTTTACCGATTTTGTGACGGGAGAAAATCCGTCTTTTAAGGTGAGCTTTTCCGATACTCACGAGCAAAAATCAGATGTTGATTTTACTCTGATCTGCAATGAGCTTGAATCGAAGATAAGCCTAACCTTAAAAGGCGATTTGCCTACGGTTTTGCGCAACGCCAAGCTTCCTAAAAACTACAAATACGCGCCGTATTTGATCGATGCCGACGGAAACAAGCTTATTCTTGACATAGAATCAATTAATAATAGCGTTTTCGATTACTCTCTGAGCTACAACAGACCCGAACCGACGGTTCAGCCAAATACGGAATACACACTCGTTATCCCGGAGGGCTTGTTTGTCACAGGCTACGATCAGGATGTTCCTGAGTACAGAGCAACGATAAAAACCTCGCAATTCCTCGCGCTCAACATTATTGCCGGGCTTAATGCCGAGGGCGATCAAAAGGTGGTGTCAAATGTATTTTCCGTGACCGACAACACCTTCGGCATCATCCGCGTTCCCTACGGAAACAACGGAAAGAGCGAATTTATAGAGTATAATCTAAATGGCGAGGAGCTTGACCGAACCGAGTTTGAGCTTCCGTTCCTTTATCCTGAGGGCAGGACGAGCGACAAAATATTAGCGTGTAAGGCTTATCGGCTCAACGACGGTAATTTTGCTCTGGATATACCGCTGATCGACAGCGACAGCTTTGTGAAGATCGACCGAAACGGCAATGCTTTGAGCAAGGTTTATAACGTCAGCGAGGATTTTACAAAGGAATACACCGATTCCTTATACAATATTCGCTACAGTCCTTATAAAGGCGGACTTTGCAAAAAATTTGAATCTGCCAACGGCTTAAAAAATACCTTGTTTACGATCGACTTTGAAAACGAACCGCAGCTTATTGATAACGGAAAAAGCTATCGCTATATCAATTTGGACGAGGATCTATACGCGATCGTTATCTACGGCACCGACAGGAGCATTTATCTTTATGACAAGGAAGATAAGCTCAACGGAAAAATCAGTATTGAAGACAAGGGATACCTGCTTAGCGTTTTGGAGGATAACGGAAGCGTTAAGCTAGTATATTCGGTTTACGACATCAAAACAGACACAACCAAGGTGTTTGTTGAAGCATATTCCAAGAGCGGCGAGCTGCTTGATAAAACGGAGGTCACGGAGAATATACTGCACATAGGCGACTACGGCTTTTGGAACCGCGGTTATGCAAACAAGGACGGATATTTTCTTGTTTGCGACGGAGAATCAAACTATGATTCACAGTCAACGATCATCGCTTATGACAGGGAATGGAACTATCTGGGCGTGATCAATACCGATAATTTTACAAACTTTACGCTCTTGGGTGCTTGCGGAGTTACTCAAACGTCGGACTATTCGTCAGGCAGCCACTTGGACGTGATATCGCGTTTCAATATCGGCGATTTTGAAATTATCCAAAACCCCGAAGAAGCTACGGAACCGGCAACTGCCGATACCGAACCTGCGACAGCTTCAACAGAGCCTTCGACTGTTGAACCGTCTGAGGCAGCAACAGAACTGACGACAGAGCCTGCAACCGTGCAAAAACAAGCTGTACAGCCGACAACCGTACAAAAGCAGGACGTGAAACCGACATCTGCTCCTGCCGCGAAAACATCTGCGACCGTTTCCGTTATAACCAAAACAACCGATAACGGCGCGGTTCAGACAGGACAGAGCAGCCTTGCGGTTTTGCTTTTGGCAATGCTTCCTGCGGCTTTCGCGCTCTGCATGTATTTTTACAGGTATAAGAATATACGCTGAATTGCCGTATCTTCTGTTGACAATCCGAGTCCAAATTCTTCTAAATATAAACAAAAGAAAAAAGAAAAAGGAGGTCTGAATTTGGATATACAATACTTATTGTTTCTGCAAAACATCAGAGAAGCTACGGGAGGCGTTTTTGACGAATTTTTTAACGCGCTTTCAAAGTTTGCCGTCGACATCCTGCCGTTTCTCGCCTACATCATCTTTTGGTGCGTTGACAAAAAGTGGGGCTACCGTTTTATTGCCACTACTTGGATCGGCGAAGTTGTAAACGGCATTATCAAGCTGTCCGTCTGCGCATACCGTCCGTGGATACGCTCGGCTGAGATCGAGCCTGCCGGCGACTCCAAAGTCGCTGCGACAGGGTATTCGTTCCCCAGCGGTCATTCGGTTATGGCAACGCTCCACTACGGCAATACTGCCGTATGGCAGTGGGGCAGACGAAGATGGCTTTCCGTTGTGTGTATCGTGCTGATAATGCTGACCGGCTTTTCACGTAATTTCCTCGGCGTACATACGCCGCAGGACGTGCTCGTGGGCATCACGGAGGGCGTTGTGCTGATCGCTATTGTCGGTATCGTATCAAAAAAGATCGAAGGCAAAGCAACGGCGCAGAATATCCTTACGGTCATCGGCTTATTGGCGATCGTCGGAACTCTCCTTTACATCACGCTAAAGCCTTATCCTATGGACTATAACGCGGAAGGAAAGCTGTTGGTAGACCCGCAGAAGATGATGAACGACTGCTTCAAGGGCTGCGGCGGTCTTCTCGGCTTTCTGATAGGAAGCTTTGTCGACAGACATTATATCCGCTACGAGATCCCATTCGGTTCGTCAAAGCTCCCGATACTCTCATGCGTTGGCTTTGGCTTGATGCTCGCGTGGAAGGAGCTATTTGCTCCGGCTACTATCGTTGCGATGCTGGGCAGTCACTGGGGCAATTTTATCGCAATGTGCGTAATGGTGCTCTTTGCGATCATCATATGGCCGCTTGTAATCAAAAAAGCGTGCGCTGAAAAATAAGTTTATACTACCATTTTCGCGCTGCTTCGGAACCGCAGAGCCTTACTTGCGTGTTCTGCGCTTTTATTAACAGCATTTTTTCATAGAATTTTAAAAAAAGTTAAAAATTTTTAAGCTTTGTTTAAGCTTGACAAACTATAATACAGTCAAACAAAAGCAAAGGGGAAAAACCCTTGGGCGAAACGGAGGCGTAAAATATGAAAATCCAAACAGTTTTTGAAAGAACCGAGAAGAAATATATTCTGACTATGGCTCAGCGCAGAATGCTTCTCAAAACCATAGATGAACAAATCCGGGAGGATCAGTACGGCGAGAGCACGGTGTGCAGTCTTTACTTTGATACCGAGGACTACAGGCTGATAAGAACTTCGCTTGAAAAGCCTGCCTATAAAGAAAAGCTCAGGCTGAGAAGCTATTTCACACCAAAGAGCGACAGCAATGTTTTTCTGGAGCTGAAAAAGAAATACAACGGAGTTGTGTACAAAAGGCGACAAACTTTGAGCTACTCTCAGGTAATGGATTATCTGAACGACGGAAAATTACCGAATCAGTCGCAGATCATGAAGGAAATAGACTGGACGATCGGGCATTATGAGGGCTTGAAGCCAAAGATGTTTATAGCCTACGACCGAACGGCTTTTTACAGCAAGACGGACGAGAATCTGAGACTCACCTTTGATAAAAACGTTCGTTTCCGAACGGAACAGCTTGAGCTTGCGGCAGGAAGCTTTGGAGAGGTCATACTTTCACCTGAGCTTTGCATAATGGAGATCAAGGCACTTTATGCAATGCCGCTGTGGCTGACAGAGGCTTTGGCAAAGCTGAATATATACCCCGGTTCCTTTTCAAAATACGGAACTGCATATACGATCACAGAGGAAAGAAAAACACAAAGAAACGGAGGAAAATACTGTGCTTAATTCAATTTTTGGTTCAATACTCGGAGATACATTTTCAATCGGCGGATATCTTATCTGCACGGCGGTCTCACTTCTTTTGGGCGGCTTGATCGCTTTTACAACCGGCTTTAGAAGCCGCGTCAGCAAAAGTATGCTTCTTGCACTTTTCCTGATCCCGGCAATCGTTCAAACTGTTATCATGCTGGTGAACGGCAGTGTGGGAACAGGCGTTGCGGTCATGGGCGCGTTCTCCCTCGTCAGATTCAGAAGCGTTCCCGGCAACGCAAAGGAGATCGTAAGTATTTTCCTTGCAATGGCAACGGGACTTGCAACAGCAATGGGCTATGTGGCTCTGGCAGGCTTATTTGTGATAATCTTCTGTGCGGCTATCATTATTTCGGGCTTTGTAAAGCTCCCCGAACATGATGATCTTACAAGAGATTTAAAAATCACTGTTCCGGAGAATCTGAATTACGCTCACGCGTTCGACGACCTTTTTGACGAGCATACGCGCTCGGCAAAGCTCTTGACCGTTAAAACCACAAATATGGGAAGCCTTTTTAAGCTTGTCTACAGAATCGAGCTGAAAAGCGAGGATATCGCTCAGGAGCTTATCGACGGCTTGAGATGCAGAAACGGGAACCTTGAAATTGCCGTAGCACTTCCGGCACCGGACGGAAATTCACTCTAAATTGTTTTCACGGTTACAGTCCCCACCTCTATGATACATTTCATCTGAATACTCCACAAATTTTTGGCGGACTGTAATAAATTTGAACGCGTCGTTTGATTTTTTCAGACGACGCGTTTTTACGGTTGAAATTTGCCCGATAACATAGTAAAATATACATGAAAGCTATAGCGCACCGAAAAGAATGTATATTGTATAAAGGAGGGATCCTGTGAAGCAAAGGTTATTGAGCCTGATACTTGCGGCAGCGGCAATACTCGCTGCTTTGTCGTCCTGCGCAGAGACGGGCGAAGGCAACGAGGCTTCAACTTCTGCACAGACGACGACTGCAAACAAAGTAACAACCGCTCCTGTCACAACTACTGTATCTCAAACTACGATCAAACCGACAACTGCTCCTGTGACGACGCAGCAGCCGACGACCGCTACCGACAAAAAAGAAAACAGAGCCGAAGAAATCCTTTCTCAAATGTCTCTTGAAGAAAAGGTGGGGCAGATGTTTTACGCCAGATTTCCGTCTGAGGGTGCAAAGACCGACGCGAAAACCTACTTTTTCGGCGGCTATATTTTGTTTGGAAAGGATTTTGAGGACAAGACTGCTGAGGAAATTCGTGATATGATATCGGAGGTCCAGTCCGCCGCAGAGCTCCCCATGCTTATCGGAGTTGACGAGGAGGGCGGAACGGTCGTCAGGATAAGCGACAATCCAGACCTTAGGGACGAACCGTTTGGATCACCAAAATCAGTTTATGAGAACGGAGGTTGGGATGCGGTCTCCAAAACCGCTGACGAAAAGTCAAGGCTTCTAAAATCGCTTGGCGTCAATTTGAATATGGATCCTGTATGCGATTTGGTTTCCGACCCAAATTCGTTTATGTATGACAGGTCGTTCAGCTCTGACGCGGAAATGACCTCAAAATTTGTTCGGCTTACAGTTGAAGGCTATTCAAAAAACGATCTTGCCAGCGTATTAAAGCATTTTCCGGGATACGGCGAAAATGAGGACACTCACACAGGAACGGCAGTGGATAACAGAGAGCTTTCCGAGCTTGTAAGCAAGGATTTTGCTCCTTTTGCTGCCGGGATCAAAGCCGGCGCGGACTGCATTTTGGTTTCGCACAATATAATCAACAAAGTTGATGAAGAATATCCGGCTTCGCTTTCCGCAAAGGTTCACGCGCTGATCCGTGATAAGCTCGGCTTTGAGGGCGTTATCATGACAGACGACCTGATTATGGAGGCGATCACGGAATATATCGGAGATGAAAACGCTGCTGTGCTCGCCGTTAAAAGCGGCAACGACCTGATTCTCAGCTCAAATTACGAGGAGCAATACCCGGCGGTTTTAGATGCTGTAAAAACCGGAGAGATAACCGAAAAGCAGCTCAACGCTTCCGTAAAAAGAATCCTGACAATGAAGCTAAGGCGCGGAATAATCGAATGAATTTAGGGCACCTCAAACCTCTAAAAATTATTTTTCTAAAAAAGAAAATCCCCTTGCTTGCCTGAGACTGTAAGCAGGGGGATTAATTGGTTGATTTTTTATAAAAAGCTTATTCAACAACCTTGATCGAGTTGATGACCGGCTGTCTTGACGGAGTTACCGTGCCGTTATCATCGGAGGGCTTAACCTTTTTGGCGATCTCGTCAACCACCTCGATACCCTCTGTAACCTTGCCGAAGGCTGCATAGTCGCCGTCAAGGTGCGGGCTGTCCTGGTGAATGATGAAGAACTGCGAGCTTGCACTGTCAGGCATTGCGGAGCGCGCCATTGAGAGAACGCCTCTCACGTGCTTGAGGTTGTTTTCAAAGCCGTTGTTGGAAAACTCACCCTTGATATTCTCGTCGCTGCCGCCGGTTCCGTTGCCGAGCGGATCGCCGCCCTGGATCATAAAGCCGCTGATGATCCTGTGGAAGGTCAGACCGTCATAAAAGCCGCTCTTTGCAAGCTTTACAAAGTTTTCAACGGTGATGGGCGCAACCTTGGGATAGAGGTCGGCTTTGATAAGACCGTAGTTCTTAACGTCGATCTCAATGTGTACCGCGTCCGAGGTGTCAACGTTGTCGGGCGGAGCAAGGATTTCTTTTTCCGCTGCCTGAGTAGCTGCGGCAGTTGTTGCTTCGGATGAAGAGGAGCTGTCGTTAGAATTTCCGCAGCCGCCGAGCACAGCACAGCTTGCCAGCAGTGAAACTACGAAAAGCAGACTGAGGGCCTTGATTGAAATTGATTTGATGCTATTTTTCATTTTGAGTTCCTTTCTTTGCGAAAGTGCCGATTTATTATTTGAAAAATATAAATAGTCTAAAAGGCACTTTCGATTGTTTTTTTATACATTGTATCATTTTTTTTTGAACAAATCAACACTATTTGACAATGAATAAGAAATATGATAAAATTTTATCTGAAAATTTTCTTGCTACGGAAGTGAAAAAATGCAAAATGACAGCATAACTCTGGTTACTTCAAAGCGCAAATGGTTCAGTGTGGATCTAAAGGAGCTTTGGAGATACAGGGATCTTGCGATACTTTTTGTAAAACGAGATCTCAAAAACTCTTACAAGCAGACTGTTCTGGGCCCGCTTTGGATCCTTATTAATCCGTTTCTTTCCACAACGGTCTTTACAGTTATTTTCGGCGTGATCGCAAATATTTCAACAGACGGCGTTCCGCAGTTTCTGTTTTATATGGCAGGAAACATACTTTGGACATTTTTCTCAAACTGCCTCAGCAGGGGAACCGGAACCTTTTTGGGCAACGCGCATTTGTTTGGAAAGGTGTATTTCCCAAGGCTGATAATGCCTATTGCCGGAGTTATGTATTACGGGCTGACATTTTTTATTCAGTTCGTTGTGTTCCTTATCCTGGTGCTGATATATATGTTCACAGGCTCTGCCGTTCATATCAACGCAGTTGCGATTTTGCTGCCGGTTTTATTGCTTCAAACGGCTTCATTGGGAATCGGCACAGGACTTATAATCTCTTCTGTTACCACAAAATACCGCGATCTTAACGTTTTGGTCGGCTTTGGTGTGTCGCTTTGGATGTATATAACTCCGGTTGTGTACCCGGTTTCTCAAATCCCGGATTTTCTGGGCTGGCTTGCCTATGCCAATCCCGTTGCGCCTATAATGGAAACCTTCCGCTACGCATTTTTGGGAAGCGGCTCGTTCAACCCCTTGTATTGGGGCTTTAGCCTCTGTGTTACCGCAGTTGTTCTGCTTTTCGGAGTGCTTGTGTTTAACAGAGTTGAAAAGAACTTTATTGATACGGTATGATGCATTATGGAAATTAGTGAAAATTGTGTAATAAAAACTGAAGATTTGTCCAAGGAATACAGACTTGGCTTGATTGGCTCCGGAACCCTGAGAAGTGATTTGCAGAGCAAATTTGCGAGAATGAGGGGAAAGCCCGACCCAAACCTGAGGATCGGTGCGCAGGAATACTCCAAAAACGAGAAATTTCTCGCGCTTGACGGTATCAATATTGAAATAAACCGCGGCGACCGCGTAGGTATCATCGGAGCAAACGGTGCCGGAAAGTCGACCCTGCTCAAGATCTTGTCGAGGATCACCTCTCCGACGGATGGTCAATTTTGCTACAGAGGCAGGATCTCAAGTATGCTTGAGGTCGGCACTGGCTTTCATGCCGAGCTGACCGGACGAGAGAATATCTACCTCAACGGCGCGATCCTTGGTATGAACAAAAGCGAGGTTGACGGCAAGATCGACAAAATCATTGAGTTTTCGGAATGTGAAAAGTTCATTGATACTCCGGTAAAGCGTTATTCCTCGGGAATGTTTGTAAAGCTTGCGTTTGCGGTTGCCTCTCACCTTGATTCCGAGATCATGATTATGGACGAGGTTCTCGCTGTGGGCGATATGAAGTTCCAAAAGAAATGTATCTCCAAGATGCGCGACCTCGCCATTGACGAGAACAGAACGATTCTTTATGTATCGCATAATATGAATACGATCCAGGAGCTTTGCAACAGATGTATTGTGCTCGAAAAGGGCAAGAAGGTGTTTGACGGAGGCGTTGACGACGCTATCCAGATGTACTTCGGCGGTGAAAAGGACGAGTTCTATTCCTTTGATTACACCGAAAAACGCAAAAACGGCTGCGATCGCCCCGATATTGACCTAAAGCATGTTAAATATATCGGCAAGGCTAACAACTTCTTCCACGACGACGAAAAGCTTTCGCTTGAGCTTACCTGGGAGAACAAAGCAGATATTCCGAATCTCAGCCTTAGAATCGAGGTTTCAAATATCCGCAGACAGCCTGTTACCTCGTATATTATCGAGAACTTCTACAGCGGCAAAAAGGGCGAGACCCATACTCAGAGGTTGAAGCTTGATATTTCAAAGATCGCTGTCGGCGGCTACTATACAAGATATGTATTCTACAACAGACTGAGTCCGACCTCTGCTTACCAGACCGTTGAGGATGCAAGAGGACTCACCTTTAACAAGAGAAATGCCGAAAAATATGAGCTTCCGTGGAATTCCGGATGGGGAAATGTTATGCTGGAAGGCATTGAGCTTGAGGACTGATAAAGGCAACGCCGCACAATTAACGGCGCGGTATTGCCTAAAACCTTTGAACAGAGAATAAGAAAAAGATGAATCAGGAAGAAATAAAAAATAATTTTTCTCATATGAACAAAATGCAGAGGAAGGCGGTTTTTGCGACCGAGGGTCCTCTGCTGATTCTTGCAGGCGCGGGTTCGGGCAAAACCACCGTGCTTGTCAACCGCATTGCTTATATTTTGCAGTGCGGTCTTTGCCGTCCGTGGAATATCCTCGCCATCACCTTTACCAACAAGGCTGCTGGCGAGCTAAAGGAAAGGATCTGCGCCGCGGTTCCCGACGGCGGAGCAGACATCTGGGCGGCGACCTTTCATTCAACCTGCGCAAGGATCTTGAGACGTTACGGCGATAGGATAGGCTATTCAAGCCACTTTACTGTTTATGTTACCGACGATCAAAAGCGTTTGTGCAAGGATATAATGAAGCAGCTTAACTACGACGAAAAGATCCTGCCGGTCAAGGTGGTGCTTTCCGAGATCTCAAAGGCAAAGGATAAGCTGCTTTCTCCCGAAGAAATGCTCAAAAAAGCAGGCTATGACAGCCGCAAGGCTTCTATCGCCAAGGTTTATGAGCTTTATCAGTCAAAGCTCAAAACCTCGGACGCTATGGATTTTGATGATTTGCTGTGCAACGCTGTCAGACTTTTTGAGCAATGCCCTGATATCCTGGAATACTATCAAAATCAGTTTAAATACATAATGGTTGACGAGTATCAGGATACTAACAAGGTACAGTACAGGTTTGTCAGTATGCTCGCCGCAAAATACGGTAACATTTGCGTTGTGGGCGACGATGACCAGAGTATTTATAAATTTCGCGGTGCGACGATAGAAAACATTCTGTCGTTTGAACAGACCTTCAAGGGTGCTCAGGTGATAAGACTTGAGCAGAATTACCGCAGCACCGAGACTATTCTTGACGCCGCAAACGGCGTTATTGCGAATAACTCTGTCAGAAAAGGAAAAACTCTTTGGACAGAGAACCCCAAGGGTGAAAAAATAACCGTAAGAACCTGCGAGACCGAGAGAGAAGAGGCTTCTTTTGTAGCTCAGACGATACTTGACGGAGCTGCAAAGGGCGCGCGCTTTTCGGATTTCGCGGTGCTGTACCGCACCAACGCTCAGTCGAATGCGATAGAGCAGGCGTTGTCGCGAAGCGGAGTTCCCCACAGGATCATCGGCGGTCACCGCTTTTATGACCGAGAGGAGATCCGCGACATGGTCGCTTATTTGCAGGTTATCAACAATCCCCACGATGATGTGAGACTTTCGCGTATTATCAATGTTCCGAAAAGAGGGATAGGCGCGAGAAGTGTTTCAATTGCAGCGGAGATCGCCGCAGGACTGGGCGAGAGTATTTATTCCGTTATAAAAGACGCCGACAGCTTTCCGCAGCTTTCGAGAGCAGCTTCAAAGCTCAAGGATTTTGTCAGCCTTATTGACGGACTGACGGAGGCTGAGGAGAGCGGAGATTATTCTCTTGCAGAAATATATAACCTGATAATCGAGCATACCGGCTATGAAGCTTATCTCAGAGCGGAGAAAGAAAACGCCGATGTCAGGATCGAAAATATAGAGGAGCTTTCCTCGAATATTATAAAGTTTGAAGAGGACTACGGCGACGAAGCATCGCTCTCGGCGTTTCTCGAAGAGATCTCGCTTCAAACCGATATTGATAACTATGATTCGGAAGCGGATTGCTGCGTGATGATGACCCTTCACAGCGCAAAGGGCCTTGAGTTCCCGGTCGTATTCATCACCGGCATGGAGGATGGTATTTTTCCGTCTATCGCTTCGATCATGAATCCGGACGAGCTCGACGAGGAGCGCAGGCTTGCCTATGTGGGCATCACAAGAGCCAAGCAAAAGCTTTATTTGACAAAGACTAGCTCCAGAATGTTGTTCGGCTCGACAACACACAACAAGGCTTCAAGGTTTATCAATGAGATCCCGCGCGATTTGGTTGAATTTACCGGAGATGAAAGAAAAAGCTTTGTTGACTTCGGAAGCTCTGCTTTTTCGGTTCCCGGAGCCGGAAAGCCAAAGGTCGGCGCGGCAGGTGCCGGCATTTCGGCTTACAAACAGCCGGCAGTGAAGAGCGGAGTTGTTTACAAGGTCGGCGACAGCGTGCTTCACAAGGTTTTTGGCAGGGGCATGGTCATGAAGGCTGAGAAAATGGGAAGCGATACCATGCTCGAAATTGCCTTTGACAAGGCAGGAACCAAGACGCTGATGGCTAATTTCAGCAAAATGGAGAAAATTTGAAGGTGATATTTTGAAAAAATCCCTTTGCTTATTAATAGGCTTGACTGTAGCTGCGTCTGCAATGCTTTCGGGCTGCGGAACTGACGGCTCCGACGCGCAGGCTACGACGATTGCTGCCACGGAAAAAACCGAGGCTGCGAGCCCAAACAAGGATTTTATGTCGTGGCTTTCGTCCAGCGACGAGGCGCGTCAGGATTATGAATATGATTTTGTGGCTGTTAAGCAGAAATCGGAAGAAATCACAGACAATCTGAACCGCATAACCACAGAATCGGGCTTTAGCGGTTCGGTTTATATGAAGCTTGGCAATGATTTTGAATATATTAATTCAAAGGGCTATGCCGATATCAGCGATCGGGTCAAAAACTCGATCACCGGTTGCTTTTATACCGGCGGCTTTACCCGTCAGCTCACCGCGGCGGCAGTATTGAAGCTTGCCGAGGAGGGCAAGCTCGATTTGGATGATAAGCTAGAAAAATACTTTCCGGTTTACGATCACGGGGATGAGATTACTGTGCGTGATCTGCTCAGTATGAAATCCGGGATCAAGGATTACGCAAAAACGGAAAACTCCTATAACGATGATATTTCAATCAACGAGGAGCTTCGTTCAAAAATTTCCTCGGATAATACAGCCGGCGAAAACAGACAGATAGTTTATGAGTGGATCGTGTCGCAGGAGCTCGTTTCAAAGCCCGGCACGTTGTCTTTGGAATCTGACAGCGATTACTTTTTGCTCGGTGAGATCATTGCAGATGTGAGCAAAATGAGCTATGAAGATTATATTTCCGAAGCGATCCTAAAGCCTCTGGGCATGAAGAGCTCAGGCTTTGCTCCGAACGACAGCCTTGCCACCGCATATGAGGGCGAGCTTGATGATTCCGGAATGAGGTTTCCGGGCGTAGGCTATTCCTCATTCGGACTGATTTCGAGCGTTTCGGATATCACAAAATGGATCGACGGCTTGCTCGGAGAAAAAATCATCAGCAAAAAATCCCTTGATTTGATGCTTGGCAGAGACGGAAAGACAAATGGCTATGGAGTTTATGTCGGAAGCCGCTACGTTTCGTCCGTCGGCAGCGTTGACAACTATTCATCCAAGGTAGCTTTTACCGCTGACAAATCCGAAATATTTATCGCTCTGACCAACTATGCACATTCTAGCCCGGCATTGCTGCACAGTCAGTATAGAAATTATCTTTTGAAATACAAAATATAGGTCACACAAAAGCCTAACCTTCATAAAATGTACTGATTACGGTATCTTTCAAACACGCTTTGAACCATACGCAGTGATTGATACTTATTTTATGGAGGTTTTTTTATGCCTGAAACAAATTTTGAAACCGGTCAAAGCATTGATACTGCTCCGGCACAGCAGGATTTTGACTCGGTTTGCATATGCGCGCCGCGAATTTATGACAGCTGCGGAGCCAAGGACTGTCTGAGTGATCTGCCGGTGTTTTTCACCGCTGAGAGCCAGGCGATCGTTGATAGTGCTGCCTCAGTCAAAATCAACAAGGCAAGTGTGCTGACTTCGACCGTAGAGGTGGATTCGGTGGCGTTTCACCGCGGCTTTTTCTCGGTTGATATGGTTTTCTATTTTTCGGTTTGCGTAGATGTTTACAACGGAACGGGAGGTATCCCCACAACGCTTAACGGCTTGGCAATGTATGGAAAAAGGGTCGTGCTGTACGGAAGCGACGGAAATGTAAGGTCGTTTTCAAGCGATGATTCGGGCGAGCTTGATGTTTTGAGTCTTGAACACTGCAATATGAAGGCACCCGAAAGCTTGCCAAAGGCAACGGTCAGCATAACAAGTCCGATGGCTCTTTCGGCAAGGCTAACTCCGGTCAATATACCGACCTCACTTTCGTTCCCGGTGCCTGAGGGCGTCAGTGATTATTTTGGCGGCGAGCTTGTGCTTCCCACAAACGCGTGCGTTCAGGTCACTCTCGGTATTTTCACGATCACCCGTTTGCAGCGTGATGTTCAGTTGATGATCCCTTCGTATGATTTCTGCGTGCCGCGCAGCGAATGTGCTTCCAGAACCGACGATCCGTGCGAGGCGTTCAGCAAAATCGAGTTCCCGACGGATTCTTTCTTTCCGCCCAATTCAATCGAGGGCGGAGAACTAAGCTCTGCCATGCCTGAACGCGGCTGCTGCGGATAAAATCTCAAATCTTAATAAACAAAGAAAACGTCCCCGTTCAATCTAATCGGGGACGTTTTTGAATTGCCACGGACTCAGGTCGTTTTTGTTGACCATAAATGCTTTGAGGGCGATTTTTGCAAGTGGGTCATCGCTGTGACTGTCGGAATAAAATTTATCGATTTTTGCGTTCGGAAATTCGCTGTAAAGCCGCCTGACCTTTTCCTCGCCGTGACAGTTTTCTCCGCTGTATTTGCCGGTTTTCGGGTCTACTACCGAGGCGATAAGATGGTTGATTTTGATTTCTCTGCAAATCGGCTTGAGTAAAAACTCGGGAGAAGCGGAAATGATTATATCGTCGGGCTTTTGCTGCTCTAAGTAATATTTCTTGATTTTTGCTTTATTCTCCTTCCAAAAATCCTCAACATCACGTTCGGTATCGCAAAAGGTTAAAAATCGGTACATTTTCTGTTTAAATATAGTTTTTGTTCCGCGGTGAAAAACATAGAAGTTAAAAAACGCTGCTGCAAGAGAGGGAAGGAGAGTCAGGATCATTTTGTGCCGTTTGAGCGAAAAAATATAAAAATCCGCTGTGCTGTCACCGTCGTAAATTGTCTTGTCAAAGTCATAAACATTCATTTTAATGTCTCCGTAAAAATGTTTTATTATAGAAAAAATCGTCCTAAATTGTGCGGACTTGCCTATATTCCAAGCTTATTATAGTATTTCTTGGCGGATATTTCAAGTCTTACACTCTTGCTATAATATGAAAAATGTTGTATAATAAATAGGATTATAAAAGATAGATAATTGATAGGAGCGGACTTGTGTTTGGATATCTTCAAATTCAAAAAAGCGAATTGCTTGTCCGTGAGTATGAGGCTTACAAGTCTGTATACTGCGGCTTGTGTCGGCAGCTCGGCAGGGATTATTCCTTTTTGACAAGGCTCAGTCTGAGCTATGACTGCACCTTTTATGCCATGCTGCTGTTGTCAATAGGCAGAGCCTGCACAGGTTTTAAAAACGGACGTTGCGTTTGCAACCCTCTCAAAAAATGCTCCTTTGCACAGAGCCGGGACGACAGCTACAGCAAAACCGCGGCGTTCTCCGTGATTTCGGTTTATTACAAGCTGCTTGACGATATAAAAGACAGCGGCTTCTTCAAAAAAGCTGCTGTTGTATTGATAAAACCGTTTTTTTTGCATTGGAGAAAAAAAGCCGCCGGGCTCTATCCCGAAATTGACGCGCTTGCTCAAAAAATGATGGAAAAGCAAGGCGCGGCTGAAAACAGCCCCTCCTGCGGAATCGACGAGGCGGCGCACCCGACTGCCGAAATGCTTGGAAATACGCTCGCGCTTGAAGCAAAAAATGAGACGGAGAGCAGGGTGTATTATGAATTTGGCTACAATATCGGCAGATGGATCTACCTGATCGACGCTGCCGATGACCTTGAAAAAGACAAAAAGTCGGGAAATTTTAATCCCTTTGCAAAAGCAGAGTTTGAAACCGACGCGATAAAAGCAAGCCTCAGCCAATCGCTTGCCAGGGCTTACGACGCGTTCGCGCTTATGGATATAATAGATTTTAAGGGTATTTTTGATAATATGCTGCTGTACGGGCTTCCGTCGGTGCAAAACAAGGTATTTGAAAAAATCGGAGGTAATAATGAATAATCCCTATGAGGTTTTGGGCGTTTCTCCAAACGCTTCGGATGATGAGATCAAAGCCGCTTACAGAAAGCTTGCAAAAAAATATCATCCCGATAACTACGTCAACAATCCGCTTGCGGACGTTGCCGAGCAAAAGATGAAGGAAATCAACGAGGCGTACGACGAAATCAACCGTATGCGCCAGAAAAACAAGGGAACAGGCTCGACGGCAGGCTATTCAAGCGATTACTCGGGCGGCTATGGTTCCTCTCAAGGTACTGCTGATTCAAGATTCTACAATGTCAGGATCTATATTCAGCGCAATATGCTCGATCAGGCGGATCAGATTTTGGATTCTGTTCAGACTGCCGAGAGAAACGCCGAATGGCATTATCTAAAGGGCATGTGCGCCTACAGAAGAGGCTGGAGCGATCAGGCTTTTTCATACTTTACTACAGCGTGCAATATGGATCCCAACAATGCGGAATACCGTGCCGCGCTGAATAATATGCAAAATCAAAGAAGCTACAATTACGGCGGATATCAGCAATCTGCACCCGTCGGCGGAAACGGATGCTCCGCGTGCGATATCTGCTCTGCGCTGATATGCATGGATTGCTTATGTAATTGTTGCAGATGAGGTGGTTAAAATGAGAAGAAGAAGGCAATATTATACTTTTAGGTTGGTTTACTGCTCGATCATCGCTGCGATTTCGGCAGGGCTGATGCTGGTTGCGTCGGTGATTCCGTTCGGCAAATACGCCGCTCCGGTGATCTCCGGACTGCTTTTGATATCAATAGTAATTGAATACGGCTGGGAATGGGCTATGGCTGCATATTCTGTGGTCGGCGTTCTCGCACTTTTGCTTTCGTCAAACAAGGAGCCTGCATTGTATTTTGTCGTGCTTTTCGGCTATTATCCGGCAATAAAGGCACTTTTGGAACAAAAAATAAAAAGCAGAGGCAAGCGGACGGCTGTTAAGCTTCTTATATTTAACGCCGCAGCAATACTGGGCTATTTTGCGGCAACGCGTCTGCTTATGATCCCCGAAGACGCGCTTGCGATCCGCGGTTTCTTTAATCCGTGGGTGTTCCTTTTGGCAGGCAACGTTTTGTTTCTTCTTTATGACATGGCGATCGTGGTTTATGTGAGACTTTACGTAAGACAGTTCAGAGACAGGGTATTCAGATATTTTAGATGATTTTGTAAATACCGCAAAGCGGATTGCAAAACAGTATTCAAACAAGGCATTTGCTGCTTTTTGCAGCTTGCCCGGATTTTAAAAAAGGTGATACTTATGAAAGCAAGAGCTTTTACCCGTATTGTGTGTATGGTTCTCGCAACGGCACTTATAGGAGCCGGTCTGATTACATCGTTCGCAACCATGGCGAACGCCGCGTCTTATTCAACAGGCATATACATAACTCAGGTGGATTCCGGCTCATATCTCAATATGAGAAGCGGAGCAGGAACAGGCTATTCCACCGTTACCACTGTCCCCAACAACACCGAGCTTACTGTGACCAAGGTGAGCCAAAGCGGAGGCTACAGTTGGGGCTACACTTCATACAACGGAAGATCCGGCTGGGTCGCTCTTGAATTTTGCAAGCTGTATTCAGCCTTTTCCGACAGAGATGATCTTGATACTCCCAAAATCAACTCCTACGAAAACACCACCCAAGGCGTAAAGCTGAGCTGGAAAAGGGTTGAAGGAGCGGCATTTTACAGAGTGTTTTACAAATCCGCTTCCGGCACATGGAAGGGCATGGGCAATACCTCATCAACATACTTTGTTGATGATGACGTCAGATCGGGACACACCTACACCTACACCGTAAGATGCGTTTCAGCCGACGGCTCAAAATTTACCAGCGGCTATGACAACACAGGCTTTAGAGCTACCTTTATCGGAACTCCGGTTATCAAAAGCGCGGTATCCGTAAACAACGGCGTAGAAATAAGCTGGGAAAAAGTTGATGGCGCGTATCAGTACAGAGTGTTCTACAAATCAGCCTCGGGCACATGGAAGGGTATGGGCAACACCGACAAAACATATTTTACCGACACGGTCGTTTCTTCCGGAAGCACCTATACCTATACCGTAAGATGTCTTGACAAATACGGCGACTATGTCAGCGGCTACAATTCAACAGGCTTTAAGGGCACATATCTGGATGTTCCCAAGGTCACGGAAATCAACAGCCTGTATTCGGGCGTTGAAATCAACTGGAACCGCGTACCGGGCGCAGCGATGTACAGAGTCTTTTATAAATCCGCGTCCGGCGTTTGGAGAGGAATGGGCAATACCGCTTCAACCTCTTTTGTTGATGAAGACGTCAGCACGAATCATACATACACATATACCGTCAGATGTATTTCCTCCGACGGCTCAAAATTTACAAGCGGCTACAATAATTCAGGCTGGACGCATAAATATGTTCGTCCCACAGGCGGATATATAAAGCTTAATACAAGCTCAGAGACAATTTATACCGGCAACAAGCTCGCGCTCAATGCCAAGGCTTCGGGCAGAGTGAGCTGGAAATCCTCAAACACCTCGGTCGCTTCGGTGGATTCAAACGGCGTTGTTACCGCAAATTCATCAGGCTCGGCGACTATCACGGCTTCATGCGACGGAGAATCCGCTACTTGCCGGATCACTGTTAGATCCGGTTACAGCGTTCACATTTCTTCAACGCGCATCACAGATATGCGCAGGGGAAAATCCGTGCTCCTGCGCTCAAACACAGGCGGAGTTTCGTGGAAATCATCCAATCCGGAAATCGCCGTTGTCAGCAACGGTATCGTTGATACAAAATCAACCGGCTGGGTAACGATCACCGCCTATACCTCGGGCGGAGCGGCTACCTGCCTTATAAACGTTATCGGCAGGGATAATATCCGCTTTGCTTACGCAAATCCTAACTCTGCGCCGAAAAATTCAAAGGTCTATTTCAAGGCGATCACCGACACAGACAGATCTGACGTTCGCTTTGTGGTTTCAAAGGGCTCGGAATCCTTTACGGTTTATGCCGACGAAAAAATCAAGGACGGCGATACCTATGTTTGGTATGCAAACAAGGTCATGACCTCGTCGGGACTTTGGAACGTCAAGGCTTATTCAAAATATGTTACCTCAAGCGAGTATTTGACCACACCCGGTAACGGCGAATGTGATCTGCTCGTTACAAATTCAACCGACAAAAAAACCACAGTCACCGGCGACAGGCGCGCAAGCGACGAGGTTATTGATATAATCGCCGACTATGAGGGCTATTTGAGCAGTGTGACGGCGGATGTGATCACCTCTGATCCGACCCTTGGCTATGGCAAGGTCGTAACGACCAACGAGCAGTTTTATAATAATCTGACAAAGCGCGAGGCTTATGCGTACCTTTGTCAGACCGTCAACAATGGCGGCTACACCACCAAAACTAATGCGTTTTTGAATAATAACGGAGTAAAATTCAACCAGCAGCAGTTTGACGCTCTTGTGTGCTTTGCATATAACGTAGGCGCGTCGGCGATCTCCAATGATTCTTTGCTGCAAAATGTTTTGCTTGATACGGGCTCGGGTGCTTCCGTAACCTCGGGCGGCAGCGGTTATGTAAACGGTTCCAGCGTAAACCTGCGTTCGGGTGCCGGCACAGGCTACTCTATCATCACATGTATGGATCTGGGCACAAAATTCACCTTTGTTGACGGCAAGACCTATAATTCCGAATGGTATAAGATCAAGCTTTCCAACGGCACAGTGGGCTATATCTACAAAACCTATGCCTCGGCATCGGGAGGCAGCAGGGATCTTAATAATACAAGCAAATCGGCGTTCATCAAGAATTTCCTGCAATATCACCATGCTTCGGGATGTCAGTGGGGACTGCTATACAGGCGTGTTGACGAGGCTGAGATCTTCTTCTACGGCGACTACAGCCGCGACGGAAGAAGCAACAAGTACGGCTTTAGCTTTACCTGCTCAAAGAATTCAAGCTTTTATATCTGATTGAAAGGTGTTATTTATGAAAAAAATCGGCTTTATCGGCGCGGGCAATATGGCGACCGCGATCATCAACGGACTTATCGCTCAGAATAACGGCGAGACAGGCTTTATCAGCGTTTTTGACGTAAGCGACGAAAAGCTCGCGCTCATGGACAAGCTCGGTGTAAATATATGCTCGTGCGCGGCTGAGGTCGTTGAACAGAGCGACATCACGGTTTTGGCTGTTAAGCCCCAGAATTATCCCGAGGCTCTTGAATCGATCAAAAGCGTTGTCAGCACTGACAAGACCTTTGTTTCGATCGCAGCAGGGATCTCAATTGCTTATGTTCAAAATCTTCTCGGCTGTGAATGTCCTGTTGTAAGAGTTATGCCGAACACTCCTCTGCTTCTCAAAAAGGGCGCGTCGGCTCTTTGTCCTTCCGAAAACATTTCCGACGACGACAAACAGGCGGTCTATGATATGTTTGCAGGCAGCGGCGTCTGCGAGTATATCACAGAGGATCACATGAATGAGATCATATCGGTGAACGGAAGCTCGCCTGCTTATATTTATCTTTTTGCCAAAGCAATGGCGGAGTATGCTCAGAGCAAGGGCATTGATTATGACAGGGCTATGAATCTTATTTGCGCCACGCTTGAGGGCTCCGCTGCTATGCTCAGAGAGAGCGGCGACACTGCGGACGTTCTTATCGAAAAGGTGAGCTCAAAGGGCGGCACAACGATCGCTGCACTCGACAAGCTCAGGGAGCACGGCTTTACCGAGGCGATTTTCGACGCAATGGAAGCTTGTACAAAACGAGCCGAGGAGCTTGGAAAATAAATGGACAATTGACAGTTGACAATTGACAATTTCGGTCGGGTAGATAGCTCGTTTTTTTAATAATACTTTGTTCCCGACTGGATCAATATAGATTTTTCTTTTTTAGAATTTAGCATAAAACTGGTTTGAAGCATATTGCCTGATTCTATTGGCGCGCTATAATGCTCTTTCATAATTTAATATTTTTATGCATATCCTTTTAGTGGGACAACCGTAACATAAAAGAAAGGAATGTTTATTATGAAAGGCATTGTTTTATCATTTCCGGGGCTTGACAGAAGCAAAACGTCAGGCCGTCCGCGATTATCTTATTTTAAATATTACATAAAAAGATACGGAGTCAGAACTGCGTTTGTTCTGGCTTTGCTGACCGGGCTTGCTCTGGGGGCGGTTTATGCTGCCGATTCGGATATCGAAATGCTCAAATCGCTTGATTTTCTCTTTACCACAAATCTTGAGGCAAGAATGTCAAACGGATTTATGAACACCTTTTGCGCGTGCTTCGCTTCCGATTTTGTATTTTTGTTTGCAGTATTTTTGCTCGGCTTTGCCCCCTGGGGGGTCCCGTTTGCTTTTGCAGCCGCACTTTTTAAGGGCTTTGGAACCGGAATAACCGCAGGTTATCTTTGCGTTTTCGGCTCATTGTCGGGAGCAGGCTTTTATCTTTTGGTTTTGCTGCCCGGAACCTTTTTGTTCTGCGCTGCACTTGTTATGTTTTCAGATCACGCTTTCTGTTTTTCAAAGCGTTTATTTTTGCTTTTGGCAGGCAAACATACTCCGGCACAATCTATGCGTCCGAGCGTTATTGCCTACTGCTCACATTTTTTATCCGCGCTGATCGCAACCTTTTTTGCCGCAGTGCTGGATACTGCGCTGTGGACTTTTTTTGCCGGCGCGTTTAATTTTTAGGGCAATGCCGCGAATTTAAAACAAAAAGTGGTTTGTCTGAATAAAAATCTTATTTTGCGATCCGTACACCTGAGGTTTGCGGAATCACCTTATATTTCCGGAGGTCAAAATGGCTGCTGAAAAAACATCCGTAGCCCTGGCGAACACCATTGGCACACTTTTCAAAAATTTTCCGAAGCTTTTGCTCGTCAATCTTTTGTTTTCGCTTCCGCTTGCAGCTTCAATAGCGGTTTTTTGGGCGATAGAGAGGATTTTGGGAGTAAGCTCGGTTTTTATTATTTTGTTGTCCATCATTCCTGCCTTTCCGTTCTATGCCGGAGTGGTTCAGGTCACTGCTCACATTGTCAGGGGCGACGAGGATATAAGCATTGTTTCCGATTTTTTTTCCGGAATAAAGGACAATTTTCTCAGTTTTTTGGTTCACGGGATCGTTTTTTATGCGGCGACGGTCCTTTGCTGGTTTTCGATCACGCTCTATATAAATAATCTCAGCAAAAGCTGGATATTCTATATCTTTTTGGGCGTCAGCGTGATAATAGCTTTGGTTTTCCTTTTCGCTTTCTTTTATATTCCGCCCATGACCGTGACGTTTGATATTTCCATGAAAAATATTTATAAAAACAGCTTTCTTATGAGCTTCGGCGAGCTAAAGCACAATGTTATCGCTGTGTTCGGATTAGCAATCGTCGCTGCGGTTTGCGCGACTATTCTAATGTGCTGTACCGCTCGGCTTGCGGTTATTATCGCAACTGCGGTTTTGCTGCTGTTCATTTTGCCCTCGCTGGTTTCGTTTATTATCAACGCTTCTGTGTACAAGCCTATGTATAATATGATCGTTTACGGTGAATCTGTCAGCAAGAGCATTGATAAGAAAATTGAAAACAAAAAAATGGGTCAGCGTCAAAATGCTGATGAAGAAGCTGAAAGACAAATCAGAGAAGAGCTCAAAAAGCTTGAAATTGATGAAAATGCCGACGGAGACGAATATATTTTCTTCAACGGCAAGATGATGAAAAGAAGCGTTTTGCTCAAAATGAAAAAAGACGCTGAAAAGGAGAGTGAATAATATGGCTCACAGATATGCCGGAGGCTCATCAAAGAAGCCTGTTGCGATCATTATTGTAGCTGCGATCGTTGTTCTTGCTGCGGCGATTGTTGCGGTTGTTTTTGCCGTTAATTCAGGCAAGGGCGGCGGCACCGGAGAAACAACTCAGCCTGCCACTTCTGCTGTTCAGACAGTTGCTGCAACGACGATTGCCGAAGCTCAGTCAAAGCCCGATGCTTCCGAACCCGACCAAAGCACTGTCGAGACCAACCAACCTCAGTCGTCAGATGGATCGCAGGGCGGTCAATCCGAGCCCGGCGGCGGAGAAGGCTCGGCAACTCAGAATATTGTCGTTCCCACAAAGGGCACAGGCGAAGCGAGTTATTTTAACGCAACCTACATTCCGTATAAGGCGGTTGACAGTGATACCGGCGCAGAGGTTACGCTGAGAGAGGTTTTCGGCTCGTCATATTCTCAGGGTGTTCTTACCTTTAACAGCGACGGAAGCTTTACCGATTCAATGTATATTTCAGAGCCCGAAAGCGGTGCTTATGTTGTTGAGGGAGAGGATATTTCCGCGACCTATTCCAATGACAAAAACATGCAGATCTCCGTTAATGAGTGGGAAAACGGCGCGCCAAAGGATTTTGTTGTCAACTACGGCGGTTACGACGTTTATTTTGCAGCGTGATTTATTTAATTCAGTAAAAAAACAGGGGATACGAGGATGACGCAAACAGTTATTACAGGGCAGCAGACTCGCTTGCCTAAGCAAAGAATATTTTTATTTGACAATATAAAATTTTTGGCGATCCTGCTTGTTGTTGTGGGACACGGCATTAATTTTATGACTGAATTTGAAGAACCGTTTTGGTTTGCAAATTACCTTTATCTTACGATATATTCCTTTCATATGCCGGTTTTTTTGTTTATCAGCGGTTTGTTTTTAAAGCCAATGAACAAAGAAACTCCGTTTCCAAAGGGCAAGGTGATCTCATATATCCTGATCGGCATTATTCTCAGAGTTATGATGTCGATTTTGAGGTTGTTTTTGGGGATGACTCCGGCATTTTCGGTGCTTGAGATCTACGATTCTCTCACTTGGTATATGTGGGCTATGGCTGTGTTCATCACCCTTATGTGGGTTTTCAGGGAGCACAACACAAAATATTTTCTTTTGCTGTCGCTCATAGTGGGCTGCATGGCAGGCTATGACTCAAACCTGGGCGATATGTTTGCTCTTATGAGGATCTTTGTGTTCATGCCGATATTCACCCTGGGTTATATGCTGACTCCCGAAAGCGTTGCAAGTTTTCTTTCAAATAAGATTTTGAGGATCGTTTCGGTTTTTGTGGTGATAGGTTTTGTTATTTTGTTTTTCAGCAACGAGGACATCTATACCTATCTTCGCCCGATGTTTACCGGCAGAAACGGCTTTGGCGTGCTTGACGAGGGCTACAGCTTCGGCTGCTTGTATCGTCTGCTTTGCTACGCGATTTCGGTTGTATTCGGAACTGCGGTAATGGCTTTGGTTCCCAACAGAGATTTGGGTATTATTTCAAAAACCGGCACAAAAACCTTGCAGATCTATTTCTGGCACAAATTTTTCTTTGTTATATTTGAAGCCTTCTTCCTCTTTGAATTTATTGTTGACAAGACAAATCTCCAAATTGCAACTGCAATTTATATCATATTGTCGATCGGCGTTACGGCAGTATGCGCTTTGCCTGTTTTTTCATTCCCGACAAAGCAGCTGTTGGCGTTTGGCAACAAGCTTTCAAAGGATCATGGCAACGAAAAGAAAGTCAAATAATTTTACGGCAGCTCAAAACAGAGCTGCCGTTATTTTATACTAATCTCAGATAAAAAGTGGACAAAGATTTAAGGACGCCGCAAGGCTGTCGCCTTGCAAGGACGACAACGAAGTATTGCGGAAAATAGACCGCAAAGATTGTCTATTTTTTATTTGAGTTTAGTATTAAATTCAAACGTCAAATTTATGGAGTCTCTGAGCATCAGAGAAAGAGGGATTAATTGGACTCAATGGGTTTATTAGGAAGCGATGCCAGAGACTCCGGTTATTAACGTGCCTGCTTGATTTGGGGCAGGACATACCAGCGGTTGTCCTTGAGGAAAAGAAATCTTTGTTTGCCCATGATCACGCAGGTGTATCGGATACCCTCTCCGTCTCCCGAGGACGAGGAGGTGTATCTAACGTCGGTGATGTTGTCGATATTATAGCATTTTTCGCTGTTCCAGTGTATTGAGCGCGGAAGAAGATTTCCGTCGCAGTCAAATTCAGCGGTTACTTTCACATATTTTTTCATTTTTTGTTCAACTCCCAAAATTATATGCGAACAAATGTTTTAGTTTATTATAGAACATCTGTTTGAAAATGTCAATAGATTTTTAAAAATTTCTCGAACAAATTTTTCAGTTGGTTTTGTGCAAAGCTTGTATATTATTCCTTCAGACTGCTTAAAAATCAGCACCCATACGTCAGTATGCGAGCTGATTATTTGTACATCCTGACGAAAAATCTGACTGCGCAATCCGCACACCTGAATTATGCGGTATTGCCTATATTATGGGTTACAGTCCTGTTATTTTCATTTACAAAAACAATATGTTGTGTTATACTCAAAATAGTACATACATTCGGGAGGATAATTATGGAACAGTATAAAAAGGAATTTATTGAATTTATGGTTGATTGCCAGGTGCTCAAATTCGGAGATTTTGTGACCAAAAGCGGCAGAAATACTCCGTTCTTTGTAAACACCGGCTTCTACAGGACCGGCGCGCAGCTTCGCAGACTCGGCGGTTATTATGCCGAGGCGATCCATCAAAAATTCGGCGTAGATTTTGACGTGCTGTTCGGCCCTGCATACAAGGGGATTCCGCTTTCGGTCGCTGCGACTATCGCAATAAGCGAAAAATACGGCGCGGATATCCGCTACTGCTCCAACCGAAAGGAAATCAAGGATCACGGCGACAAGGGAATATTGCTCGGAAGCCCGATGAGCGACGGCGACAAGGTCGTTATCATCGAGGACGTTACAACAGCCGGAACCTCGATCGAAGAAACTATGCCGATCATCAAGGCGCAGGGCGAGGTTGAGACGCTTGGACTTGTTGTTTCCGTTGACAGAATGGAAAGAGGCAAGGGAGAAAAGAGCGCGCTTGCCGAGATCGAAGAAAACTACGGCTTAAAGACCACCGCCATCGTTACTATGGCAGAGGTTGTTGAGCATTTGTATAACAGAGAATATAAGGGCAAGATTATTATTGACGACAAGCTCAAGGCGGCAATTGACAGCTACTACGAAAAATATGGAGTAAAGTAATTTAGGAGCAGATTATGGCTAACGAACACGGCGGTCACAGAGAGCGCGTCAGAAAGAAATTTTTGATGAACGGGCTTGACGTTTTTGAGCCTCACGAGGCTCTTGAAATGTATCTGTTCTATGCGATTCCGCGCAAGGACACCAACCCTTTGGCGCACAGGCTTCTTGACAGATATCTTTCCATAGGTCAGGTGTGCGACGCTCCGATAGATGAGCTCCAAAACGACTTTGGCTTGAGCGAATCGGCTTCGGTGCTGTTAAAGCTTTTGCCCGAAATGGCAAGACTTTACACCGAGTCAAAGCTTTCGGATTGCACCGAGATAGAGCTTGATGAGATCGGCAAAATTTTTCAGGCAAAGTTTATCGGAAGAACCGGAGAGGCGGTCGCGCTGATACTTGGAAACGCCAGGGGAAATATGATTTTTTCCGACATCATAACAAAGGGCTCTGTCGGCAGCACAGACGTTCCGATCAGAAAAATCGCTGACCTCGCGCTCAGGCACAATGCGAAAATCGCATTTATTGCGCACAATCATCCCAGCGGTTCGCTGCTTCCGTCAAAGAGCGATATAGACGTGACCAGAACCGTATATGACACGCTCGCAAACCTCGGAGTCAGGCTGATCGATCATTATATCGTCACCGACGCAGACGTTTTTTCGATGAGAGAAAGCGGGATTTGCGACGATGTATTCTTTTGATTTGTTTATTCTTATTAACCGCTGATTCGTTCAGCGGTTAATTTTAGAAATGGTTTGATATAAATGAAACGTTTTTTGATCGTTGTAGATATCCAAAAGGATTTTGTAGACGGCTCCTTGGGAACCCCGGAGGCTGTCGGAATAATTGAGAACGCCTGCCGAAAGATCGAGGCGTTCGACGGAGAGATAATTGCCACGCTGGACACCCATACAGAGGATTATATTAATACTGCCGAGGGCAAAAAGCTCCCGGTCGTTCACTGCGTAAAGGGTACGGACGGTTGGCTTTTGAACGAAAAAGTAAAAGCCGCGCTTGACCAAAGGGGCTTTGACGCGGTTGAAAAAAACACCTTCGGCTCGGTTAATCTGCCAGAAATCATAAGGAGAAAAGCCGGCGGAGAAGAAGCGTATATTGAGCTTATCGGACTTTGCACCGATATCTGCGTTGTTTCAAACGCGCTGATTTTAAAGGCTGAATTTCCTGAAAGTCAAATCAGCGTGGATTCCTCATGCTGCGCCGGAGTTACGCCGGAGCTTCACAACGCCGCGCTTATGACAATGAAGAGCTGCCAAATCGACGTTTACTGATTGATGTGCGAAGTGAGCAAAGCTGATAAATTTCTGTAAAGGAAAAATATGGAATTTAAAATACATTCAAAATACAAGCCCACCGGCGACCAGCCGCAGGCTATTGACGAAATTGTAAACAGCATAGAAAACGGCAACAAGGAGACTACACTTTTGGGTGTTACCGGTTCGGGAAAGACCTTTACAATGGCGAACGTTATTGAGCGCGTTCAAAAGCCGACCTTGGTGCTTGCACACAACAAGACCCTTGCCGCTCAGCTTTGCAGCGAGTTCAAGGAGCTTTTTCCCGACAACGCCGTTGAGTATTTTGTGTCGTACTACGACTACTACCAGCCAGAGGCTTATGTTGCCCAGACTGATACCTATATCGAGAAAGACAGCTCGATCAACGACGAGATCGACAAGCTCAGACACAGCGCGACCCTCGCGCTTTCGGAACGGCGCGACGTTATTATAGTTGCGTCGGTTTCCTGCATCTACAGCCTGGGCGATCCGATCGACTACCGAAATATGGTGATCTCGCTCAGACCCGGAATGGAAAAAAGCCGCGACGAGCTGCTCAAAAAGCTTGTCGAGCTTCAATACGAGCGAAACGATGTTAATTTTATAAGAAACAAGTTCAGAGTCAGGGGAGACGTTGTTGAGATTTTTCCGGCGGCTTCTGCCGACAGCATAATCCGCGTGGAATTTTTCGGCGACGAAATCGACCGTATCTCCGAGATCAATCCTCTTACCGGAGAGCTAAAGGCGGTTTTGCGTCACGCCGCGATCTATCCTGCCTCGCACTATATAGTATCGCGCGACAAAATGCAGACCGCGCTTGCGGAAATCGAAAGAGAGCTTGAGGAAAGACTGAGCTATTTCCGCGATAACGGAAAGCTTCTTGAGGCTCAGCGTATCGAGCAGCGCACAAGATATGATATGGAAATGCTTCAGGAGATCGGCTTTTGCACCGGGATCGAAAACTATTCGCGAATAATTTCGGGCAGGGCTCCCGGCTCCGCGCCCTATACCTTGCTTGATTATTTTCCAAAGGATTTCCTGCTTTTTGTGGACGAATCGCACGTGACCCTGCCGCAGGTAAGGGGAATGTATGCCGGCGACCGTGCGCGTAAGCAGAGCCTTGTTGACTACGGCTTTCGGCTTCCGTCGGCATTTGACAACCGCCCGCTGAACTTTGATGAGTTTTATGAGAGGATCAATCAGGCGGTATTTGTCAGCGCGACCCCCGGAGATTTGGAGCTTGAAAAAAGCGCGGTGGTTGCCGAACAGATCATCCGTCCTACCGGCTTGCTCGATCCGGAGATCTCCGTCCGTCCGACCGAGGGCCAGCTTGACGATTTGGTTTCGGAAATAAATATCCGCACAGAGAAAAAACAGAGAACGCTTGTTACCACCCTTACCAAAAAGATGGCGGAGGATCTGACGGCGTATCTTGAAAAATTGGGAATAAAGGTGCGCTACATGCACCATGATATAGACACCGTTGAGCGTATGGAGATCGTGCGCGACCTCAGACTCGGAGAGTTTGACGTGCTTGTGGGCATCAACCTGCTCAGAGAGGGACTTGATATACCGGAGGTTTCGCTTGTTGCGGTGCTCGACGCCGACAAGGAGGGCTTTTTGCGCAGCACGCGCTCGCTAATCCAGATCGTGGGCAGAGCCGCAAGAAACAGCGAGGGCACGGTTATTATGTACGCCGACAGCGTGACCGATTCAATGAGGGTGGCGATAACCGAAACCAACCGCCGCCGCGAGATCCAGCAAAAATACAACGAGGAGCACGGGATCGTTCCAAAGACCATTGTTAAAAAGGTCAGCGAGATTTTGGAGATCTCGACCCACAGCGACAGCGAATTTAAGGGAACAAAGAAGCTCAGCAAGGCGGAGCGCGCTCAGCTTATCGACAAGCTGACAAAGGAGATGAAGGCTGCCGCCAGACTTTTGGAGTTTGAGCACGCGGCATATCTCAGAGATAAAATCAAAAAGCTTCGCGACGAAAAATAAGGAATGAAATAAATGGCGAAAAAAAAGACTAACGAGTATGACAATACCAGCATAACCACCCTAAAGGGCGCGGATCGCGTCCGCAAAAGACCGGCGGTTATCTTTGGCTCTGACGGCATCGACGGCTGTCAGCACTCGGTTTTTGAAATTCTTTCAAACTCGATAGACGAGGCGAGGGAGGGCTACGGAAAGAAAATTTCCGTGACCCGTTTTTCCGACGGCTCGATCGAGGTTGAGGATCACGGCAGAGGTATCCCGGTCGATTATAACGAGCTTGAACAAAGATACAACTGGGAGCTTGTTTTCTGCGAAATGTACGCCGGCGGCAAGTACAACAACAACGAGGGCGAGAGCTACGAGTTTTCGCTTGGCATGAACGGCTTGGGCTTGTGCTCAACTCAGTACAGCTCGGAATATATGGATGTTGATATCCGCCGCGACGGATACCGCTATACTCTCCATTTTGAAAAGGGCGAAAATATCGGCGGGCTGAAAAAGGAACCCTATTCCAAAAAGGACACCGGAACAAAAATCACCTGGAAGCCCGATTTGGACGTGTTCACCGATATCGACGTTCAGCCGGAGTATTTTATTGATATCATGAAGCGTCAGGCTATTGTAAACGCCGGCGTAGAGTTTATTTTCCGCAATCAAAACGGCAAGAGCTTTGACTCTCAGTCGTTTATTTATCAAAACGGAGTTGTCGATCATGTCGCTGCTTTGATAGGCGGCGAGGGCTTGACCTCGGTTCAGCACTGGGAGACCGAGGTAAAAACCCGCGACCGCGACGACAAGCCGGAATACAAGTGCAAAATGAATATTGCCGTCGCCTTTTCAAACAAGGTCAGCGCGACGGAATACTATCACAATTCAAGCTGGCTTGAGCACGGCGGCGCACCCGACAAGGCGGTAAGAAATGCCTTTGTCTATCAAATCGACAGCTATTTGAAGCAAAACAACAAATACAACAAAACCGAAAGCAAAATCAAATTTGACGACGTTGAGGACTGCCTTGTATGCGTGATCTCGTCGTTTTCCAGCGTTTCTTCTTACGAGAACCAGACCAAAAAGGCGGTTACAAACAAGGGTATCCAAGACGCAATGACGGCGTTTCTCAGACAGAGCCTTGAGGTCTATTTCATTGAAAATCCACTTGAAGCCGAAAAAATCGCCCAGCAGGTGCTCGTCAACAAGCGCAGCCGAGAGAACGCCGAAAAAACAAGGCTGAATATAAAAAAGAAGCTTTCGGGAAATTTGGATATAACCAACAGGGTCGCAAAATTTGTTGACTGCCGAAGCAAGGATGTTTCTCAGAGAGAATTATTTATCGTTGAGGGTGATTCGGCTTTGGGTGCCTGCAAGCAGGCGCGAGACCCTGATTTTCAGGCGATCATGCCGATTCGCGGCAAAATACTCAACTGCCTAAAGGCGGATTACGACAAAATTTTCAAGAGCGAGATCATCACCGATCTGCTCAAGGTTTTGGGCTGCGGAGTTGAGGTCAAGTCAAAGGCAAACAAGAGCCTTGCGACCTTTGACATGGACGCGCTGCGCTGGAACAAGGTCATTCTCTGCACCGATGCCGACGTTGACGGCTTCCAGATCAGAACCCTGCTCTTGACCATGCTCTACAGGCTCACACCGACTCTGATCGAAGAGGGAAAGGTGTTTATCGCGGAGTCTCCGCTGTATGAGATCACCTCGAAAAACGACGTTTATTTTGCCTATGACGAGGCTGAAAAGGACAAGTTTATTGAGCAGATCGGAAAAGAAAAGTTCACCGTTCAGCGAAGCAAGGGTCTTGGCGAAAACGAACCCGATATGATGAACCTGACGACAATGAATCCTCAGACGCGGCGTTTGATAAAGGTAATGCCCGACAACGCAGCACAGACCGCGGAGATTTTTGATATCCTTTTGGGCGACAATCTCCAGGGAAGAAAGGATTATATCGTCGAGCACGGAAACGAATATATTGACAACCTTGACGTAAGCTAAGCGGAGGTGAAGCAAATTGGCGTCTAAGAAAAAATCATCAAAAAGCGCGCCCAAGCCGGCAAAAACTCACGGCGTGATCAACGGCGCGGGAGATATAGTCGAGCAGCCGATTGTTTCAACGATCCGCGAAAACTATATGCCCTACGCAATGAGCGTTATCCTTTCGCGCGCGATCCCCGAGATCGACGGCTTCAAGCCCTCTCACCGCAAGCTGCTCTATACTATGTACAAAATGGGCTTGCTCACCGGCGCGAGGACAAAATCTGCCAATATCGTGGGCGCAACAATGAAGCTGAATCCTCACGGCGATTCGGCGATCTACGATACAATGGTAAGGCTTTCGCGCGGCTACGAGGCATTGCTCCATCCTTATATCGATTCAAAGGGCAACTTCGGAAAGTTCTACAGCCGCGACATGGCTTGGGCTGCTTCGAGATATACCGAGGCAAAGCTTGCGCCGATATGCAGCGAGCTTTTTAGGGATATCGACAAGGATACCGTCGATTTTGCCGACAACTACGACAACACAATGAAGGAGCCGACCCTGCTTCCAACGGTTTTTCCATCGGTTTTGGTCAATACAAACACCGGAATCGCGGTAGGAATGGCTTCTAACATCTGCTCGTTCAACCTGCGCGAGATCTGCGAGACAACCGCCGCGCTGATCCGCGACCCGGAGCACGATATAAAATCGACCCTGCCTGCGCCGGATTTTATCGGCGGCTGTCAGATAATTTACGACGAAGCCGCCTTTGACAAGGTCTACGAGACCGGCAGGGGCAGCATCAAGCTTAGGGCAAAGTACGAATACGACAAAAGCCAAAACTGTATTGATATTCTTTCGATCCCAAGCTCGACCACCTGCGAGGTCATTATCGAAAAGGTGATCGATCTTGTAAAGCAGGGAAAGGTCAAAGAAATCTCGGATATCCGCGACGAAACCGGTATCGACGGTCTCAAAATCACGATCGACCTAAAGCGCGGAGTTGACCCCGACAAGCTGATGGCAAAGCTCTACAAGATGACCACGCTTGAGGACAGCTTTGCCTGCAACTTCAACGTGCTTATCGGCGGAGTTCCGATGGTGCTGGGAGTCAAGGCTTTGCTCGATGAATGGATCGCGTTCAGGATCGAGTGCGTAAAGCGCAGAACGTTTTTTGACCGCAACAAAAAAGCCGAGAAGCTTCATCTTTTGAAGGGTCTCGAAAAGATCCTGCTGGATATCGACAAGGCGATAAAGATAATACGCGAGACCGACGAGGAGATCGAGGTCGTTCCAAACCTTATGATCGGCTTTGGAATCGACAAAATCCAGGCTGAGTATGTTGCTGAGATAAAGCTTCGACACCTCAACCGCGAATACATTCTAAAGCGTACAAAGGATATTGAGGAGCTTGAAAAAGAGATCGCCGAGCTCGACGAGATCCTCAAAAGCAAGGCGAGGATCAAGACGATCATCGTCAAGGAGCTAAAGGCAGTCGCCGACAAATACGGCGAGCCCAGACGAAGCATTATAATTTACGACGATATCTCGGGATATGTTGAAGAAGCAGAGGAGATCCCGGATTACGCCTGTACCTTCTTTTTTACAAAGGAGGGCTATTTCAAGAAAATCACTCCCCAGTCTTTGCGCATGAGCAATACGCAAAAGCTAAAGGACTGCGACGAGATCGCTCAGGAGCTTGAATTTTCAAACAACTGCGATCTGCTGTTCTTCACCGACAAATGCCAGGTCTACAAAACCAAGGCGAGCGAGTTTTCCGATACCAAGGCGAGCGTGCTCGGCGAGTATGTAGCCGCAAAGCTCGGCATGGACGAGGGTGAAAACTCGGTTTATATGGTCGCAACAAAGGACTACAAGGGGATCTTGCTCTTTGCGTTTGAAAACGGAAAGCTTGCAAAGGTGGGACTTGACGCCTTTGCCACAAAAACCAACCGCAAAAAGCTGACCGGAGCTTACTCAGATAAATCTCCGCTTGTAGGCATAATTCTGATTCCGGAGGATAAAGAAGTTCTCCTGACGGCTTCATCAGGCAGAAAGCTGCTTGTACACACCGGCGCGCTTATGCTTAAAGCGACCCGCGCAACTCAGGGCGTAGCGGTAATGAAGCTCAGAAAGGGTCAGAGGTTGTTTGGAATTGAGGACTACAGCGAGGGAACTTTCGCAAAGCCCCAAAGATACCGTCCGCGCTCTTTGCCGGCTATAGGCGCGCTTCCTGCCGCCGAGGACGAGGGCGAACAGCTTTCGCTGATTTGATTTTGTAAAAACGAGTTTGAAAGAAGGGTGACTTTGATTTGAAAAATATAAAAACCGCGCTTTCTGTGATCCTTTCGGCTTCGGTATTTTTGTTTACCGGCTGTGCCGGAAATTCCACCGGAGATAATAATAGTCACAGACTTTATGTGAAGATGGATTTTTCCGCGGAAGAATTAAAAGCCACTTTTGTCAACAGCGTAAGCGGTGAAACCAAGGAAACCGTTATGAAAAAAGAAGATGACGGCGACGGCTTTCATCAGTATACCTGCTTCGGAGACGCCAAAAAGTACAACAAGGTCTATTTCACCTACGGCAACGACAAAACCGACGAGGTTGCCTTTAATAAGCTGGTTGACGGCTGGTATATTTCGAGCTACGGCGTATTACCCTGTACCGAGGGCGAGGAGTTTATCCGCGACGTTGAGCTGACCAGGCTTGATTTTAAGTTTAAGGATGAGCAAAAGGACGTATTTGTGTGGACGCCAAAGGACTACGACCCCGATTCCGAGGATAAATACTCCGTAATTTACCTCCTTGACGGCGACCGCGACTTGTCAAACGAGGACTATGAGGAGGGAACCTGGGGCGTTCCCGAAAGCGTAACCAGCGCGATGAAGCAAAGCGATTTTAAGGCTATTGCCGTGGGAATCGCTACGCGCGAAAGCACCCGATACCGTGAGCTTGTACCTGATCTGGGCGATCCGGCTCAGGAAGTCGCTGATGAATATGATATAAGATACGGCGGCGATTTCTGCGATTTTATCGTGAATACGGTTGCTCCGACAATTGAGGAAAAATATAACGTTTATACCGACCCGGCGCACAACTCTATTACCGGAAGCTCGCTCGGAGGGCTTGAATCGTTCTATATCGGTATCGAGCACCCGGAAAAATTCGGTACGATCGGCGCGATGTCTCCGTCGTTTTGGATGTACGAAGAAAGCACCTGGGAAAAATACTTAAGGTAACCTCTAAAAATTGATAATTTTTATTTACCTATCACACATAATTCCAATTAAGAATAATATCAGCCTAATAGCGGACAATCTATAACATTA
>OMZU01000032.1 GCA_900315605.1 uncultured Eubacteriales bacterium | reverse complement strand
ACCTTGTTCCACATAAACCGTCGTGCGGTATCTAACTGATTAACAACTGTACAAAGAGACTGTGGTTAGAGCCTTTCTGTAACCGTCTTGCGGTAGGAGAGTGATACTAATCCACAGTATCTCTAACAGTATAGCATACAGTCCTTGGAGAGGGACTCTAATAACTACTACTCTATAATACAAGGAGAAGGTATGATTAAGATTTTAAAAAGCCTGAGAGCAATACTTTCTTTTGTATTGACTCTTACATTTATCATAATTTTTCCGCTTGATACTGTTGCAGCGGCGAACACCGGAGAATATGTTTCCGAGGTCTATGTCGCCTACGGCAAGGACGCGGACGACGCGAAAAAAACGCTTGAGGACAAAGGCTTTACTCCTGTGGAAAACAACCTCAACGACGGCGGCAAGACTTATGTTATGCTGGGCTACAAGACTACCGGTGATATCCGCGAATCCATCACCGACCTTGCTGTTATGAATATGAACGGCGGCTACAGCGTAGAGGATTACAAAACCTTTTTGAAATCGCAGAAAAACCGTATCGCGGAATTTTTGAATGAGTTTATGTCTGTCATAAAAGAATACCGCGCCAACCTAAAGGCAGGCAAAACCAAGGCGACCGTAGTTCACGAGCTGCTCAACAATTACACCGATGACGACACCGGTATGAAGATGGGCGATTTGCTCAATTCCGCGACCTTGCAGGACGAGCTCGGTATTCAGGAGAGCATAGAGGCAAGCAATCCCGAAAATCTTCCCAATCTCATAACCATACTGATGCAGGGCAATGCGCAGGTCATCAAGTCGATCGAGGTGCTGCTTTCTATGGCGGCAGATCCAGCGGACAACACTTGGATAGACCGCTTTGCGGAGCTCGACTATGATACTTTGCTTGATGATCTTGAGGACAGCCGCCCCGACCTTAACACCGAGTCAAAGCGCAGGCAATACCTAGATAACGTATACGGTGAAGCCGCGTCGGAGCTTGGAAAGGCTTCGGTGATACTGCGTGAAAAGCTCAGTGATTATGAGGAAATGAGTCTGTATCTTGAAGACGTGACCGAGAAGGAGCTTGAAGAGAACTTTGGCAACGCCGAAAAAGATTACAAAGCTGTTTTGCAAACAAAGGAATGGGTCGCGGTCGCAACGATATATGAAAATTTGAAGAACTACGAAGGCGGGAATTTCAATAAAGGCGAGCTGCTCGAATTATTCATGGAAGATAACGACCCCGATGATGAAGAGATATTTTATCCAATGGCGGCGGCTCTCTCAGAGGGTCAACGAAACGGAATGCCGTTCATCGGCTTTGACCAGCTGCTCCAGTTCGCTTTCGCGACAGAAGAAAGCTGGAAGCAGGTCGCTCAGTCCAATCAAGCTGAAATGGGTGGCTTTGACAGCGTTTCGGTTTACGCAAATATCGACAGGGGAGTATATGCCGACGACGACTCCGTTGCGATAACCGATAAGGCGCAAAGGGAAAAAACCGTGGGTTCTGTCGGCACAAACGGCAACCTTGAGTCTCAGGATGATGTATTGCTGAATATCATAAAGATAAGCTGGGCTGCGACCGCATTCGTTGCAATGGCTTCGATGTTTTCGATCGGCGTCACCTATGTGCGTGTGCGAGACTATGCCTACGGAGGAAAAGAGATCGGCTGGATCCAGGAAAACCTGGACGATATCTTCAAGCTCGACAAAGCGTCGCTGGATGAGCTTGCAACTATGCCGATGTATGCGGAAAACGTCAGTCAAATATACTCGGCGCGTTTAGCGATCTATATTTCAAAGATATTGGTCATTACTACCATATTCCTGTCAGTTGCCTCAGCGGTATTGACTATTATCGATCTGCTCCGGGATAATGACAAGGAGCAGCCTCCATCCCAAAATACTTGGTTGATAATTACACCAACGCTGACGGAGGCAGCTATCAGCTGAATTACAAGGCTGTCGAGTGCAACCGCGAGGAGTATTTCGGCGAGGATCACAAGGTGCAAAAGGGAAGTAACGCGGACCTGATCGCCGATGAGGGGGCGCAGTGGCTTGCACTGTATGCTTCCAAAAATTCAAAGGCAGGCAACGGCAGACCGCTTATCCCGTTTTTTGCTGTGCAGCAAAACAGCAAGGCTCCGACAGGCTTTGATTCCAACATTCATTTGCTTGGAGAAAACGGCGCGGTGAATATAGTTGGAAACGCCTTCAAAATGTATTCTGCGGCGAACATTTTTTGGCAGTCGGTTACGGGCGATTATTCGGTGTATTTTTTTGTATGCGAAGTAACGGCGAAGTAAAGACCTACGACGTATCCGCAGGAAATTTGACGGCTTCTTCAATAGGCACCGGCTCATTAGCTATAGTCGGCTTTGGCAGCCTTGCGGTGGGCATCGCTTTGGGCACGATCTTCGCTGTATCGGTAAGCAGAAACAAAAAGAAGAAAGAAACACAAGCATAGAATAAAGAGGTTCCTATGAAAAAGATCTCGATCAAGCAAAGACAAACAGGATCGCGGTTCAAAAAACTCTTATCTGTTGTCCTTATATCGGTCATCCTCCTTGCGGTGCTGCCGGTCTGCGTTCCCACGAGCGCGGAGACTATCATCACCTATAAAGTGGAGGTCACGTCCGAATCCAAAGCCTCGGGTTGGAACAGCGCAAGGCTGGAACTTCATTATAAGGATCGCAGCGGAAATGAAACGTCTGACACCTGGGACATCAAGAACGATATTTCAAGCGGCAACAATGTCTCAAAAACCGTAAAAATGTATGAAACAGACAGGATCCCTTATATGATAAGGCTGTATCTCGACTTTGGCGGCGGCTTTACTATTCGCACTCACAGCGGCAGAGTCAAATTATCTGTTGAGGGTGAGGAGATCACCAACGAAGCATACAGCGCAACCTCATATCCCTTTAGCAGCTCCGACAAAACGATGGATTTTGGCATATACGGACTTGTTCCCGCCGAGGTCATATCCTCGGACGGTTCGTCAAAATCTTATGCTACCGTCAAGCAGGCGTGGAACGAGGCAAAGGATATTGAGGGCAGCACCGTTAAACTCAGCCGTAACTCCACTATTAAAGGTACGCTTGAGGTCGAAAAAAATATGAGGATCAACCTCAACGGCTGCCTGCTTGCCAACGCAGAGGTCGGCTCGCTGTTTTCTGTCAAGTCCGGCGGAAATCTCTCGATCGTTGACTCCGACCCTGAGCGCGATACAGGCGAGGATTTTTTAGTCACGCTGGGAATGAAATCCGAAGATGATACAGACAGCCGCAAATTTCATCTGACAGGCGGCGGCATCTTCCACGGCGGCTCGGAGAAAAGCGGAGGCGCGGTCAGGATCGAGCCCGGAGGCGAGATGTCTGTTGAGGGCTGTACGTTCACGGATTGCCATTCTGCCGAAAACGGAGGCGCGATATTCTGCGAGGGCAAGCTGACCCTAAAGGGTACAAAATTCATATACTGTACCGCATTGGAAGGCAACGGCGGCGCGATCTGCGTTTCTGACAGACCCGAAATCTCCCTTGAAAACCTTACCTTTGAAAGGTGCTCGGCAGAAAACGGCGGCGCGATAAGCTTTGAAAATGATATTACAAGAGGTGTAGTCAGCAAGTTTGATAATTGCACCTTTAACCGGTGTGTGGCAGAGGAATACGGCGGAGCTTGTTATAATATTGGCAGAAACAACATTACAGCGAGCGGACTGACCTTTAGTCAATGTGCAGCCGAATACGGCGGAGGGGTTTATATCACTTCCGGCGGCACTCAGTTTGATTCCACATCAT
This sequence comes from uncultured Eubacteriales bacterium, assembly GCA_900315605.1. Lineage (GTDB taxonomy): Bacteria > Bacillota > Clostridia > Oscillospirales > Acutalibacteraceae > Ruminococcoides. The sequence goes on along the minus strand of OMZU01000032.1, from coordinate 19,737 downwards.
ATCCTCTCACGATCAGCAGTTCCCGGTTTGAGAACTGCTCCGCAACAGAATCGGGCGGCGGCATAGGCTACCACAACGCCGCAGAGCTGACTCTGGATAATGTTGAATTCAACGGCTGCAAATGTGAGGAGCACGGCGGCGCGATCTATATTCTTCCGCACCATGTATGGGGTCGTACCGACCAACGCAGCGAGGATATTTGCATAAAAAACAGCAAGATACACCATTGCAGTGCAAACGAAAAAGGCGGAGCAGTCTATGTTTTTGATGAAGGCGGCTCCAACTATATAAATAAAACGATACTTTACAAAACTTCCGTTCACGATAACACAGCAAAAACAGGAGCCGGTATGTATGTTGAATCCCGTTATGTGTATCTTGTAGGTTCAAGCATTACGAATAATCAGGCAAAAAGCAAAAACGGCGGCGGTGTTTACGTTGATTCCATGTACGATATCGAAGTCGCGGAAGAAGTGGTCATACGTGATAATACCGCTAATGGCGCAGCGAATAATATTTGCCTGCAAAACGGCGTTGCTTCTACGGCGTACATGTACTGCGGCGGCTTGTATGACGGCTCCTATATCGGGCTCAGTTTAACCGGCGGCAGCAGTATTACCGCTGTGAAGAACATCAGTCAGTTTCAGGCGAACAAATTCATTCACGCTGACGACCATGAGCGTAAATTGTCTATAACGAACACAAAAGAAGTCGCAACACCGCTTTTTGCATCCGTGATCTCGGATAACATTTCGCTTATAATCATTATCGGCGGACTCGCCAATGGTGCCGCGTATGTGAGCGCAGGAAGTGCTATCCTGACTCTCGTTATCCTGCTCATTATGCTAATTGTGGTCCTGTATGACTGCCTCAAGCCCGAATGTGACGATCTGACCTATACGGATATCCCAACGGTAACGATGGATCTGAGTGCTGATAATAACGACTCCGACAACAGAGGCTTGCTGCGTTATGATCTGATTCAAAGTCCCGACGGCGAAGGCGATCTGAACGCCTACGAAGGAAAGCAGTGGAACGCGCTTTACTCCTCGCAGAATACGCAGGCAGGCAAGCCGATCGTTGTTCCCGACAACGGCGCGCCGTTTGTCGTCAAGATAAACGACGCCGAAAACCCGGCAGGTTATAAGGCGGTCAGGGATTTTGACGAGCTCTACGCCGCCAACCTTAACGCGAACACCAAGGAGGCGTCCGCTCCCGCGGTCTATCTGTTCTATTCCTATCTGGGAGAATCAGCGAACACCACAGAGGTAAAGGACGGGGACAAGCCCGTTGAAGAAGCAGCACAGGGCGACGACTCAAATTCAGACAATGAACAGCCTGAGACGACCGCTCCCAATGAGGCACAGCCTGCTGTTGCTGAAAAAAAGCAGTATATCGCTTCGGTCTATCTTTCCTGCGATGGAAGCGAGACCGTAGCTAAAAGTAAGCTGACCCAGCAGGGATATAAGGTGATCGACGTCAACCTTACTCCGGAGCTGAGGGCGACGAACAGATCATATTCTTATCTCGGCTATACAGTCACCACCAACGCGAAAGCGGCTGTCACCGATATCAGAATGGCAAAGCTCAAATCGACCTCACAGGCGGTCGCCTACGGTACGGTCAAATACACGGCGGCAGGCTTTGACGGACGCGGCAATTCGATCTGCTACACAAAGGATACGAGCGTAGGCTCGCCGATCCTTGCAGACGATATCCAGATCGCCGATAAATTATCCGACGGCAAAAAGGGCTACGTACCGGTTTGTTATTTTGGCAGTGCGGCATATAACTTTGACGCCTGCGAGAATAACAAAAAATGGGACAATGCAAAATATATTTTCTTCTCTCCAACTGAAAAATACACCTCGGGCACAGAATATATTTCCGGTTTGTTCTTTGTCAGCGGTGCAGACGCCGAAGAAAACGGCTGGTCGCTTTCCGACTACGCAGAAAAACTCGGAGGAAAGCTGATCGGAAAAGAGAATTTTACAAAGGGAAGAGTATGGCATAAGAAAATAATGGGCCCTGAGTCGGGCATGAACTGTTATGTCAAGAATATGCAGACTTATCTCTGCTATACCACAACCTATGACCCGAAGCGCGCCATATATGACGTTCAGTTTTACGCCGGCACTCCAAAAATGCAGAACGTTGTGGCAATGATGACAGCATATACCGGCAACAAGGAGAACAACTATGCGCCGACCGGCTACGGTGTTACTAACGTATTTATGCAGAGCTCAAAGTCAATGCCTGAATACCAGAGCGACAAAACAGAAAAAGAGTACCTTTCGCATTACGAGGTCAATAACTACGATGACTTTACCGTGGGTATCAACGACGCCTTCGGATGTGACCAAAAAGATATCGACAATATTATTCCGGGCGTAAAGTGGCAGACCGTTATCAACCAGCCCCATATTCTTTATTCCTGCGGCTACAAGCAGGGGTATCAGCCGCTGGTACCGGGCGATCTGGTGCTCAGCAACAGCGGTGAGGTTCCCGATGGCTTTGCTTCCGTTCAGGATGTAAAGTTTCCCTACGAAAAAGAGCCGCTCAACCTCGCATATTACAATCACAATAAAAGCGACGAATGCTCTCCGGTGTATCTGTATATCCACCGCACAGCTCCAGTTAGAGGAAAGTATATCGCCTCTGTCAAGGTCGCGACGTATAACCCTGACCCAAAATGGGAAGAAGAGGAACGCAAGGTAAACGATGATTTCTCCAACGATCTATGCTATTATTCTCTGGTCGGAAGTTCATCGGAGATACTCCTCCAGAATCTCCGGCAGTATTCCGTGCATACTTGGTATAACAAATCCGCCAATGGTGAAGATTCTGCTTCCTTAGACTATGATGAAGCAGCGACTTATCTGGGTGTGACATATACCGACAACCCTGCAAAAGCGGTCCACGGATTGCTGCGGATGAAAGCGGATTTCAACACGACTCCCACAGAGACCCTGACAGTGAACGGCGCCAAGTATGCGCTTGTTCAGAACGTCACTAACAAGGAACCCACGCCAATCGCATCTGCAAACAGTGAACTGTATTTTCTGTACGCTACCACAAGCTCGGGCGGAAGCTCCACCGGCGACGCGCTGACCGAGCTGAAGGTCTCGGAAAAAATCTTTGAGCCCGGACTGTCCACCGTGCTGACGGTCGATCACGGCGATAAACCGGCTGAAAAAGACTTTTACGGCAAAACTATTTCCGAGGCGGAATATGCTATACCATACGGCGACACCGGCGAGAGCCTGTATATCCATCAGAAAACCAACACTGATCTTACCGGTATCGACAGCTTCTTTGTCGGTGTAGGCAATACGGAGGCTGAGGCGATGCGCGATCTGCTCACTCAGGGCGCAACAAACTGTCTGCCTCTGAATCTAAACAAGGGTTCATCGTCCGACGCAAGCGTTTTTATCGGCTACCATTATTACAACCCCGATTACGTCAACACCAAAAAGACAAAGTATTATATGGAAAGCGCAGTCAAGGATCTCTATGTTTATGTCGGCGATAACCCCGAAAAGCGTCTGACCATCGACAAGCGCAAATACACGCTCTGTGGCAACCGGAATCTCAATTACGGAACAGGGGCTACACCGATGTATCTCTATCAGACGACCGCGCTTATCAATAACAAGGACAAGAACGACGCGTCCTATATCACCTCCGTTGCAGCGGCGCAATATGACAGAGTGCCGGAGGACATAGCCGAGAACAGATGGGAAAACCTCTTGACGACGGAAAACAAACGTATCAATATGAATGATAGCCTCAACGCAGGCGTTGGGGGTTATGACAGGTTTGATCACAATCAGCACCTTATTGATTCGAGGATATATGTGTTTGTTCACCGAAACGACAACTACGTCAAGCCAGAGGCGGTCATCACAGGTGGCTATTTTACCGATACCACTGTATTCGGAGATTTGGTTTTAAACAAGAAGTAACTAAGGAGAAGGCTTATGCTTAACATAAAAAAACTATACAAAACGACGCAGTGACCTTTGAGCTTGAGGGACGTCTGAATATTGTAGAGACTCCCGCGCTGCAAGCTGCGGTAGACGAAGTGATCGGTGATACCCCGGCGATCGTGTTCGATTTCAAAAAGCTGGAGTACTTATCCTCAGCCGGACTCAGAATACTGCTGACTACACAGCAGGCTATGGAAGAAACCGGACGTCCCGACGTTACTGTTCAGGGCGCAAACGCTGATATTCTGGGTGTATTTGCTGTCACCGGTTTTGACAGCGTTTTGAACATCAAATAATGGAGGTTTGATATGCCGAAAAAAAGCGTCAGAGAAATGACCAGGCTGGAGCGTATGCGCCATTCTTTGTCAAGCCGTATTTTTCGCTTTGTGCTTTTAGGCTCGGTTTTACTGGGAATAGTCTGTCTGGTGATAGGACTCAGCCTGTATACTGTGGCAGTCGCAAGGCAGGATATCTCAACAGCTTTTAATCTGTCGCGCAACGCCTCTGCCGTTTTATACAGGGCGGCAGACACCGAACCGCTTTCACGTGAGGTCATGACCCGTTACCGTTCTCTGCCGGAATCTGAAAGATCCGATCCGTCAAGCGAAGCCTACAAGGCTCATTTTTCAGATTTAACAGAGCGCGAGGATTACAAGATGATCCTGTCGTTGCTCAACGATTACAGAAAATCAAGCGATGTTTATGACATCTATTTTGCCATGTATGACAGCAAAAGCGACGCTATGATATACATTGCCGATCCCGACCCAAATGATCCCTATGAACCGGGCGCGTGGGAAAGCGTTGAGCACAAGGGCGTCAAAAAGTTCCTTGAATGGGACGGAACAGGAATGCTCTATGATATCGGCAAGCCTGAAAAATACGGTTGGATGTGTACGTCAGGCGTTCCTGTCAGGGGCAGGTCGGGTGAAGTGACCGGCTTTATCCTTGCCGACATCACATTGGATAATGTTGTTTCCGGAATGTGGAGATTTGTTTTGCAATATACCGTCGGACTTTTACTCGTCGTTGCTCTGTTTGGCTTTCTTATGATGCGGCATATGAAAAACACAGTCGTAAAGCCGATCAACGATATAACAGAGGCTTCCCAAAACTACGCGGCGGATAAGAAGGCAGGCGTTCAAAACACCCAACACTTTGCAAGCCTTGATATCCGCACCGGCGACGAGATCGAAAACCTAGCCCTCACCGTAAAGGACATGGAAAACGATCTTCAAGACTACGAAAAGAACCTGACCAAGATAACGGCGGAAAAGCAGCGCATCAACACCGAGCTCACGCTTGCCAACAAAATCCAGGCGGATATGCTACCTAACATCTTTCCGGCGTTTCCCGACAGAAAAGAATTTGATATTTTTGCCTCTATGATACCTGCCAAAGAGGTGGGGGGCGATTTCTACGATTTCTTCTTCGTCGATCAGGATCATCTTGCCATGGTGATCGCCGATGTATCGGGAAAGGGGATCCCGGCTGCAATGTTTATGGTGATGACTAAGGGCATTATTGAAACTCAGAGCATGAGCGGCAACAGCCCGGCACAGATACTGACTGACGTTAACAAGATGATTTGCGCCAAAAATCAGGAAAAGATGTTTGTAACGGTATGGCTCGGTATCCTCGACCTGCGCAGCGGCGAATTGATCGCAGCTAATGCAGGACACGAGTATCCTATAATAAAAAATCCCGATTCTGATTTTGAAGTCCTAAAGGACAAAGAAGATCGTTTTTAATTGAATATTTGCTCTCCGAGCGCAAAGAAAAAATCACGATACCGTCAGACGAATACAATCAAAAGCGGATGCTCCGTTCGCTGTTCAATATCCGTATGCCAAAGCCTGTTTCGGATGAGTTTTTGCAGATCCAAGACGAGTATTTGCAGGAGGAAAACCGCAGAAAGGGTATAACCGATATTGCGGATTTAGAGCCGATTCAAAAGGGAATTTATCTTTGGCAGGGCGATATCACCACACTTAAATGCGGCGCGATCGTCAACGCCGCCAACAGTCAAATGCTCGGTTGTTTCAATCCCTGTGACGGTTGTATCGACAATGCGATCCATACCTTTGCAGGAGTTCAGCTCAGACGAGACTGCAACGAGATAATGAAAAAACAAGGCTACGACGAGCCGACAGGTCAGGCAAAGCTCACGCCTGCCTATAATCTGCCGTGCAAATACGTTATCCATACCGTCGGACCGATCGTCAGCGGGCGATTGACACAGGAGGATCGTGACTTGCTGAAAAGCTGCTACCTTTCCTGCTTGAAGCTCGCCGAAGAAAAAAGTGTTGACAGCATAGCTTTCTGTTGTATCAGCACAGGCGTGTTCGGCTTTCCGCAGCGTGAAGCGGCACAGATCGCCGTTGATACCGTAAAAGAATACAAAGAGGAAAGCCACAGCGATATCAAGGTGATCTTCAATGTGTTCAAGGAAAGTGATCTGGCTATATATCGCGGAGTGTTAACAAATGAATAACATATATTATCTCATGCCGAACGGCTATCAGGATAGTATTAGAGTTGCAATATAGAAAATCGGTCAGCAGTGTCAAGCTGCTGACCGATTTTCTATCTTTTTTTATAAAGCACAAGCTCGGGATTTTTCCCGTCTGCTTCATAAGTGCATATCAGAATAAAATCCATATTTGCCAAAACACCAAAACAACGCTCGCCACCGAATTCCGGTTCAAGCTGATTGCCCAGATAGGTCGTGTTGTCATCAAGAAACTTTGCGCTGATACCGCCGGGCAACGGATAGGCGAGATTGACATAGCTTCCGACAAGCGCGTTCAACCGCTCAACCTTCGGCATACCCTCGATGCCTAGGTCGTTGATCTCATTTATCAACTGTTGCTTGAATCGTTCAAACTCTCCGTTGTCGCTGAGCTCCTCGTACCGCTTCCAGTAGTCAAGCTGCGGCAAATTCTGCTTCATATATTCGCGCGCCTGTTCTTCGGAAAAGCCCTGCGCAACCATGTGCGGGATACATACATTGATAAGCTCGTCCATATCGCTGTAGGTGTACTTTCCGTCGGCATAACACCACTTGCAGTAATCCTCATTCATTGCGCCGTCCTTATCTTTGCCGATAATACTGTCCTCCAGCGGCATACCGCAGCACTGACAAACGAGCTGTCTGGGAGAACCGAGCAGCGTGTTGATGGAAACATTGAACAGCCCCGAAAGCAATTTGAGCGTTTCGGTATTCGGAACAGTATCGCCGTTCTCCCAACGAGACACCGCCTGCCGAGTAACGAACACCTTTTCAGCCAGTTCATCCTGCGACATCCCTTTTTTTGTCCGAAGCTCATAGATAACGTCTTTTGTGTTCATAAAAGCACCTCCCTTGTTTTCATTCTAATACATAATACGGTAATAATCAAGCAACCTGTTGTTGCTGTATGTACAAAATTTGTTCATTTGCTCCTTTGATTCTGATTTATCTTACCAAAAGTATAACACAAAACAAAGGATATAAAAAGAGGAAGTATAGTGATTGTGCTCCCGAATTTTGGTGAGTAGGTTGAAACATCTATCACAAGTCAGGTTCTAAACAATGAGTAACAATTGGACACTTCTGAACAACAGTGAATTTTTAGAGGTGCCCAATTCTTCATCGATTTCATTTTTCGATTAGTCACTTTTCTCGATGATCTCCTCTTGCAAATTTTCTGTGACAGCTTTCGTTTCGGGCTGTTCTACAGCATCTTTCGTCGGAGGTGCTGCTTCGGTTATTAAGTTAACAGCTTTTGCCTTTTGATATTTTATCGTGGAAATAACTGAGCCGGAAGAAACGTACAAACGGTTTCACAATAATCGCATGATCGCCGAAAATTCCGTATCAATGATGATATTACTCATCGCCCGGGCAGTCAACAAAATCAAACCAAAACCGAACGCCGGTCTCGGTGTTGTCAAAGCCGCAGTCGGTATGCTCGATCAAAGAGATCTCCTTGACTATATAAAGTCCCAAGCCGGTATTCTCCGAGCCTTCGGTAAAGGTGGTAAATGCCTCTGTCCATATTTTATCGCATAATTCATTGGGGATCTGTTTGCCGTGGTTTTCTACGGAAAGACGGACGGTGTTATGGCGTTTGCTCAGCAAAACAGTGATCTCAGTATCATTGACGGCATTTTGTACCGCGTTAGACAGATAGTTCTTAAAAACGTATTCAACATAATCCTTGACTGTATTAAGTATAAGTCCCGGTACGATATTTGTACAAAGTCTCAGATCGCGCGACTCGACATATGCCCGGCGGCTATCGCACAGAGAGGATATCAGTTCACTGATGTTTAGCTCGTGCGTGTCCTTGTGGATCAGTCTGCGTTCGTCAACCGTCATTTGCAAAACATTGCTTATCATCTTGTTCATCTTGCTGATTTCTTCCATGGCTGAATTGTAATAATAATCCTTTTTTTCCTGCTCCTGACAGGTGCTTATCATTTCAACCTGGCTTGAAATTACCGCGAGAGGAGTTTTTAAATCGTGGGTAACATTTCGCAGCAGCATACGGCGCGACTGCTCGTACTCCTTCATATAGCTGTTATCTTCACGCAGCACAAAATTATAGTTCTCAAGATTATTGATGTTCTCCTGAATAGTATCAGCCATTTTGTTTACGCTTCCGGTCAGCTCTCCGATCTCGTCCTTGCGGACCTTGCCCCGATAACGAACCGAAAGATTGTTTTCCGAGATGCTTTTGGCAACCTCGGTGACCTTCTTTACTGTTTTGACGGAGGGTGAAATAACAAGAAACAAAACAACAGAGCATATTATGATGTAACCAATAACTACGAGCCCGAGAATTTGATTGGAAAAATCAAATACCAAGTTGACGCCGCTAAGGCTGTCTTTGATTTGTATGAAGTATAGTTTTCCGTTAGCTTCGCGGCTGGTATACAGCCTTACGGCGGGTTCATCGTCAACCTTTGAGTAAAAGGGCTCGGAATCCTCTTGAAAACGGTCGGCTTTATCTCCGAACAGCTTCATAAGAAATTTTTGATTATTGCCCAGTTCAAATGATGAGTACAACGGATTATAGTCCTCATCAAACACATAGACGCGGTAGTTCTCTTTGGAGTCAATAAAAAATTTTTCCAGAGAAGCTTCATCAAACGGTTCAACTGATTTTAGCTTGTCGGAAAAATCAGCCACCTGACGTATCTGCCGTGCGATATACATTCTCGGTTGCAGAAAAAAGTAAACAGGTGCCATGATCGCTGCTATCAGACCGACCGTTGCAACAATGACGACAATTAGTTTTATCGTTAGCTTATTCTTCATCATTAACCTCAAATTTATATCCTATCCCATAGACGGACACAATGTAATCGCTGTGTCCGTCCAGTTTTTTTCTGAGCTGTTTTACAATTGTGTCCACCGTTCTGACATCGCCGAAGTATTCGTTTCCCCACACTCTGTCAAGAATCGTGTCGCGGTTCATAACTATCCGTTCGTTTTTCATAAACAAAAGCAGCAAGTCATATTCGCGCGAAGTTGTAACAATAAACTCTCCGTCAAGATATACCTTTCTCTCGGCGGTGTTTAGCTTTATCGCGCCTCTTATGAGGTGTTTTTCTTTTGCGCGGCCTGTTCGGGCAAGCAGGGCGTTGATATGCTCCTTGAGCACGATGAGCAGAAACGGCTTTGTGATATAATTGTCAGCCTCGAGCTTAAAGCCGCTCAGCTGATCTCTCTCGGATTCTCTGGCGGATAAAATTATCACGGGCACGTCCGATTTTTCGCGTATGATTTTTAGGATCTCAAAGCCGTCTATATCCGGCAGCATACCGTCAAGCAAAATGATGTCGAACGGAGGATCGCAGTCAAAAGCGCGCAGCGCGGACAAGCCGTTAGCACATGCGGTTATGCAGAAGCCGTTCATCTGCATATAGTCCGTGATCGTACTGCGAAGCTTTTCATCGTCCTCAACCAAAAGTATCCTTGTGTTTTCGCTCATAAATGTGTTTCCTCCATAATAATCAACAGATATTTTATATTATACCATAAAATTTGATATAAAAATGATAGATTAACACATTTTCATCAAATTTTTATGTTTAACTGTTTCATATAAGGAAAGGTGGATATTATGAAAGAAAAAACCACAAGCAATAAAAAGATACCAATAATTTCAATTTCGGTTGCAGCTGTCGCTTTGGCGTTTGCAGGAATAGCTTTGTATTCCTTTTTTGCTCCCGGAACGATCGACGGAGATTGGGAAATGATCGTAAATCCCGAGATCTCCAAGGCGACCGCCGACGAAGTTGAATCCAAAGACAAGGTTTACTATTCTTTCGACAAGACCGACGACTACGGCGGAAAGTATAAAACCTACTACCAAGGCGGAGTAGAGGAGGGCAGCTATAAGCTCTCCGAAAAGGACAACAAAAAATATATAAATCTCGGCACTGAGGACTTGGAGTACAGTATAACAGGCTCAAAGCTCTTTGGCAGAGCAAAGCTGACGATCACCTATCCCGAAACCACCGACGAACAGTCGGGCACTACTACCACAGCGCAGGATTATGTTTTCGTACAGGCAAAGGCTCCCGATTATGAGAATGAATCATACTCGACGTTCAATACGGATAAAGAGCTTTTAGCTCAATGGGCAGGCAGTAGAAAATTAACTTACCTTACAACCGAGATCCCTTATAGCGAGAGCATTAAGTTTGATGACAAGGGCATTATGACGATCCATTACAAAAGTGATGAATTGCTTCTCGACAGATATATGTACTACGCCTACACGGCTCAGGACGGCGAGCTAAAGTTCAGCCCGGTTACGGAGAAGGATAATCAGTATTCGGTCAAATATAAAATCGACAAGGAAGGCAATTTGTTATTTACCGAGGATAAGACTGACGGCTCGATTTTTGCCGATGAATTTTTCTCGGACGCAACGTATGTTAAGGCTGATTAGTCGGCTGAAAATAAACAATGAAAGGATGGTTCTATGAAATCAAACAAAGTAAAACGCCTTTTGTCGCTGCTGCTTGTTCTGATTATCGCAGTCAGCACAACAGTTGTCGGTATAAGCTCATACTCGGCGGCGGAAAGCGGCGAAGGGAGAGTGGGGGAGGCTTCTGATGCCGAGCCCTCAGCAAACGAATATCAAATCGTATCGCCTGTTCCGTCGGGCTCTTCGATCACGCCGATCGAGCAGCCGCCGCGCCTTGATAGCTTGTACAACAAGCGGATCGCGCTGGTTGGCGGCAGCTTTTCCGCTTCGGTCACTCACGCGGTTATCAGAGATCTGCTCGAAGAAAGGTACAACTGCACCACCTTCTATATGACCGAAGAGATCGGCAAGAGCGGAACCTTTAATCCGAACAGCATAAGCGAGAAGTCAAGGCAGTTCCAGCAAAAGCTGATTGAGTACAACATCGACGGCGTTATCTCCGGCAACTGCGGCTGCGGTATCTGCACTGTTAAAGAGACAGGCAACGGACTTGCCGCCGAATACGCAGGAGTTCCGGCTGTTGTTGTGGGAGCTGAGGCGTTTGTGCCTCAAATAGAGTCAACAGGCTACAACCGCGGCGTACCCGTTGTAAGAACAGCTGCCTATCCCGGAGCCTTTGCAAGCGACACGACCGCCGAGCAAGAAAGAAAAGCCCGTGAGGTCCTGTTCCCGCAGATCGAAAATGCATTTGTTGACGAGATAACAGATACCGAAAGAGAAAGGATCGCCAGCGCGATCGCAGGCGTGAACCATGACGATATCGTATTCACAGGCTCGTTCGAGCGCGTTCAGCAGTTCTATGAAACCAGCGAAATGTCAGACGGACTGACCGTTGTTCCGCCAACAAGAGCCAAGATCGAGTATTATCTGCAATACTGCACATATAACGCGACTGATATTGTCAATTCAAGAAACGGCGAGGTAGTGGACGTTCCCCCTGCCAACAGAAGGATACTTGCCTATCATGTTGCGGCAAACGCTGTCATGGCAGGCTGTCCTCCGGAGTTTATGCCGATTTGCATAGGAATAGTAAGGCTTTTTGCCAACGGCAATTTCTACAAATCGCTTGCGAGCACGCACGGCTGGACTCCTTATGTGCTCGTAAACGGTCCGATCGCGCGTCAGCTGGGGCTTTCATCTCAGGACGGAATGATAAACGAGGAAGCCAACAAGCTTTTGGGCAGGTTTATTTCTCTGGCTATGCTCAACCTTGCAGGCTACAAAATCAAAGAAAACCGTATGGGAACCTTTGGATATCTTCAGCCCTTTGCCTTTGCCGAGGACGAGCAGGCGTGTATTCAAATCGGCTGGAACCCTTATCATGTGGAAAAGGGATATGACCTTAATACAAACGTTGTGACCTGCGGCTCGACCCTTACCTGGGGCAACCCGATCGAGATAGGCACCACAGACCCCGAAAAGGCTTTGCAGCTTTTGTCCTGGGACGTTACCGAAAAGCAGCAAAACGGTCTCGGCAACACCAACCCCAGAGAAGCGCGTATGGTTTGGCTCACAAAGCAGGCTGCCGCAACAATTGCTCAGGCTGACGGCTGCGGCTCAAAAACCGGACTTAAAAACACACTCGTAAATACCGCGCGCAGACCGCTGTGGATGCGTACCTACGCTCACTACTGGGCAAATACCGGCTCGAAGATACACATGAACACCACCTTTGACGAGCACTATAACGCGATCAAAAGCGGAGCCTCTACCGAGAATGTTGAGCGTGATATCGTAAGTACAACAGACGTTCCCGAATGGCTCAGGGGAGTTGTTCCCTACAGCCAAATCGATACCACACAGACGATCGAGGAAAGCAACACAAGCTTTGTGATAACAGGCGGAGACGCTGCGCGTCAGATCCAGATAATGCCGGGCGGCGACTGCGCTTCGATCAACATAACTCTTCCCACAAAATACAATACAGACGCCGGAATATCTTGGGATGAACTCGTTGCACGCGAGGGCTACAGACCCATCGGCGAATTTGTAATAACACAGTAAGCATATACTGAAAAAATCAGAAAGGATGTTACCATGAATACCAAATTATTTAAACGTTCAATATCCGTGCTGCTGTGTGTAATTCTTGTTATAGGCGTTATGTCTGTATCTCTTACAGCAAGCGCGGCAGTATTGCCGGATAATTACGAATCCGATTATCCGTCATATCAAGACCTCAATATCCTTGAGGATCAGTATGACTTGATCGAGCCGGTAAACAATCTGTTTCCCATCATTTCGCCCAACAGCAATTATGACACGGGCACAGGCAATTTTTACAAGGGCTCGTATGAGCAGGTTGAAAATGAATTAAAAACAAGAAAAATGACCGACGGACTTCCGATTGTTCCGCCCACAAAGCTCAAGGCGGAAAAGTTCCTCGGCTATTCATCATACGGCTACAGCGATACCGTTGCTAACGTAAACGGAAAAAACGTAAAGGCGTATATGGTTGCCGCAAACGCGATCATGGCAGGCTGTGCGCCGGAGCATTTGCCGTTTTGCATCGCTTTTACCGAAGCTCTTTCAAACAATGAGTATCTTGACTCTCTGCGCTCGGGCAAGCTCACGCCTATGATGTATGTCAACGGTTCTGCGGCTCACCAAATCGGCATTGATAATACGCAGGGTATGACCACCGAGGAAACAAACACCTCGATCGGCAGATTTATGGAGCTTGCGCTGATTAACCTTGCGAATATCGAGCGTTCAAACGCTTTTGGAAATGTTCAGCCGCTTGTGTTTTCCGAAAACGACGAGACCTGCCTTGACATAGGCTGGACTCCTCACCATGTTGAAAAGGGCTATGACCTCAACGACAACATAATCACCGCAGCCTCGTTTGCCATGTGGGGCAACAATGTGACTCCTGCAACCGATCTGCCGGAAGAGATCATGAAGGTCATCGCGTGGGATATCACCGAGAAAAACCTTGGGGCACTTGGCGGCGCGTCTGTTGAGGATAATCAAAATACACACCGCTTGATTTTTATTACCGAATCCGTGGCAAGAGCTCTTTCGACAAAATACAAAAGCAAAGCAGCCCTTGAAGGCGCGCTGATAGAGAACGCCCGCCGTCCGCTGTGGATGCGTGCCTATGCTTATTACTACGCAAACACCGGCGGAGCTCTCAGCAAATCGTTCTCCACGGTTTATAACGAGCTTAAAGCCGCGCCGTCGGAGGACGCCAAAACAACTGCGTCTCCTGCGTGGATGAACGGCATAACATACTCCGAAATAGATACCGTAGCAACGATGAAAAGGGGCAACACCGATATTATTGTTACGGGCGACAGCTCAAGAAATAAAACACAGGTCATTCCCGGCGGTGTTTCGGTAAACAAGGAGGTCAAGCTCTCCGAAACCTGGGATTCTCTTGTACAAAGCGTAAACTATTTTCCGCTTGAGACTTTTGAGCTTTCTCCGGCGGACAATACGATCACTCCGCCCGAAAGCGTACCACCGGTCCTCACAAACGGAACCTACCGCATCCTTGACCCGGCAACCGGATCAACATACTTGACCAGAGCCGGCAGAATATATTTTGACAAATCGTCAAACACTCTGCATTACTATGCTCAGGGGGCTTCTGCGGCTTCATCGGCTGTATTAGACCCCGAATCGGACGCTGCATTTATTTCGTACATCACAAATATGGGCAACAACAGCTCGTTTACCGTAAGAAACGGAAAAATGACAGATGTAATAATCCGCTTCTCATCCAACAACAGCAAGCTTACCACTAACGCAGTCGCTCTTACAAGCGAGTCCTTCAGCGGGATTTCGCTTACTCTTCACGCCAATAATTCAACAGGCGGCAGTGCTGCGAATCTTGCCGGAAGCGTGGCAAAAAACGGTGCCGAGATCATAATGTCCGATACGGTAACTTCGTTTACTGCTGATCTTGACGGAACGATCGAAGCAGGCGATTCTACCGACAGCGATTTTGTGGTGCTAAGCGGCGCAAGCGTAACGATCGACCCGACCGTTGACGCAGGCGCAACAGCGATTATCGGCACGGATAACGGCAACGGGACCTACCGGACAATGACATTTGTCAACGGAGGAGACGGAACCTACACCATAAAATATAATCCGTCGGGAACACTCTCAAATACAGAAACGCCGATTTATCTGAAAGGCACCTTCAACAACTGGGGAACAAGCGACGTATTCAGAAAAACGGCGAATAGTGATGTGGTAACTCTTACCAAAGAGCTTGCCGCAGGAACTTACACATTTAAGCTCTATAACGCCGGCACCGAAAAATGGTACGGCAGAAACAATACCTCCATAACAGATACCGTAAACCGCGTGGTTTTAAGCTCGGCAACCGGAACATCCGATTGTTCCTTTACGGCAACCGGAGGGGAATATGAGTTCAGGTTTGAGCTTTCAACCAACAGGCTTTCTGTTTATAAGACAGAAAACACCGCAATGGCAGAACAGCCTACTTTGCCGGAGACTGCGGGATATTTGCTGGGTGATACCGACGGCAACGGTTATGTTGATATCAGAGACGTTACGGATATTCAGCGTCATCTTGTAAACTTGAAAAGACTCGAAGGAGTTTTTCTAAAGGCTGCAAATGTCAACGGCGACGATTATGTAGATATCAACGACGCAACAATGCTGCAATTCTATCTTGCCCAATTTGTTGTTCCGTACCCGATAGGAGAATACTTCACCGATAATGACGCGCAAATGTAATCAAATACCTATTTTAGGCAATACCGCATAATTCTGGTGCGCGGATTGCGCAGTCAGATTTTTCGCCAGAGTGTACAAATAATCAGTTTGCATACTGACGTATGGATGCTGATTTTTGGGCACTCTGACGGAATAATATGTGACCAAGGCGTGCGCCATGAATTGTGCGGTGTTGCCTTTATTATTTGTGCTTTGAGTCATTTTTATAGCTTCCCTTAAGTAAAATACACGCAATGATTGCAGTAATTATTTCTGCAAAGGGAAACGTCAGCCATACGAGCCACGCATTGGATAAATCCGGAGTAATAAGTTGCGATAACCCCCACGCGACCGGAAGAATCAACACAAGCTGTCTTAACAGTGAAATAATAAGTGAGGATGATCCTCTGCCGAGTGCTTGGAACACACCCTGCAGCGACAGGCTGATCCCGGCAAAGAAAAAGCCTGTCGAGATTATCCTTGTCGCGCTGACACAGATCGCCTGTGTGCCTCCCGACAAGCCGAATGCGGCGCAGAGCGGTTCGGCAATGATTTCCAAAAGCAATGTGCCTGACAACATTATCACAGATGTATAGAGCACGCCGTATTTAATGCCCGACTTCACGCGCTGATCATCCCTCATTCCGTAAGCGAAGGACACGATCGGCGTGATCGTATCTCTCATCCCAAATGCGGCAAATAATATAAACTGCTGGATTTTATAATATAAGCCGTAAGCCGTAACAAGAGAAGCGTCTACAGCGCCTAAGATCAGATTGATGCCGTAGGTCATCACCGACATCAAAGCCTGCGCAATGATAGCCGGCAAGCCGATTTTGTAAATCAGCTTTATCGTTGTCTTATCGGGACGAATATAGCGCAAGGCGTTTTTAATGCTTTTGTTCATTTTGATATGGAAAAACAGTGCGATCAAAAAAGAAGCTATCTGACCGATAACCGTTGCCAGAGCAGCACCCTGCACGCCCATTTTCGGACAGCCGAGCAAGCCGTAAATCATTATCGGATCAAGAATAATGTTAATGACTGCGCCTGAAATTTGAGCTAATGTCGATTGAACGGTAAGCCCTGCCGCCTGCAACACCTTTTCGAATACACTGAAAAACACGATCCCGACAGAACAAACACAGCAGATACGCAGATAGGATACCGCCATCTCGCGAATTGTGTTATCTGAGGTTTGACTGCCGATATACGTGTCCGCTCCGAAGATGCCAAGCAGCATAAAAACAGCGGTTATCACCATGCCGAGGAATACACCGTTGCCGGCTGCTTTGGAAGCCTTTTCTTTGTCGCCCTCGCCCAAGCTGCGCGCAAGCAATACGTTTACGCCGACGCCTGTTCCTATTCCTATCGCTACCATCAACATTTGTACAGGGAAAGCGAGCGTCAGGGCGTTGATGGCTGATTCGCCGCCCTCCATATTAGACACAAACGCACTGTCTACGATATTGTAAAGTGCTTGCAGCATCATCGAAATGATGATCGGCAGACCCATTTTTATCATCAGTTTGTTCACAGGCATTGTTGCCATTTTGTTGTTCATAATTACCTCCAAATACACAAAAAAGGCGTAAGTCCGAAATGCCGGACTTACGCCTTTAAGCTACTCACATTGTTAGGGATTATATCATATTTTAAATGAAAAATCAAGCGGTCAATTCCACTCTTTTTCTCTGCTTTTGATGTCCTTGCGAAACAAAAGCCTAAAAATCCTTCTGACAAGCGGCTGAATAAACAGGTGCTGAGAGAAGAACGCAAACGGCAAGTTGAAGCACACCAGCTTGAACCAATGACAGAGCAATACGATCATATTAAAGCCCTCGTAGAAGGGGTAGTAAATAATTGCGGCAATAAAGCTCATCGCAGGACACATGATTGCAACCGTTACGGTAATAATAGCTCCCTCAAAGATAACCGGATTGATTGTTTTCATATCGAACATTTTGGAAGCAATCTTAAACGACAGCGGACTTCCTACAAGCACCTCGAGCGTATAGGCGAAGGCAAACTCCACCAGCACGACCGCCCAGATCGGCAGCATTGTCCCGAACATCATAATGCCGCCCTGCTTGTTGACGGCGGTCAGCACGCTGCTTGTGTAGTTGAAGCTGCGCAGCATATCGCCGTTAAGGACATAGATGTTGTAGAACACAAAGGCGTGTACTGTGATGACAACGGTGATGAACGCAAACACCATTCTTTGAAATTGATTTCTCGGCATAGAATTCCTCCTAAAATAAAAAAACACAAGCCGCGGACTCGCCGATTACAAATACACTGTACCGTAATCAGACTTACGCGCCGTGCGCTGCTTGTGTCGTTATGTATTGGAATTATTATATCAGATTTTTGAAATCAGATCAAGACTATTTGATGATCAAACGCGTTGACGTTTACCGCAACTATGAACTGATTTTTGACATAATATCTTTTATAGTATCGCAATAAACCTTTGGGTTATCCATAAACATACTGTGACCTGCATTTTCAATCCAATAAAAGGCTTTGTCAGGTGCTTCTATACTTTCATAATAAGCCTCTGCATCTTTCTGACAAACAGCATAATCACCCTTGCCGGCAAGATAATATACAGGCACATTATAGGTTTTTGAAAGCGTATCAATATCAAATCCAAAGAAAGCATACTCCATAATTTCCTTGTTCTGAGCAAAGAATTTTTCTGTATTCATTTGTGACATAAACCATTTCATATCATCAAAATTCATATCCGGAGAAGTAATGCCTGTAATCATTTGAGAAAGTCCCGACATTTCGCCTTCACAGGCAATGTACTTTGAGGTTATTGAAACAAGCTGACCAAGGTCATCAAGGGACATATCATTATATTCTTTAACCTTGCTCATTTTGTTGATAAGGTTTGTAAGTTTTTGCTCATCCTCTGTTCCTTTGATTGCATCTTTTTCAAGAGCCGTTCGTGCGGCGTTCAGCTTGTTTTCATAGAGATTTGTAATCTGACTTATACCGATATAACAGATTGCATTTTCAGGATGTTTCTGTATATAGATACTGCCTATTACAGTTCCCCAGGAATGTCCTGCTATTATTACTTTTTCCTTGCCAAAGCGTTCTTTTGCATACTCAACGATTTTATTCAGGTCATCAACAAGCAGGTCTATGTTAGAATTTGCATTGCAGTTATTTGCAAAATAAGTTCTGCCGCATCCACGCTGGTCATAATTGATAATAGTAAGCTCAGCTTCAAGTTCCCTCTGATAATAAGCGGATACATATCCCATAGGACTTGCAGGACCCCCGTGTATAAAAATCATAACGGGATTTTGGGTATTTTTTCCACGAATCTGAACGTACTGTTTCATTCCGTCTATGTCTATGTAAGTAGATTCCTGAATACCGGTTTTGGTATCAATTTTGTTTTTATCGCTGTTTATCAAGCGTGAAACAAAAACTGACAGTACCGTAAGCACAATAACTGCGGTAATTATAATTAACACAATAAGCATATTTTTTTAAGTTTCCTTTTCATAATTTCATTCTTTTTATACTGCAAATAAATTAAAAATGTCTGTTTTAAATACCGATTTATCGGGATGTTAATATATATAGAAATACCGCCCGAGAAAACTCGGGCGGCGGTGGACCATAGGGGGATCGAACCCCTGACCTCCAGATTGCGAACCTGGCGCTCTCCCAAGAGGCAGGCTTACGCACCCCATATTTTTTTCAAAAACCAATCCACAAATTCGATTTATCAAGCGTCCTCGTTTATACTGATTATATCAAACAAACGGAGGTAATGCAATGAGAAATCCAAAGTATCACATTTATCTAACGCCCGATGAACGGCATACGGTCATCAACAGCCTGATTGATTTGAGGAATGATCTCATTTCACAGGACAAATACACCGACATCATTGACGAGCTGCTGATCAAGCTCACCAAAGCCAAAGTCAAGAGAATCATAGTTAAGGAGGTTTGAGTTATGGCTACAAAAATCACATACACACAACAGGGAGATTATCTTCTGCCCGATTTGAAATTACCCGAACAGCCGAAGGTTGAAATCGG
>OMZU01000087.1 GCA_900315605.1 uncultured Eubacteriales bacterium | reverse complement strand
TGCTGAGCCTTTCGCCTTGCCTTTCGCTCGGCTTTGCTCTCAACAACGCAAGAGCTATTATACATCTTTCCGCTCGCTTTGTCAACACCTTTTTTAAAATTTTTTATTTTTATGGCCATTTTTTCCGGTTTTCTTTGTTTGATCGTTTGAACTTAGACTTTTCAGCTTATATAGTCATTATTTATTCACAGTAATTTCGTTAGGTTCCAATCATTATTTATGTATTTTTAAATCCACCCGACATTTGCATAATGCAAATGTCGGGCTTTTCTTTTTTAATCAGCCATTAGTCTGCCGAATCAAATCACTTCATACTGTTTTCGTATGATTCGATCATCTTTTTAACCATCTGACCGCCGATCGAGCCTGCCTGACGGGATGTGAGGTCGCCGTTGTAGCCCTGCTTTAAATTCACTCCCACTTCGTTGGCACATTCCATTTTAAAGCGGTTCATCGCTTCCTTTGCTTCGGGAACGTTGATCTGATTGTTATTATTGCTTGACATATTGCTTCGTTCTGAACCAAAATCGGATTTTATGCTTTTGTCGGTATTTTCATCTATCTAAAGCGACGTTTTGACTTCTCAAATTTTCGTCGCAATAGTATTGTTAGGAGCTTTTATTTATTTATTATTTGAAATTTTTGTCAAAATAACGCCATAAATCCAACGATCATCAGACTGTACTCTGAAGCCTTATATAATATGTATCAATGAAATCGTTCCAGAAGTAATACTCCATCTCGTTAAGGCAATTTGTATTAAGAGAGTCTTTTTAGCTTGTATATGTCCGAAAGTCTGTTCAGTGCTTCGTTGAGTGTTTCGTTTTTCTTGGCGAAATGGAGGCGGATCAGGTGGTTGACATTTTCACGGAAGAAGCTTGAGCCAGGCACCGCGCCAACTCCCACCTTTTCGGCGAGTTTCTCACAGAAATCGAGGTCGCTTTTGTAACCAAATTCAGAAACATCGAGCAGGATATAATAAGCACCTTGCGGCACGGTATGCGCGATGCCGATATCGTCCAAGCCCTTCAAAAACAGGTCACGCTTTTCGGTGTATTTGTCCCTTAGCTGTCTGTAATAATCGTCGCCGAAGCGCAGTCCGGTCACCGCCGCCTCCTGCAAGGGAGCCGCCGCGCCGACAGTCAAAAAGTCGTGAACCTTTTTCGCAACTTCAATTATTTGCGGTGGAGCGATGATATATCCCAGACGCCATCCCGTAATAGAATAGGTTTTTGAAAGTGAGGAACAGGAAATCGTCCTCTCCCACATATTAGGCAGTGAAGCGAAATAAGTGTGTTTGTGCGGAGGATAGACAATGTGCTCATAAACCTCGTCGGTGATTACAAAAGCGTCGTATTTTTCGGAAAGGTCGGCAATGATTTTAAGCTCGTCGTAAGTGAATACCTTGCCGCAGGGATTAGACGGATTGCAGAGGATCAGTGCTTTGGGTTTCTGTTTGAACGCCGCCTCCAATTCGTCGGGATCGAAATTAAATTCGGGCGGATAGAGCGGAACGTAAATCGGCTCCGCTCCCGAGAGGATCGTATCTGCGCCGTAGTTTTCATAAAACGGTGAAAACACGATCACCTTGTCACCCGGATTGGCGACTGTCATCATCGCCGCCATCATTGCCTCGGTGCTGCCGCAGGTGACGACGATCTCGGCATTTGGGTCGATTTTTCTGCCCATCAGCCGCGATTGCTTTTCAGCCAACGCCTCACGGAAATTCTGCGCACCCCAGGTGATAGAATACTGGTGAAAATCCTCGTTTGACACCTCGGCGAGCCTGTTCAGCAGCTCGCGCGGAGGTTCAAAATCGGGAAAGCCCTGCGAGAGATTCACTGCTCCGTATTGATTGGAAATGCGCGTCATACGCCGAATCACCGAATCGGTGAAGGTTTCTGTTCGTTTTGAAAGTTCGGGCATAGCTGTGCCTCCGTAGAAGATTTAGAATAAATTATACACCGATCAAATACTATAATCAAGTGTACGTTCGTCGATAACACGTCTGGATTTGTGCTCCGAGCGGGTATCAAGACCGCCGTCGGGATGCACGACGACTCTCGCCGGCTTCACGCCGATACGCGCCTTCAAAGCCGCGGTCACCTCTGCCGCTACCTCGTCATCAGACTTTGGATTATCGGCATTCTTTTCGATTTCGACGGCGTATTTATTGGTGAAATCCCTCTCAAAGATCCTGATAAGATATTCGCCGGTAATACCGTTATGCTCGCGGATGACAGCCTCAATGTCGCTCGGGAACACGTTTACTGCGGAAACGATGAACATGTCGTCTTTTCTGCCCAGAATATGGATCCTGCCGTGCGTTCTGCCGCAGGAGCATTTTGTGTTGTCAATACGTCCGATGTCGCCTGTGCGGAAACGGATGAGCGGACGCGCGTGCTTTCTGAGCGTTGTGAATACCAGCTCACCGACCTGACCCGGCTCCAAAATCTCACCGGTGTGGATGTCAATGGTTTCAACCAGAATATGATTCTCGGCGATGTGAAGTCCGTCCTTAGCCTCGCACATTGCGGCGCAGGCACCGAAAATGTCAGACAAGCCGTAGAAATCGTAAACCTCAGCTCCCCAGATATCCTCGATAGCCTTTCTTGTGGCGTCGATCGAGCCGCCGAGCTCGCCGGCAACGATGATTTTTTTGATGTTCAAGTCCTTTTTGGGATCAATTCCGCTCTTGAGTGCTTTTTCACCGAGCTGCCACGCGTAAGACGGAGAGGTCCAGATCACGGTTGGCTGATAGGTTTTCAGGACGAACAGGAGACGTTCGCTGGGCAGCGTGCCGCCCCAAATGCAAAGTGCTCCGAGATTCTGCGCGCCGATGACGTCGGGACCGCCGACGTACAGCGAGAAGTTGAGCGCATGAACATAGCGGTCGTTTGGACGCATACCGATCTGCCAGAACCAGCGGCTTTCGGTGTCCTGAAATTCGTCAAAGTCCTTCTTGGTAAACGGGCTCATGGTGGGAACTCCGGTTGAACCGGACGAGGTGGAAATGAACACCACGTCCTCTTCGGGGACAGCCGCAAGCTCGCCTAAAAATGAGCCCACGCCCTGAGTGTCGCGCTGAGTTTTCTTGTTGATAAAGGGGAATTTTTGAATATCCTTGAGGGTCTTTATGTCCTCGGGCTTTACGCCTGCCTCATCAAAGCTGCGCTTGTAATACGGCGAGTTTTCGTAGGCGAATTTTACGATCTCCTGCAAATCCGCAAGCTGTCTTTTTTCAAGCTCCTCGCGGGGCAGGGTCTCAAGCTCTTCGTCCCAAAATTTATTATTGATATCTCTGCTCATTGCTGATTACTCCTTATTTAAAATTGTTATTAATGAACTCCCATTTTTCATCGCGGGATCTTGTGATGATTTCTATGTCTGCGTCTGTCAGGTGCTTGAAGCGGCTCTGACGTTTGAGATAAGCCGAAACGTCCGAAAACTCCTTAGGGCGTTGGTTCAGCGTAAATTCGCCGTTCTCGTATTCGGCGAGGTACCAAAGACCGCAGTCAACGACCTCCTTGGCGATTTCAACAGTTTCGTCTGTTTTTACACCCCAGCCGGTGGGACAGGGCGCAAGAACGTGAATGTACTTTGTGCCCCTGATATTCTTTGCCTTTTCCACCTTTCGCATAAAATCGTTGAGATATCCCACGCTTGCGGTAGCGGCGTAGGGGATCCCATGGGCGGCAACGATCTCAAAAAGATTCTTCTTGGGTCTGAGGTTGCCGCGGATGTTTTTGCCTGCGGGAGTGGTGGTCGTCCTTGCGCCAAAAGGCGTCAGCGAGCTTTTTTGGATACCCGTGTTCATATAGGCTTCGTTGTCGTAGCAGATATAGAGGATATCGTCGTTGCGGTCTATCGCTCCCGACAAAGCCTGCAAGCCGATGTCAGCCGTGCCGCCGTCGCCTGCAAAGCCCACCGCGTGAAAGTCGGTGATACCCTGTGCTCTGAGTCCGGCTTCAACGCCTGTCAGCATGGAAGCGGTTCCGGCAAAGGTGGA
>OMZU01000093.1 GCA_900315605.1 uncultured Eubacteriales bacterium | reverse complement strand
ACCTCCTACACTTCAATACCTCTATTATATTCTATTTCTGGAATAATAGCAATATCATTTTAGAATTAAAAAAAATAATATAGAGTTTACTGAAAAACTCTTTCATGAACGCGTAGTATAATCATCGATAAACGGCAACAGCGTAAGAACAAACGCAATAATTCCTCCCTTAGTTTGCGGAAGGCGTTCATTGCGAGTATGGCGAATACAAGGTCGGTTTTGGCGCTGCCATCCAACTTGCTCATTACTCGGCTCATGCCGTATCTGGTTTTTAAGAGACCGTTCTTTCCCTCGACCCAATTCCGTTCGCAGGAATCACGGTACATTTGTTGCTTTTCAGCTTCCTTTTGCACCTCGTTTTTTCTGCCCAAAGCTTTGCCCGACAGGCGTATGCCGCGCAGCTTGCAATACAATTTATTGAATCTTGTCTGGTAGATCTGGTCAGCTAAAACCGCCTTTGGATAAACGCCGAATCTGCGCTTATATTCCCTGATGCAGGCGATCAAATCCGTTGATTCGTTGAAATTATTCCACGAGGTCTGTTCCAAATAGACATAGCCTTCAATGACTGACAGGTGAATTTTTTGCCCGAATTCCGTGGGGTTTGGACGCTTTCCTCTGACGATCGGTCTTACATGCGGCTGCTCAAGGCTGACTATACGATCTTCGCATGATCTCTTTCCGTTCTCAAACATTTCTTTTTGCTGTGCATAAACCTTAGGGATAACTTTGAGCCGTCTTAACAGCCATGTAGGAAGGTAATCATCGGGACATTCAAACTGCGGTCTCAGCTCATTCAGTCTTTCCATTGCAAGCTCAACATAGCGCAGCTGTTCGGATATTGCTTTTCTGACCTTGTTTTTAGACCATTTCTTGTCTTTTGAGAGCTTCAAAAATGATTTGCGAGCCTTTTTCTTGCTGTACGGAAGCATATGACCCTTGTGCGGTACGAGCTCCCAATAGATGGATATGGCTTTTTCGAGATGCTCTCTCGATTTGTTGAGAAGGTCGATGTCAGTGGGGTATTTGATATTTGCCGGCGCGACCGTGGCGTCCATAATCAGATGTCCACTGTTGTTATTTGCGTCGTAATCAGATTCGTCAGGTTCCAACTCAATTGACGGAGTGCCGCTGCTGTTATCGTTATCATCCCCGTCGTTTTCAGATTCATTTCTGTCAACATTTCGGGAGTCTTCAGGCCATTTGCCGGTGCAGAGATACTCGTTCACATCGGCGACGAAATTGACAGGAAAACGCTTACGGAAGTGTACCATCATTGATGAGTCAAACAGCGGCTCAGGATCGAATTCTTTTAGCCCCAGAAAATACTGCATATACGGATTCTCTGCGATCGCCTGAACAGTCCGCTCATCCGTGATGTTCTCGGCAGATCGAATGAAGCACGCGCCGAATGCGATCCGCGAGGATATCGCCATACTCTTCTTCGATTTTGTCCCAAGGCATTTTTCGGCTGAGCTTCACCCATCTGTTTTCGGACGAGAGCCTCTCCGCGAACGGAGCGTAAAAGCCTTCCAATGTCATTTGTGCACTGTTTTCGTTGATGTACATACCTCAACACCCCTCAGATTTGCTGTTTTTTTATAGAACGTCCCGGTTTTGGGGTCATCCGCTATATGAGTATTATACCATATCTTGTGGATGAATGATAGAGGATATTTGATATATTGTGGTTTTTCGCTGTCGGAGAGCTTTTTCAGCAGAGCCTAATTACCATGAAACAATATAAAACGGGAGGACATCACTTGAAAAAAATCTTATGCGCGATTCTTTCCGCCGCGCTGATTTCCGTATCCGCGGTTCCCGCTTTTGCGGCAGAAACTTCGGATAAGTCGGAAACGGCGGTAACGCTTAAGGAAGGAATCTACGCGCCCAACCAAGTCGTCGTGAAGTTTAAGGACAGCGCGATCGACACGGATACCGTACCCAAAAAGGGTGAGGTCGAAGCCGTCGGCGCAGACTTCGGCGAACTGGCGGACGCGTCATCCTCGAAGCAGGAAGCGCTCGGCGCGGCTGACGAGGAAGCCGACATTCTATCCAAGAGCCTCGGCGGCGACTTTGTGCTGGAAGACACGCTTGTATTTGATACGCCACAAGCCGACAGCAAGGCAGGCAATTCCATCGGCACGTCGGCAAACGCAAACGGCGACGGTTTTTCCGTCGCGCTGGTGTCGTCCGATAAATACGATACGGCGACCTTGATCGAGAAGCTTTCAAAAGTCAAGGGCATTGAAAAAGTTGAGCCGAATTACTACGTTAACACGGAATCTTTCGAAGAATATTCGCTCAACGATGAATACAGCACCATCCACCACCTGCAGGACTTCAACGACGGCAAGGGC
>OMZU01000018.1 GCA_900315605.1 uncultured Eubacteriales bacterium | reverse complement strand
ACTGCACTCAAACTATTGAACCGCCGTGTACGGAACCGTACGCACGGTGGTGTGAGAGGTCGGCTGCTCAATTAATGGGCAGCCTCCTACTCGATTTTTGAATGGAAACTATAATTAAAAAAATCATTATAAGTATGATTGCTATATATTCCATAGAATTAAACACCCCCTTTTCGAGAGTGTCGAAACAGCCGCCACCGCTTCTTTACGGACTGATTATATCACATTGTGAAGAAAAAAGCAATATAATTCTTATTAAGAATTTAAAAACCGATTGACAAATCAGGAAAATCAGTTTATAATAAAAATGTAAAGAAACGGCTTGGCTGTTTCGCATTCATTTAAGTTATTTTATTATAATAACTGCTCTGTTTTGCGAGAACAGGGCGGTTATTTCTCTTTTATGGAAACTATAATTAAAAAAATCATTATAAGTATGATTGCTATATATTCCATAGTATTAAACACCCCCTTTTCGAGAGTGTCGAAACAGCCGCCACCGCTTCTTTACGGACTGATTATATCACATTGTGAAGAAAAATGCAATATAATTCTTATTAAGAATTTAAAAACCGATTGACAGATCATTAAAATTAGTTTATAATAAAAATGTAAAGAAACGGCTTGGCTGTTTCGCAGACAGGTTTAATTTAATAATTAACCGCTTGTGTTGCAGCACAGGCGGTTACTTCTTTACAAGAGCCATGATTAAAAATATCATAATAAGTATAATTACTATGTACTCCATAGCTTTAACACCCCCTTTTCGAGAGTGTCGAAACAGCCGCCACCGCTTCTTTACGGACTGATTATATCACATTATGAAGGAAAATGCAACATAATTCTAAAATAGAATTTTAAAAAAGCATTTGACAAATCGGTAAAAAAAGCTTATAATAAAAATGTAAAGAAACAGTTTGGCTGTTTCGCAACTAAAACGTTATTTAAAAAACCGTCTTGTGCTGCAACACAGGGCGGTTATCTCTTATTAATGGAAACTATAATCAAAAAAATCATTATTAGAATGATTGCTATGTATTCCACAATAACACCCCCTTTGCGAGAGTGTCGAAACAGCCGCCACCATTTCTTTACAGACTGATTATATCACATGTTGTCAAATAATGCAACATAATTCTGAAATAGAATTTTTTACAAAAAGCATTTGACAAATCGGTAAAAAACGCTTATAATAAAAGTGTAAAGAAACGGCTTGGCTGTTTCGCAAATCAAGTGTTTCTTAAAAACCGCCTTGTAATGCGACTACAGGGCGGTTATTTCTTTATTAGAACTAAAATTGGATACCGTCTTGTGTTTCAGCACAGGCGGTTTTTCTTTTTTGAACAAAGGTCAAAAAAAGTCAAAAATATTTAAAATTTTAGTATTCGGGAGATTTTGAGAGGATTTCGGAGAATTTGAGAGTACGCGGTGTATTTATTGACTTTAATTGACTTTGACTTTCTCTGACCTTAGCGTTATAATGGTATCAAGTTAAGGGGATAACGCAGACAAAGGGATCAGGGCTTTGGCTGATAGTTGTTCCCGGGAAAATGAGGCGATATTATGAGAATGAGTGATTTGGTAGCAAAATATATTACGGAAATGCTCGATAGCCAAAACGGAAGCGCGGAGATCCAGCGCAACGAGCTTGCCGGAAATCTGGGCTGCGTGCCCAGTCAGATCAATTACGTGATCACCTCGCGGTTCACGCCCGAACAGGGCTACATAGTTGAGAGCCGCAGGGGAGGCGGAGGTTACATCCGCATCAGCCGCGTAAACATGGATAAGGGCACCACGCTAATGCATATAATTAATTCGGTAGGCAATACTCTTGACAAAGCCACGGCGGAGGCGATGTTGAACAACATGTTGCAGAGAAAGGCTGTGGAGCTTGTCGCGGCAAAGCTGATTGCCGCCGCGCTCTCCGACAGAACGCTGACCCATGTTGAACAGGACAAGCGTGACGTTGTAAGGGCGGATTTGTTTAAGAATATGCTTTTGACCCTGAATAATTGGGAGGTATGATTTATGAAATGTCAAAGATGCGGTTCAAATAACGCTAACACACACATCAAAACTATAATAAACGGCGAGCTAAAGGAATATGACCTTTGCTCGGAATGCGCACACAAGATGGGATACACAAGCGTGTTTTCCGAAATGGAAAATGATTTTTCCGGATTTTTGGGTAGCTTTTTCGGCAACGTGCTCCCGGCACGAACTCAGGCAACGCGCTGCGAGTTTTGCGGCAGCACCTATTCCGAAATCGCAAAAACAGGTCACGTCGGATGTGCAAACTGCTACGAGCTGTTTGCCGATCAGCTTTATCCCTCAATACGCAGGATCCACGGTAATACCACTCACTGCGGCAAAAACAGCGTTGCCGCAAGGTCGGCTCAAAAACCTGCAGAGGAAACCAAGGAAAGCAAAATCAACGCTTTGAAAGAACAGCTTGATAAGGCGGTCAAGGAACAAAACTTTGAACGCGCCGCCGAGCTGAGAGACGAAATCAAGGGATTGGAGGCGTAAGTTATGAGCAAGGAAGTTGTTATCTCGACACGAATCCGCCTGGCGCGAAATCTGAAGGATTATCCGTTTCCGTGCAAGCTTGGCAAGCAGGGCAGAGAAAAGGTTATCGAAAAGGTCAAGTCGGCAATCAAGGACAGCAACAGCGCGATCGCTTCTGATTTTTCCTTTATTAATATGGAAAGCCTCACGCCGCAGCAGAGCGTGTCACTTGTTGAAAGACGGCTTGTCAGCCCTGAATTCATCAGCAATACCGAGGGCAGAGGGCTGCTGATAAGCAGCGACGAAAGCCTTAGCATTATGATTAACGAGGAGGATCATATCCGCCTTCAGGTCATCAAACCCGGACTCTCGCTTGAACAGGCGTATGACACTGCCGATAAGCTCGATACTCTGCTCGACGAAAATCTTGACTTTGCCTTTGACAAAAAGCTGGGATATCTGACGCAGTGCCCGACCAACCTCGGCACAGGCATGAGAGCTTCGGTAATGCTCCATCTGCCTGCCCTCGAAAAGAGCAAGGCAATCAGCAGAATTGCCGGAAACCTTTCAAAGCTCGGTCTCACAATCAGAGGCGCGCACGGAGAGGGCACGGAGCCAAAGGGCGCGATGTATCAGCTCTCAAATCAGGTTACGCTTGGAATTTCGGAAAAAGCGGCGATCGAAAACCTGAAAAACATAACCATCCAGCTTGTCGCTCAGGAAAACCAGGCTCGCGAAAGACTTTGCGAGAGCATTGACGTTCGCGACGCGATCAGCAGAAGCCTTGGAATTTTGCGCTCCGCTTTGGTCATCACTCACGAAGAGGCGTTAAAGCTCCTTTCAAACGTTCGGCTCGGTATCCTTTCGGGTCAGATCAAGGATATAGACACAGAAACCGTTGACAAGCTTATGACGGCGGTTGAGCCTGCCACGCTTTCGGTCAACAGCAACCGTCAGATGAGCCCTGAGGAAAGAGATGAAGAGAGGGCTAAGCTCATAAGGGAAACCTTAAAATAATTCTTATTTAGAATAATCAAACACAACAAAACTAATAGCTCACAAAGCAAATAAAATTCAAAAGGAAATCAGCTCGCAAAGCGAATTTAGCTAATTAGGGGGTATACTATGTATAGATTTGAAGGATTCACACAAAAAGCAAATTCGGCTCTTAACCTTGCGATCGAAGCAGCGCAGGATATGGGTCACAGCTATGTCGGCACCGAGCATGTCTTGCTTGGCTTGGTCAAAGAGGGCAGCGGCGTTGCAGCAGCTGCGCTCAGTCAGCAGGGTATAACAGCCGAGACAGCAGAGCAAAAAATAAGACAGATTTCATCATCGGGAATGCCAACTACTCTGACCGCAAACGATTTTACACCCAGAACAAAAAGGGTTCTGAGAACTGCGGTTCAGATTTCGGCACAGATGGGCAGCCAGTATGTGGGCACCGAGCATGTGCTTTTGGCGGTGATCTCCGACGGCGACAGCTACGCCTGCGGAGTCCTGCGCGAATCGGGAGTTGACATCAACAGGCTTGCCGAGGCGATCGTCGGCAACAGCGGAAAGTCTCAGGGCTTCTCATCTCAGGGCGGCTACGGCAGCCCGCAGCAGGGTGACGAGGAAGGCGGTTCCGCACTCAAAAAGTTTGGCAGAGACCTTACCGAAGCTGCCAAAAAAGGCGAGATCGATCCCGTTATCGGCAGAGAAAAAGAAATCGAGCGCGTGGTTCAGATTTTGTCGCGCCGCACAAAAAATAACCCCGTACTCATAGGCGAGCCGGGCGTCGGCAAAACAGCGATCGCAGAGGGCTTGGCTCTTGAAATCTCAAAGGGCAACGTTCCCGAAATATTGAAGGACAAAAAGGTCGTCACCCTCGACCTGACCGGAATGGTGGCCGGTGCAAAGTACAGGGGCGACTTTGAGGAGCGTATCAAGGCGGCGATCGACGAGGTAAAAAGCTCAAAGGATACAATCCTTTTCATCGACGAGCTTCACACTATAATCGGCGCAGGCGCAGCCGAGGGCAGCGCGGACGCTGCAAATATTCTAAAGCCCTCGCTTGCGCGCGGCGATATGCAGGTCATTGGCGCGACAACGCTCAACGAATACAGAAAATACATCGAAAAGGACGCCGCGCTTGAAAGACGTTTTCAGCCGGTAATGGTCGGTGAGCCGACCCCGGAGCAGGCGGTTCTGATTTTAAAGGGACTGCGCGACAGCTACGAGGCGCACCATAAGGTAAAGATCACCGACGAGGCGATCGAAGCCGCGGTAAAGCTTTCCTCGCGTTACATTGCGGACAGATACTTGCCCGACAAGGCGATCGACTTGATCGACGAGGGCGCGTCAAAGGTTCGCCTGCAATCGCTCACCTCGCCCGAGGACATAAAGTCGCTTGAAGAAGAGATCAAGGACTTTGAAAAGGAAAAGGCTAGCGCGATCAACGAGCAGGATTTTGAGCGCGCTGCAAAGCTCAGAGACGAGCAAAAGGCGGTTCAGGAAAAGCTCGACAAGGCAAAGAAGGACTGGCAGGAGAAGCAGAGCACAAGCTGCGGCGAGCTGACGGCAGAGACGATCGCGCAGATCGTTTCGGACTGGACAGGAGTTCCGGTGGTTCAGCTCACCAAGGAAGAAAGCGAAAGACTGCTCAACATGGAGCAGGTGCTTCACGAAAGAGTAGTGGGTCAGGACGAAGCGGTTTCGGCGATCTCAAAGGCGATCCGCCGCGGTAGAGTAGGGCTCAAGGATCCAAAACGACCGGTAGGCTCGTTCATCTTCCTGGGACCCACAGGCGTGGGCAAAACCGAGCTTTGCAAGGCACTTGCCCAGGCAATGTTCGGCGACGAAAACGCGATGCTCAGGCTCGATATGTCCGAATACATGGAGAAGCACACGGTGTCCAAGCTCATCGGTTCGCCTCCGGGCTACGTAGGCTTTGAGGACGGCGGACAGCTTACCGAAAAGGTCAGAAGAAAGCCGTATTCGGTGGTGCTCTTTGACGAGATCGAAAAGGCGCACCCGGATGTTTTCAACATGCTACTGCAAATCCTTGAGGACGGCAGACTGACCGATTCCAAGGGCAGAACGGTTGACTTTAAGAACACGGTCATCATCATGACCTCAAACGTAGGCGCAAGGCTGATAACCGACAAGCAAAAGTCCCTCGGCTTCAAGCAAAAGGACGAAAGCTCCGGCGAGCAGGAGGACATCAAGAGCCTTGTACTCGGCGAGCTCAGACAGGTTTTCCGTCCGGAGTTCCTCAACCGTGTTGACGATATCATCGTGTTCAACAAGCTCACTCAGGACGAGATCAGGCAAATCGCTTCCAAGATGCTTTCGACCCTTTCAAAGCGGCTCGAAGCAATGGATATCAAGATCACCTTTACCGACGAGGCAGTTTCGGCAGTTGCCGACAAGGGCTTTGATGACAACTACGGCGCAAGACCGCTTCGCCGTGCGATCCAAAGCGAGATCGAGGACGCGCTTTCGGAGCAAATGCTCGACGGCAAGATTGCCGAGGGCGCAGAGGTGGTTTGCGATTACAAGGACGGCAAATTTACATTTGAAACAAAATAATACTTTGTGTTTTTGGGAACGCTCGGGGAGACCCGGGCGTTCTTTTTTATGTGTTTT
This sequence comes from uncultured Eubacteriales bacterium, assembly GCA_900315605.1. GTDB lineage: Bacteria > Bacillota > Clostridia > Oscillospirales > Acutalibacteraceae > Ruminococcoides. The sequence goes on along the minus strand of OMZU01000018.1, from coordinate 26,469 downwards.
TAACCCCCTGTTAAAAATTGAGGCTAATTATACTTTTTAGTGATTTTTTAAATGCATTGAAAAATACCCGAAAAAAAAGATTAATTTGTAACCAAATGGCGATTTGAAGTGTTTTATTATTAGAGAGGAGATAATAACAGTGGATACGCGGGTTTATAGCATCAACGTTATTTCGCCTAATTAAAACAAAAACTCTTATAAATATTTAAAACTTCTTTATATATAAGCCATAACTTCAGATAAACTTCAGACGAAAGGGATATAATGGAAACAAACAACTATGAGAGGTTTTTCTCATAGTCATAAATAAAATATACTTCAAAAAAATGAGGAGGTTCATTATGAAAAAATTAATCAAAAAATCACTCGCCGTCATACTAACGGCACTAATGCTGATGTCAACGGTACCGATAACCGTCTCGGCAGCAGAAGCAACAGCAGATTCCGTCGGCGCGGTAAGCGGAACAACAGGAGACTGCACTTGGACATTTGAAAATGGTGTTTTGACAATTAGCGGAAACGGAGCTATGGCAGATACCAAAAGACCTTATTATGAGCCTTGGCACTACTGTGATATCAACACTGTAGAAATTCGTTATGGAGTTACCCATATTGGTGCATTATCGTTTTATGAATATACAAGTCTTAAAAGCGTAAGCATATCAAAAAGTGTAACGAGCATTGGAAATTGTGCATTTCAATTTTGCTCAAACCTAAATCAAATATATATACCGGCCAGTGTAACAAGTATTGGAGATTGTGCATTTGGATCTTGCTCAACCCTAACCGAAATATTTTTACCAGACAGTGTTACTTCCATTGGTTATAATGCGTTTTATAGATGTAATAATCTAAAAAAAGTTAATTTACCAGATGGATTAACAAGTATCGAAGATTATACGTTTTCAGAATGCACAAGCTTAACAAGCGTTTTAATTCCGAATAGCGTAGCTTATATTGGAGAAAAAGCATTTGAGGATTGCACAAATTTGACCAAAATCATAATTCCTGAAAGCGTCACAGAAATTGGTGATGAAGCTTTTTTAGATTGTCCGAATCTGACTATTTATGCAAAACCGGGCTCTTACGCTGAAACATATGCGAATGAAAACAACATAAGATTTTATGCTTTACTTGACAACGGAACTACAGGCGACTGCACTTGGTCGCTGGACGACGGTGTTCTTACGATCAGCGGCAACGGAGCTATGGCGGATTACTCTTCCGGTTTCCTTGCTCCTTGGTCAGAGCTTGAATTTCGCATGGTTAAATTTGAGGGTAATGTAACAAGTATTGGAAATAACGCATTTCGTGATTGCTCATATCTGGAATCTGTTTCTTTAAACGATTGCATGACTAATATTGGCAATTCAGCGTTTTACAATTGCACAAGCTTGAAATCAATTATGGACATACCTGACAGCTTGACCAACATAGGCAACGAAGCGTTTTATAACTGTAAAGTTCTTTCAAATATAAACATTCCCGATGGAATAACCAGGATCAATGCCGGTACATTTGCGGGCTGCGAAAATTATAGTTTTGATACCATCATTCTACCGGACAGTGTTACTTCCATTGGTTATCGTGCGTTTAGTAATTGTAAAGGTCTTATGAAAATAGTCATTCCGGAAAGCGTAACTTCCATTGATTACGGAGCATTTGATTCTTGTACAAAGTTGCATATTTACGGAAAACCGGGCTCTTACGCAGAAACCTACGCAAACGAAAACAACTTTTATTTTGTAGACTCCGAAAAAGTGTATTATTGCGGACCGGCAGGTGATTGCAGATGGACGATTTACACTGATGGCACTATGTACGTAACCGGAAACGGTGCAATGGAATTAGACGAACGCAGTCGTTATCTTTATTGGTCTACATGGAGTCGGTTGGAATTTAACAAAGCAGTAATTGAGAATGGTGTAACAAGAATTGGTGATTATGCGTTTGACGGTTGCTTATCAATGGGGAGCATATCAATACCTAACACCGTGACAAGCATCGGTGATTATGCATTTTATGGAACATCAAGAATACTAGTCAGTATAACCATACCCAGCAGCGTGACAAGTATTGGTAAAAATGCTTTTTACAAGCACTCAAAATTTAAATTATATGGTATTAAAGGCTCTTACGCTGAAACCTACGCAAATTCACATGACATTCCGTTTGTCGCTATAACTGACAGCGGCACAACAGGCGATTGCACTTGGACATTAGATGAAGAAGGCGTACTGACCATCAGCGGCAACGGGGCTATGGGAAACTATAATACTGATAACTATGCTCCGTGGAAAGGCAACAAAGTCAATAATGTAATAATTGAGGACGGAGTAACAAACATCGGCGATTGGGCTTTTGCACATTGCGGAAATCTTACCTCTGTAACCATTCCGGATTCCGTTACAAGTATTGGTGCATATTCCTTTGATTGGTGCAGTCTTGAATCTGTAACTATTCCAAATGCTGTTACAAGTATTGGTCATTTTGCATTTACAGGGTGCAAAATGTCTTCTGTAAATATTCCAAGCTCTGTTACAAGTATTGGCACTGGAATATTTTGCTCTTGCAGCAGTCTGACAAATATTACGGTAGAAAGTGATAATCCTGCATACATTTCAATTGACGGCAATTTATATAATAAAAACGGTATCATTATGCAGTATGCGATTGGCAAGACAGATTCAAACTTTGTCGTTCCCGAATCTGTAAAATGTATTAATAGATATGCGTTCCATAATTGCAAAAACTTGATTTCTGTTACCATTCCCGATTCTGTAACAACTATTGATTATGACGCGTTTTCCGGTTGTAACGGACTGACCTCTGTGACCATTCCTGATTCTGTCACAACTATTGGTCATGACGCATTTAATAATTGCACCAATTTGACAATATACGGATACGAAGACTCTTACGCAGAAACCTATGCAAATTCAAAAAATATTCCGTTTGTGGCTATAAAAAATATATTCGACAGCGGCACAACAGGCGACTGCACTTGGGAGCTTGACGACAAAGGCAGGCTCACGATCAGCGGAAACGGTGCTATGGGAAATTACACCTATGGAGATTCCGCCCCTTGGAATGACTATCAAATCAATAAAGTTACAATTGAAAACGGAGTAAAAACCATTGGCAATTATGCATTCCATAATTGCACATGCTCTACAGAAATAAACATTCCTAACAGTGTAACGAGCATTGGTCGTTCTGCATTTGAAAGTGCAGAATTTCCGAGCATTACTATTCCCAACAGTGTAACAAGTATTGGTGATTCTGCGTTTGAAGATTGCAGAGAATTGACAAGTATAACCATTCCAAACAGCGTTACAAGTTTTGGAAGCAGCTTGTTTTTCTGGTGCAAAAAACTTAATAATGTCACTCTCCCAAATAATATGACAAGTATTCCAAATTTTATGTTTTACGATTGCGAGGGATTAACGAATATTTCAATCCCAAGCAGCGTAAAAAGCATTGGAAGCACTGCATTTTATTGGTGCTCCGGTCTTACCAATGTAACTATTCCCAACCGTGTTACAAGTATCGGCAGCGGAGCTTTCAAGAATTGCAAAAACCTTATCAGTATTACTCTTCCGAAAAACTTAACAATTATAAATGAAGACATGTTCAGTAACTGCTCAAAGCTCACAAATGTTACGATCCCGAACAATGTTACGAGTATCGGTAAATGGGCATTTAACAATTGTCCAAGCCTCACAAGCATAACTTTACCGGACAGTGTATCAAGCATTGACAATTGGGCATTTTGTAATTGCAAAAACCTTTCGCGTATTACTATACCGGAAAGTGTTACCGATATTGAGGACGAAGCCTTTAGATCCTGTTCAAATCTGACTATTTACGGATACGAAGGCTCTTACGCAGAAACCTACGCAAATACAAATAATATTCCGTTTGCAGCTATAAAAAATATAATCGCCAGTGGCATAACAGGACAATGTAAATGGGAACTTGACGAAGAGGGTACACTGACCATCAGCGGCAATGGTGCTATGGAAGATTATGGTTATTTATCACTTAAACCGTGGAAAAAATATGAATTCAGCAAGGTTATCATTGAAGATGGAGTGACGAATATTGGCACGTATTCGTTTGAAAATTGTTCAAGTCTGATTAGTGTAACAATCCCTAACAGTGTTAAAAGTATTGGAGTTTACGCATTCTATAATTGCAACAGTATTACAGATATAACCATTCCTGATAGTGTTACTACGATAGAGTATTATACGTTCTCAGGTTGCTCAAGCCTTGCAAACATAGCTATTCCGGATAGCGTAACTTTTATTGATTCATTGGCTTTTGATAGTTGCACTAATCTAACGAGTATAACCATTCCTAACAGTGTAACCGAAATAGAAATTGATGCTTTTGATGGTTGCACAAATCTGGCTAGCATAACAGTAGACGAAGGAAATACAGAATATGACAGTCGAAACAATTGTAATGCAATTATTGATTCAAAAAGTAATACTTTAATTTTGGGATGTAAGAATACAGTAATCCCCGAAACCGTTACAAGCATTAATAGCTACGCATTTTACGATTGTGAAAGCTTGACAGAAATTACAATACCATCTAGTGTGACCAGTATTGGTGTAAGAGCATTTGGTTATTATTATGATGAAAACATAATTGAGGATTTCACAATATTCGGAAGCTGTAACAGTGAAGCACAGCGATACGCAAAAGAAAACGGATTCAACTTTGTTTGCAATAACCACACCATTGTTACTGACGAAGCGATTCCGGCAACCTGCACAGAAACCGGTTTGACCGAGGGCAGCCACTGTTCTGTTTGCGGTGAGATCATCGTTGCTCAGGAAGAAATCCCGGCACTTGGTCACAAGCCCGTTATCGTTCCTGCCGTTGCTTCCGATTGTCAGCACGAGGGACATACCTCCGGCGTACAGTGTGAGCATTGCGGTTTGGTTTATGTTGAGTGGAGTATCATAGAAAAAACAGCTCATACAGCCGAAATTGACAGCGCGGTTGAACCGTCATGCACAGAAACCGGCTTGACCGAGGGCAGCCACTGCGCGGTATGCGGCGAGATTATAACCGAACAGCAGATCGTTCCTGCTTTGGGACATCAATACGAAATCACACCTGCTGTTCAGCCGACTTATACCAAGGAAGGCTCAACCGAAGGCGTTCGTTGTAAACATTGCGGAGAATGGCTTATTGAGCCGACAAAAATTGATAAACTACCGCTGAATCATGAGATCGGCGACGTTAATTTCAACAACGCAATCGATATTAAAGACGTAACCGAAATTCAGAAAAGTCTTGTAGGTCTCACTGAATTATCAGATGAACAACTTGCTGCCGCCGACGTAAACGGTGATGGAAAAGTTGATATCAATGATGTGACCCGCCTGCAAATGTACCTTGCTTTTCTTATTGATGAACTGAGCTAAATCAATATCCCTCCCGATTTCGAGTTTTTTGAAGTCGGGAGGGGGCGGTTTTTGTACTTTTTTCAATTAATTTTGTATTATTTTCAATTTAAACTAAAAATAATTGAAAAAACATATAAAAAAGTTATAATTTATTGTAACCAAACGCCGATTTAAGACGTTTTACTATCAGAGAGGGGATGGTCGCGGTGTTGTACGCGCATTTGATACTATTTTATGATGTTATAAGTTTTTGAAGTTCTTTTTGATAACAGATATAAGTATAATAAACATCTACACAGATCAACCCAAAGGAGGATTTTTTAATGAAAAAGTTGTTAAGTATGTTTATTTCACTAACCCTTGTTTTGTCGTCTTTCGGTACAGCCGGTGTTTCTGCGGCTACCGATCCGGACGGACACTACGATCACGCATACGGCAAAGTTGATACGCGCAGAGTATATTTTTATATGCCCTCCGACTGGTACAATGAGTTTTCAAAGCAGACAGGCGATACCGCCGGTATGTACTGGTGGGGCGGCACAGGCTCGGGAAATCCTTGGTGCGGCTACAAGGCATATGCCGCCGATCAGCCTCAGATGTACTATGTTGATCTTCCGTCTGATGTTCCAATGGTGATTTGGAACAACTACGTAAATGGCGAAATGGATACAGAGGCTCCGATCTACAAGGCGGCTCTCCAAACTATTGATATACCAAGCGAGGGCTACACAGAGGACGACGACTCTATTTACCTTGAGCAGGAAGGCTTCTGGGAAGAGATGGGAGACAGTTTCTTTTACGGCGACAAGTCGGCACTCGGCAAATTTGTAAACACATTTGAGGACAATGAAGACTACGGTTTTATGCTCAACTTTGACAATATGGTCTATGTTCTTGATGACAACACCAAGTATTCATCCGAAAGCGCGCTTTCGGGCAAGCTTGGTTATTCCGGCGAGTGGTTCTTCTACTTTGGCGACGGCACATACGGCTCATGGCCTACTGCCGAAAGATCAAAGGAAGAAATGGCAAAGGGCAACGGCATATTCGGTGAGTTGAAATATACTCATACTCCGATGAATGAGGACGGCTTCAAGGAAGTTGACGGAGAAAAGTATTATTATTATCTCACAGGCGACAGCGATAATCCTTACGGTCAGCGTGCCAGAAACGGTTTCTTTTCAAAGGACGGCAAGGTTTACTATGCTCAGAAAAACGGAAACCTTTTGAGAAACTGCAAGACCTACTTTAAAGAGGAAGATGCTTTTGACATTTTCGGCAATAAGATAGAAGGATTTGATACTGACCTTGAATATACCTTTGACGGAAACGGAGTTCTACAAACAATTTTCGATCCTCCTTATCCTCCTTATCCTGCTACCCCCGACGAACCAGAGCCTACGGAACCAACTACAATAATTACGGACTATCCTTATGTACAGCGCGATGATTCCGAATCTGCTAAGGTATACTTTGATGTTAAAACTACCGGCTGGAATACCGATACGATCAAACAAGGCGTTTTCTTCTACTTGTATGATTACTGGTACGGCGAATTGATCACTTGGGGATCAAAGAAGGGAAAAATGACAGATGAAGGAGACGGGATTTATTCATTTGATTTTGCCAACAAAGGCATAGAACTTACGGGCGATCATGGTTACTTCTGTATCTTTGCTGCCGGCACAACATGGAGCTTGCAGACCAGCGACCTTCTTATCAGTCCCGAATGCTTTGGACACACAGCAAGTTGCACAGGCAAATTGGTAGAAAATAATGTTGACTCCGAAAAAAAGAGTTACTATGTTGTATGGGACAACGGCGTTGACAGATCAAAATATGCCCCGCCGCTCACTATTACTTCACTCGGTAACATCGTTGGAGAAGCTCTCCGTCCGTCAGCAACAAAGTTAGATATCTTATGTGATTTCCTTTTGTATACGCTCGACAATGCAAGAGAATACTCCGGCAAGAGCGACCAGCAGCTCCTCGACGATATCGCCGATCAGCTCGGTATTTCCAAGGATGAGGTTGAAAAAGCAATTCTGTGTACAGGAGTTTATGTTGATTGGGGCATTGACGGATCTGTATCATCTCGTATTTATCCCGGACTGTATTCTGCAAGAAGCGTTTACGATGGAATCAAAATTGAGTGGGAGCAGCTTGAAAACGTCTATGGCTACAGAGTTTTTTGCTACGGCAAGGATGGCTGGCACGGTATAGCTGACACAACCTCAACAAGCTATCTTGACACGAATGTAAGAAACGGAAGAACATATATTTACACTGTCAGAGCAATTAACAAAGACGGTGATTATGTAAGCAACTATGACCGTTTCGGAATAGATTGTACATATCTTAAAACTCCCGAAATAAACAAATATCAGAGCACCGAGGACGGCATTAAGCTCAGTTGGGATAAGATCGACGGCGTTTATTCCTACAGAATTTTCTATAACGGCAAAGACGGCTGGGTAGAGCTTGGCAATACGACCTCAAATTCGTTTGTTGACGACGAAGTAAAATCCGGCTCAACCTATACCTACACTGTCATAGGATTGGACGCAAGCGGCTATTTTGTCACCGACTACAATCCCGACGGCTTTAAGGCAACGTTTATTGCAACTCCAAAGGTGAATAAAATTGAAAACACAGCAAACGGCGTAAAGCTGAGCTGGAACAGTGTTGACGGCGCGGCGAAGTACAGGGTTTATTACAAGGGCAAAAACGGTGATTGGAAAGGAATGGGAAATACGACCTCAACCTCCTTTGTTGACACCGACGTTCGTTCGGGCGGCACATACACATACACCGTTCGTTGCCTGGACAAAGACGGAAACTGTGTCAGCGACTACAACCATACCGGCTGGAAGCATACCTTTGTTGCAACACCAAATATTACGTCATTTACAAACACAAAAAGCGGAGTAAAAATCAGTTGGAACAAGGTTCCCGGCGCAGCAAAATACAGAGTATTCTACAAGAACAGCAAAGGCGGTTGGACAGGAATGGGAAATACAGCTTCAACATCCTTTGTTGATACCGACGTTCGCTCGGGCGGAACCTACACATATACCGTTCGCTGCTTGGACAAGGACGGAAACTTTATCAGCGACTACAACCACACAGGTAGCAAGCATACCTTTGTTGCAACACCTATGATTTCTTCACTCACAAGCACAAAAAGCGGAGTAAAAATCGGCTGGAACAAGGTTACCGGTGCAGCGAAATACAGGGTATACTACAAGGGCAGAAACGGCTGGACGCGCCTTGGCGACACGACCGGCACAAGCTTTGTTGATACCGATGTTCGCTCCGGCGGAACCTACACATATACTGTTCGCTGTATATCAGCCGACGGAAAAGAATTCACCAGCTACTATGACACCGCCGGCAAAACAATAACCTACAAAAGATAGTTGTTTAATAACACGGAACGCTCGGAAAACCGGGCGTTCTTTTTTATATCTTTCTCATAAAAACACTGCATAAAATTTTGTGATGTTTTGTGTACTTTTTAAGAAAATTATATAAATATTTAAAAATATTGAAAAAAATCTCCTGAAATTATATAATTTATTGTAACCAAATGTCGATTTCAGGCGTTTTATTAGTAGAGGGGAGATGATCGCGGTGTTATACGCGGGTTTAACATACGAAGATGTTGTGCGTAAATATGCCCAAACTGTAGCGGGCGTGTGCGTCATGCGGCTTCAAAACCATGCCGATGCTGAGGATTGTTTTCAGAACACATTTGTTAAGCTTTTGACAAAATCCCCCTCAATTAATGACGAAAACCACCTCAAATACTGGCTGATCCAAGTCGCAATTCACGAGTGCTACAGTTTTTTGCGAAAAAACCGCCGCGAGATCTCCCTTTGTGAGCTTCCAAACGAGCCGAGCTTTAAAAGCGAGGACGAAATGGATGTTTCATGGGCACTAATGAAGGTTAAACAGGATTATCGCGAGATCCTGTACCTTCATTACTGCGAAGGCTACAAGGTCAAAGAAATTGCTGATATTCTCGGTAGAAATCCCAATACTGTAAAGGTGATGCTAAAACGAGGACGAGAAATGCTAAAATCGATCTACGGAGGTGAAACGGAATGAAAAAAGTTAATTTTAATGCGCTGCAAAATTTCGAGGTTCCCGAAAGCTGGATCGAAAACGCAATAAACGCAAAACCAAAAAAAAAGCTTTTTTATCTGAACCCGCTCCATCTGAGCACAGCGGCGTGTTTGGTAATCGCGGTTAGTAATTCGATTTTTTCTCCGTTGAATTTAAACCGCAACTTCACTCCTCTGACCGGGTCGATTGTCGAGGAGGCAATTGTTGGGGGGGCAGATAATTCCTCGACATTTACCTATCCAAAAGACGAAGAACTCTTGACACAAAATGAAATCAAGACCACATTTCTTGCAGAAACAACAAAACCAATAGAAAAGCCTAAAGCCACAGGAGTTACGGAACAAAACGAGGAAATATATGAACAAGAAATAAATTCGGAAGAGCAGGACAACGAAAGCTCAGAATCGGAAAATCATTCTCCGGTGCGAACCGGAGCAACAGAGCAAAGGGAACAGCCGGGACGAAACGAGCAAGAAAACAACACAAAAAAACCTGAACAAACTGTTAAGCCCAAGGAGACCGACAGACCGATAGAAGAACAAAAAAATACGGAGCGGGTAATTGATAACACAGTCAGCACTGAAGCAGAAGAGCCAAAAGATTCGATAAAAACGATAAATACAGGATGGAATATAACTGATATTTATACAACCGATTCCGGTGACTCGGGCTATGATTTTAACGTCGGAACAGAAAAACAAATATTATGTGGTGATTTATTTACTAATACTATAGAAATCACGCTTCCGAATGATATTAGAAATGATGAATATATAACAGTGATTTGTACAATTAAGGGTACACGTGGATACACAAACAATGTAGAGGGAACGTTAACATTTAATTTAAAAGATAGTATAAATACACTTATTGAATATGAAATTATACAAGAGGGAGGAATAATTAGCATTAATTTATCCGATGCATCTATTGACATTCCATGCGGAGAATACAAAATTACGTTAAAATGTGAAGATGTAAATTATGAAAAATCAATTACAATTACATTAAATAACTATTCTGATTCAGTTGAACTTGATTTTAGGTAATCGTCAAGGCAGCTTTTTTCGAGGATTCGGTTTGTTTTTATGGATAATAAAGGTGGATTATTTATGAAAAAGCTTTTTAAAAAAACAACGGCGATTTTATTGACATTATTAATTATTATAACAACATTCTCAGCAATTCCGTTTACAGTTTCGGCTGCAGAGGTTACAGATGATTCAGTCAGCGCGGTAAGCGGAACAACAGGCGACTGTACGTGGGAGCTTAATGAAAACGGTACTCTGACCATCAGCGGCAACGGAGCCATGGATTCTTATATTCCAAGATATCCGGCACCCTGGAGCAATTATGAATTTAACAAGGTTGTTATTGAATACGGTGTGACAAGCATAGGCAATCATGCTTTTTCCAATTCAAAAATGACAAACATAACCATACCTAACAGTGTTAAAAGCATCGGGAAATTTGCTTTTTTGAGTTGCACAAATCTTAAGGATATAATCGTTCCGGACGGGATAACAAGCATTGAAGAAGGTGTGTTTTATGATTGTAAAATAGTTGAGAGCATAGATTTACCTGACACCATAACAAATATCGACTATTGCGCTTTTAAAGGCTGCACAAAGCTGGAAAGTATAACCATACCCGAAAGCGTAACTGAAATTGGGAATATGGTGTTTGATGGATGTTCAAATTTGACGATCTATGGTAATCCGAGCACTTATGCAGAAACCTATGCAAATATAAATAATAATCCGTTTGTAGCTTTGAAAGAAATAATCGCCAGCGGAACAACAGGCGACTGCACATGGACGATTGACGACGATGGCACTCTTATAATCAGTGGAAACGGAGTTATTGAAGATAATGCATTTAGTATAAATCTGTGGAGAGAATATAATATTAACGAAGTAATTATTGAAGACGGAGTAACAAAAATCGGTAGTGATGCGTTTTACGAATGCAGAACAATTACAAGCGTCAGCATACCGGAAAGCGTAACAAGTATCGGATTATGTGCGTTTAGTGGCACTGGTTTAACAAGCATAATACTCCCTGATAGTGTGACAAACATCGAATACGGTGTGTTTTGTGGCACTGGTTTAACAAGCATAATAATCCCCGATAGTGTGACAAACATTGAAGGTGATGCGTTTAGTGGCACTGGTTTAACAAGTATAACAATTCCCGACAGTGTAACAAGCATTGGAGTGGGTGCCTTTAGAGGTTGCAATAAATTATCAAGTATAATCGTAGATGAAAATAACATGAAATACGACAGCAGAAATAATTGCAATGCTATTATCGAAACAGAAAGCAACTGCCTGATTCAGGGGTGTAGTAATACTGTAATTCCCGACAGCGTGAAAAGAATTAACGAGTCTGCGTTTGAACAAACCATCCTGACGAACATAACCATACCCAATAGTGTTAGGAGCATTGGAAGCTATGCGTTTTCCACATGCACAAGCCTAAAGAGCATAACAATACCTGAAAGCGTGACCAGCATAGGTAGGTGGGCGTTTTACGAATGCACAAGCCTAACAAGCATAACCATACCCGAAAGCGTGATAAGTATTGGTGATTTCGCGTTTTTCAACTGCACAAGCCTAACAAGCATAACCATACCCGAAAGCGTGATAAGCATTGGTGATTGTCCGTTTCAATGGTGCACAAGCTTAACCGGCATAACAGTTGATGAGAGAAATGCTATATATGACAGCCGAAATAATTGTAATGCTATTATTGAAACCGGAAAAGAAACACTGATTCAGGGTTGTGCGAACACTGTAATACCAAACAGCGTAGAATTTATTGGCAAATATGCGTTTAACAGATGCGAAAACTTAACGAGCATAACCATACCCGATAGCGTGATAAGCATTGGTTGTGGGGCGTTTTCCGAATGCACAAGCCTAACAAGCATAACCATACCCGATAGCGTGATAAGCATCGGTTGTGGGGCGTTTTCCGAATGCACAAGCCTAACCAGCATAACCATACCCGATAGTGTAACAAGTATTGATTGCTGGGCATTCGATAACACAACTTGGTATGATTCTCAGCCTGACGGCATTGTATATGCCGGTAAGGTCGCTTACGGATATAAAGGAACAATGCCGGAAAATACCTCTCTAACACTCAAGGAAGGAACTGTAGGTATTGCAGAAGAAGCGTTTTATGGTTTTACTAATCTGACAGAAATAATAATACCCGAAGGTGTAGAAGTTATTGGTAAGGAAGCATTTTGGGGATGTTCGGGATTGACAAGCATTGTAATACCTAGTAGTGTGATAAGAATTGGTGATCTTGCGTTTTGCTGTTGCGTGAATTTGGAAACAATAGATATTCCTGACAGCGTTATTAACATTGGTTTCGTAGCATTTGTAAACACAAAATGGTATAAAGAGCAATCTGACGGTGTTGTTTATGCCGGTAGTGCTGCTTACGATTATAAGGTTGGATCGACTACACCGGAGCCAGATGTTATAACACTTAAATCCGGTACGAAAAGCATTACGCAGGGCGCATTTTTTGGTTGTAATATTGAAAGCATTATAATCCCAAACACCGTTACAAAAATCGGCAGCTATGCTTTTGCAAATTGCAATTCATTAAAAAGTGTTACCATCCCTCCAAGTGTGAAATCAATTGGAGAAAAAGCATTTGGTTATTATTTAGACAATGGAACAATTAATGATTTTCTGAATTTTGATGAAATGGAATTTGGAATTTTAAAATTCCAGGATAATGATAATAACGGAATTGAAATTCAAGGGACAAAAAACAGCGCAGCTGAAAAATATGCCAATTCAGAACAAGAATTCACCTTTAAAGAATCCGATATATATGATTATACATTTTCCTGGGGAACAGATAACTGGGGTTTTAATAATACAAAGGATAGTGTTAAAGGCGCATCTATTGATAAGGACACAGTTAAAAAATTAGCAGAAATCTTTCATATCGAAAATATCAATGACTTGAATACATTGGAAACGAAACTTAATAATATCTCAAAAAATGATTGGACATTCTGGCCGGGTTCTTGTTTTGGTATGACAGTTGCTGAGATTTTGGTTAAACAAGGATTATTAAGTTTGTCAGATTACGGCGTAGGAAATATTAGTAACGCTTTGCCTACTGACAAAAACAAGCTTATAACCTTAATAAGCGTTTTAAGTGAATTACAAAACTGTGGATATTACGCAACAGCACGTAGATCGATAGCATTATCAACCGAAAATTCTTCATCGACAACAGACGAAGGTTCTCAGAATTCCGGCACAACCTCTATTACTCAGAAGAATTTTATAAAAAAAATCGAAGAAGAATTGAAAACAGTTGAAAACGAAGAAGAAGCTAAAAAAAATCACAGTGTTATTCTGATCGAGTATGCATATAAAAATCCAAATAATAATATAAAACATCATACTGTTTTAGGTTATGGGATAGAAAGTGGAGAGTATGAATATAACGGCAAAACATATGAGCATAGAATTCTGATTGCAGACCCAAATAAATTATCACAAAATGGCTTGTATGATAATGCTTGCATCTATTATCATTATAAAGATGATGAAGATAATGAAGATTATGATCGCTGGATTTGTCCATATCAGAATGATAATAATGGAAAATGCTATTATAATGGCAACGAATCAGATCCGGGACAAATTAAATTGCTAATCAAATATAATTCTTTGACGGATCCGGAATTCTACCCTGAAGTATCTAAAGACTACTATATTGCGGGATTAACGATTTTCAATGATATAGAAAATCTAACCGTAGGCGAAGGTATAACAGATTACCCAATTTCAGATCAACTTGACGACAGAAAATTATATGCATTTGATAATACAAAAGAGTGTTCTTTTTCATATACAACACCATCTGATTATTCTATGATGGTGGATTATGAGAATATATCATATTATGCAAAAGTAGAAAAGGGAACTTCTACACTGGTAAAGCCTGAGGGCTATATAAATATTGAAGGTTCAAATGCTACATATTCGATAACCATGATGACAAATAATTCAAAAGATGAATCTGATTGGTATTCTATTACTGTTTCCGGAAGTAATACTAACAATGTAACTTTGTCCAAACAAGAAAATGGTGATTACTTGTTAGAAACTGATAGTTCCGAAGATAGCCTTGGTTATATTACTATAACAGCCAAAAAAAATAGTGGAAAAATAACCGTAGCGTACAATACACAAAGCAGTTCTGCAATTATTAAAAAAGACGAAAACAATATAGCTGTTATGGTTAATTCAAACGAAGATGGAGATTATGATAAAAAGCTATCGCCGATGGGTGATGTTAATGGTAATGGTGTTGTAGATATTAATGACGTTACCGCAATTCAGTATCATCTTGCTGAGCTTGAACCAATAAGAGATAATCAGCTTGCTTTTGCCGATGTGAACGGTAACGGTGCTTTTGATATTAACGACGCTACACAATTACAAAAAAATTTAGCCGGATTAACAGGCTAAGCAAATCGCGATTCTTTTAAAACTAAATAATAATCACTCCACGGCAACGTCGCAATTTCGATGGCTTTTGAATTTTGCGGCGTTGCCGTTTTGTGGTTTTGTTTTCGTATTTTCTTGACATTTTCGGGGTGAAGATGATATCATAGCTATAACAAGTATTTGTTTATTATTTTGAATAAAGGTGATTTTATTATGAAAAAGAAATTATTCTCTGTTGCCGCTCTTGCTGCGGCGGCAATTATGCTCACTTCGTCCCTCGCTGCCTGCGGCAGCAGCCCGGAAGGCGATAACGGCGGCTCGGCTGCCGAAGGCATTGTTACAACCGTTGCCGAGGGCAATGCTGCCACCACCGCCGACGCTTCTGCGGAAAGCAGCTCTGCAAACAGCTCCGAGGGCAGCAATGCCGAAAAATCCGAGACCTCCGGTCTTGACGGAACCTATGTGTTCGTCGAAATGAAGAGCGACGGCAAGGACGCTACCGAACAGATCGAACGCCTTAAAAGCATGGGCTTGCCCACCGACCTTGTGTTCGACGGCGACAAGGCGGACTTTATGGGGGCTAAATACTCCGTTAAGGACGGCAAGCTGGTTGACGCTGACGGCGAGCTTTCGTTCACGGTTGACGGAAACAGGATCACCGTTGTTGACGAAGAAAGCGAAATGGTTTTTGAAAAGCAATGATCCTTTGGGCAACGCCGCTTGATTTGAGGTGAGCAAAAATCCGGCAATGGGAAGCGCGACTGCGGCTTGGATTGACCCTTGCATTTTTTGAACGGATTTTAAATTTTTGCACCGGGGCTGTCGCACTAAGATCTAACAAAAAGTAAAAGACCGGGTAGCCCGAAAGGGTTGCCCGGTCAGTGCTTTTACTGTATAATTAAATTGCTGAAAAACCACACAGAAAGCAGGTTAATTATACAAAGTTGTTCCAAAACTGACCCGGACGCAACATTTATGCGGATGAAAGAAGACCATATGAAAAACGGTCAGCTCAAACCGGCATACAATGTGCAGATTGGTGTTGAAAGTGAGTACATCGTCGGATTAGGATTGTTCCCGAATCCAACAGATACAACCACGCTGATTCCTTTTTTAGAAAGTCTGGCAAAAGATACAGGCAGAAAGTATGAAAATATTACCGCCGACGCGAGATACGCAAGTGAAGAAAACTACACTTACCTTGAAGAGAACGGGATAACACAGTTTTTCCTGCTCGCATTTGCGTTTAACATCAAAAAACTCCGGAACAGAACCTTCAACAATCGTTTAGGAGTAGATTGATTTAAAAAGGAGGCTGCGTAAAAGTCATAAATCTTTTAACATTTATGCAAAAATAGGATGGAAAACTCCACCCTAAGGTTTGCTGCGCATTGTTGCAAGCTTAAAATTCAATAATACATTCAAAACCAAAGGCTGCCGCAAAATCTTTCGATTTGCGACAGCCTTGTTGGTGTTACCTTAAATTACTTTTCCGATATTATCGCCGGACAGCAGATCTGCAAGCCACAACTGAATATAAGTTGCGTCATTTATTGTCACATAACCGTCCTCGTCTGTATCGGCAGCTTTTTCATTATAAGCAGCGGGAATATCTGCCAGGTGGTTCTGGATCGCGGTCGCGTCGTGGATCGTCACAATGCCGTCGCCGTCAACGTCGCCGAGTACATGCGGTTGAGTCGCTTCAATCGCCTGAGTTTCTTTATGACCGCACACAGAGCAGATGCGCTCCTTTTCACCCGGAGTGGTGGCTGTGGGTTCAAGGGTGATGACCCATTCGCCGAACTGATGACCGGTCGCCGGAACGGTTTTATGTTCTCTGCTTAATTCCTCGCCGCATAGAGCGCAGCGAATGACCTCGTCGTAGGAGCCGTCCGTGACGCAGCCGACGTCGATCTCATTTTCCCGCGCCGGATCGCCTTCGATGTGAGAGCAACTGACGTCAACGCGACAGGACGCTATATGGCGTCCGTCTTCGGTGCAAGCGGTAACGTACGCGATACCCGCCCCGACAGCCGTGACGACGCCGTTGCTGTCAACCGTCACTACCATCCTGTCGTTTGTCGACCAGGTAAACGCCTTGTTCTCGGAGTCAAGCGGCATGATCTGCGCCGTGAGGGAAAACGTCTCGCCGTATTCGACCGCGGTGACGATCGCCGCGCGATCGTTGCCTTCCCACAGCTCTACCGTCGCAATGTCGGGATCGGAGCTGCGCCAGATCAGCTCGGGCTCATAAGAGGGATCGTTCGTGGAAAGATTAGCGTCAAGGTGGATGAAAGGATCCGGTTTCGCGGGATCGAGGGTGTCGATCATTGATTCGGACAGGCTGAGCGTACCGGCGGCGGGACCGATCTTCACGGGATACTGAAGATAGATATCGTCATCGTAAACATTTACATCGACACGGTCGCCGTTGATGTAGATATTTGTCGCCAGCCAGTGAGAGCCGTCTTTATAGAAATGGCGATCGTGATCCGTACAGTGGAAGGAGAGCAGCAGGAAGAGCGACTGACCTTCTGTGAACGTCCCTGTGAAATCGCTGTATTCGCCGCCCTCATACGACAGCCAGCGTGTAGTCGCATAGATATCCGGATCGCCGTCTGCCGAGATGAATTTGGGATAACGCAGCGCGTAAGCACCGTCGCCGGGGATCGGCACCGTGAAGGAAGCGTTCTTGATCGTTCCGGGATCGGTGACGACCTTGCCGGTCTGCAAACGGTACAGCCCGGAATTCTCAACGACGCAGCTTTTGTCATGCACCGGAGCGGTGCTGCCGTTGATGGTCACATCCTCCGGCAGGTCGTTTCGGTCAAAGTAATATCCTTTTTTGGGCTTCAGATAAATATGTCCCGTGTAACCTCTGCCGTAGACAAAGGGGGTTCCGTCGGAGAGCTCCTCACCTGTCTCGCTGTCTGTCCAGACAAAGCGCGCGAAGGTATACGGCGCGTCTTCCGGCAAGCTGACCGTTCTGCAAGCTCCGGCAAAATAGCCCGAGTTGGGATACCTGACGTTGGTCAGCGCGACCTGTGTGATTTTTTCGACGCTGCCTGCCTTGATCGTCAGGTCGGATGTCGGCATCATAAAGTAGAACGCCTCGTCGTCGCTGTATGCGGAATAGTCGTTTCTGTGTGCGCTGAACCCTTTACTCTCGTCAAAGACGATCCATTCATTTTCGGGTCTGGTGACGCCGTCGATATAGGAGAGCCGTACGCGCGTACCGGGGCGAACCGAAACCGTCTCGCCCTCCTGATCGACCCAGGCTGATAACGAGGAACACGCCGACCATGCAAAAAGCAATGATCTCGGGCATTGTGAACATCGACGGCTTGTTTGCGATGTTCAGCACCTTGTCAAGCATCACCAGTGCTGCCATGATAAGCAGAAAAATAAACGGCAGCGCGATCTTTATAAAACTATGAGAGCGGCTGTTCGCCTTTGTCAGCAGGACAAGCGCGGCAATGATACAAACCGCAAAGAAAGCATAGTAGATATAGAACAGCGGCGCGTTGGTATAAGAGCCGTTCGCGCCGGTCATTTGATTTTGTTCCCCGACGGGTCTGAACGCGAAATAATGCAGATCATTCGTCAAAAAGAGCAGGATGATAACGCCGGTCGGGATCAGGAGCAGCCGTTCGTCAAAACGGCTGTTTTTGCCGCGCTCAATACGGATGCAGGTCATCAGAAACAGTGCCGGCATCAGCGTCATAGGCACATAGTACAGGTACCATGCGTATCGCAGCATTTCAAACGCCATCCCGTCGATCATGCGGTATTTGATGCTGCGCAGCATGAGCATGGCGACCGCGCACAGTGCCGCCGCGATCATATAACTGCGTTCTCTGCCCGGCAGCCGCCGCTGCTGTACCGACCGCACCCAGAACAGGAGCAGAAAACCGTACAGCGCCAGATTCAGGCAGAACATTGCCGTCGAAAAGAACGGCAGGATCGCCGGGGTGTTCGGATCGGCTCCGTAATCGGCGATCAGTTGTCTTGCAAAAGCGTTTGCCGCGCCAGCAAGCAGGATCCCTGCTATAAACATGACGGTCGCGATATTCGTTCGTTTCTTCATCTTTCTTTCCCCAAGCCAATCATTTGTCGGCTGTCCCGCTTTTCATTTTATCATTAACGACGATGCCCAGCGACGCCGCGTTCACTACCAAAGCAAGCCGATTTTTGAAGCCGGTTTTGTTCAGTAAGTTCTGAATATGAGAGCGAACTGTGTGCGGCGATATGCACAGCTTCTCGGCGATCTCTTCGTTGGTATAGCCTAGGGTCAGCTCGCGCAGGACGTTCAGCTCGCGGTCGCTCAGCTCGATGCGGTTTGTATTGCCGAGCTTGATATCTACGGGATTATGCGGATAGACATGTTCCCCGGCAATCGTACGCTCAATTACCTCGCTCAACGATTCCTCACTGTATTCCTTGTACCAAAAGCTCTCCACCCCGATCTCCCGCGCGTCATCCTCCCACGCCGCCTCCGCGGTGGAGGTCGCGAGGATGATCCTGATCTGCGGCTTTTGCTCCTTGATCTTCCGCGCGGCGGTGATACCGTCGATCCCCGTGCGCGTCATAACATCCAGGATCACGAGATCGACCGGATAATTAAGGCAGAACGCGACGGCGTCGCCCGCGTTGGAAAACGATCCCGCAAGCGCATAGCGAACATCGTTTTGAACCATCATTTCAAAAAACGTCCGTGAAATACGGTAATCATCGACCACAACGACCTGATATTTTTGATCCATAATAAAGCACCTCGTTATATGTATACAACAAATCTATTATACACGATTCATCTGCGTTTGCCATACAATTTTTGGATGATTTTTAGAAAATTCATAATTTTTTAAGGCAATACCACACAATTTATGGCGCACGCCTTGCGCTTTGCTGCGAGTGTGCGATCGCCGATGAAGCCCCCGGCGACGAAGCCATAGCTGCCTGCAAAAAGCTCGGCGCAGCTCTGAGTCAGTCCCCCTGAAGTATTGGTTGAACTGCAAGTTGAAACGCAAGAAAAAAGCTTTTGTGAATGATAAGGTAATTTGCGTGAATCGCAAGTCGGCTCATCCGAACCAATTTCATAATTTTGCACCAACGTCCGCTTTTGTGCGGACGTTTCTGTTTGGCAAAAGTTTTTTTGAAATATTAATGGAATATCTAAAAATTCCTTGCTGTGTACAAGCAGGAAATCTTCGCGACAATAATATTGCAAAGGGCAAATTGTCGAAAAAAGGAGCAATCAGCGTCGCCAACCTCCGGCTGCCGGCGGACAGCATTGTTATCCCCGAAAAAGAAAAAACTCCACATCAAAATCAACCTCAATGCCAAGCTTGAACGACATAAGGATTGCTATGATGAGGAGAGTAATTTGACAGAGAGAATGTTTATTGCATAAGAAAAACGGCAGGCGTACCAATGTGGTGCGTCTGCCAGTAAATCATTTTAGAACTTCTTCCATATAATCTGTTTCTGCTCGTGTAGTAGGATATTTATTCTTGAATTTTCTATAAGTGTTACCATGTATATCATGGGTATTGCCGTGATATACAATTCTTGGAAACAGATCATAATGTTTAAGTATTGGGCGAAATCGTACGATAGTGGAATCAATTTGCACCAAAGCGTGTAAAAGCTGGGTTCCTTTTAGTTCGATTAAATATGCTCTTTTTTTAGTTTCATCTTCAACTAAATAGTCACATCGGTTTCTTGAATCTGATGAAGTAAGAACATCACCATCAATCTTAAACTTGTAAACAATGTGATTTTGGCGATTATAGGCTTTAAAAACTTTATTGTTTTCACTACAAACAATCTCTTTTGCGTGTTTCCCACATAGGGATTTGTTTTCAAACAGCATATCATTCCTCGTAGATAATATCGAATAAAGCATCATAGTCATTGTTAATGACTTGTGAGGCTCCATCAATAACTTCATTAATTATCAAACTGTCATCTGCATCAATACATGTTTCAATAAGACCATCATTTACGAAATAAGCATTGCATGTTTGAATAAAATAATCTTTACTGATAATTCTTTCTACTTGCACTCTTTTATTTGAATCTGCTTTGTTGTATACTTGACTTGCATATAATAAATTGTTGATAGCTCCTAGAATATAAGGGCTGTGTGTTGTGATTAGCAGAGAATTATCGCTGTTCATAAACAAACTAAGCAATTCCATTATTTGCTTTTGTGCATCCGGATAAAGATGAGCCTCCGGTTCCTCAAGAATAATAAAAGTTCGTTTGTTATTGATCAATTGATATAAGAGAATATTGAAAATCCATACAGCTTCTTGTTGCCCAGAAGAAGTGAAATTGATTTTAATAAATCTATCACTATCAATAAATAGTTTTTCTTCGCCGTTTGAAAAAACATATCTGCCCTTCAATATATCATTCGTCAAATTGATTGCTTTTCTTATAATAGTACTGTACTTCTTATTGAAAGGCATCGACTCATAATAACCCATAATACCGTCTGTTAATAGTGGTCGGATTTTAGATATAAGTTCTATATACTTTTGAGTACAATAATCAATCGTTCTTTTTTGACTTTCATCCATGCTAGTGAATATATAGCTGAGCTGTGTAGTTAGCAAAGTGATAAGGCTTCGACCGGCAGGGATAAAAATAGTGTCATATTTATCGTTAAACAAGAATTTTAGTTCGTTTGTTAATTCAGTTTTTATATCTGAAAAGGGTGTTTTTGAATTGTACTGACTCAAAAAATCAATTATGTTTTTACTAAAATCAAAATACACATAATTTGGAGAAATAAAGTCAGCACCTTCTTTAAGGCGAAAAGTAATCCTAATATAAGAAGTATCGTCATAGTGATACTCCATTAACAGTTCATTGCTCATAGCCCGAGAAGTTCCAAATATTTGAAGAAACTTGTTTCTTAATGTTCTTTGAACAGTTTTAAATAAAGATGAATTCTCAAATAACATTGCATTTCTTTTCATTATTGCATTAAAAATGTCATCCTTAACTGTTCTGAAAAAAAAAATAGATTTAGCTATTGTGCTTTTACCTGACGCCTGAGCACCAGTAAACACATTAAAATCAGTAATAGATACTTCACAGTTTTTAATGGGACCAACATTCTTCAAAATCAATTGATGCATATTTTTCACCTTCTGACATTTATTATATCCATTCATTTAAAAAATCAGACAAAAATCGGCTGCAAGGTATTACCTTGCGGCCGATTAATATAAGTGGTATCAACCACTCTGGTGCGGGCGACAGGACTTGAACCTGCACACCATTGGCACAAGAACCTAAATCTTGCGTGTCTGCCAATTCCACCACGCCCGCAAATCTATAAAATCAGGTCGCAAAACCCGATATTTATCTGCTATTTAATTGTTATACCGAGGGGACGTTACCTGAAAATTTTGAGTCAAAAATTCACTATGTCCGCAAATAATAAGCAGTTAACCATTCGCCTTTTTATGTTTAATTATAATTATTTTTATTACAACCGCTATTACATGTAATATAACAAAAAAACCTAATAAGATCAAACCAACGATTATCAACAAATTTTCACTATTTCCCGCCGAGCTTCCGCCTAACGCCCAAATTACAGAAAAAGTACTGACGAATTGAATGATGTTTAATACAATACAATGCCCAAGGTCGATTGAAAATATTACCAGTAATACCAGAGCAACCAAATATATAAAAGGGCTTCCGAAAACATCTTCCAGCGCAACAAGAAATAAAGGTGTTGAATCAAAACTTGCCAATACTGACTGTAGTGCAGAGATAAATAATGTTCCTAAAGCAGGTGATAAGGCAACAAAGAATAAAAGAATACATTTTACATTAAGTATATACTTTTTAACAAAAGCACTCATATTATCACCAAAGTGTCGTCATCTAAATCCGGCGTGTCTGCCAGTTCCACCACAGGCGCTTATATAAAATTGAAAGTTGAAAATGGAAAATGGAAAATTATTCTTTGCTTGACTTTGAAAATCCAATAGTTATTATACAGGATTTTTTTGTTCTTGTCAACGATTCGGCGAAGTTATTACACAAACTTATTAAGCTCCTTGCTGTAGCTGTAGCCAAGCTCCGCCAGCGGCTGCTCGATTTCTGTTCGGTCGATCCCGAGGTCGTCGCACATTTCGTCAAGCGTGGCGTAGTCGTCGCGCAGCTTTGTGTTTGTGTAGCTCAGCAGGATCATAGGGTCCTTCGGAAGCAAAAAATCATCTCCTTTAGCTTTGTTGCTCAGGTCATAATACAATTATATTCCAACACTCGCTTTTGTCAAGATTTTTAATTTACAATCACGTCCGGGCGTGCTATAATCAGGGTAGGACGTGATATTTATGAAAAAAACAGTCATTGGTATTTTGGCTCATGTCGATTCGGGAAAAACCACTCTCTCCGAGGCGTTGATGTATTGCTCCGGCAGCATCGGAAAGCTCGGCAGGGTAGATCACGGCGATTCGTTTCTCGACACATTTTCTCTTGAACGCGACAGGGGCATCACTATATTTTCAAAGCAGGCGGTCTTTAGCTTCGGCGATACCGAATTTACTTTGCTCGACACTCCCGGCCACGTCGATTTTTCTGCCGAGACCGAGCGCACCTTGCAGGTGCTCGACTACGCCATACTCGTTGTCAGCGGCACCGACGGAGTTCAGAGCCACACCGAAACCCTGTGGAAGCTCCTCGCGCGCTACAACGTTCCGTGCTTTGTTTTTGTGAACAAAATGGATCTCAGCGGTGCGGACAAGGCGGCTGTCACGGAAAATCTTCGCGCAAGGCTCAGCGAAAACTGTGTGGATTTCGGCGAGGAAGATTCCGATGAATTTCTTGAATCGCTCGCGCTTTGCGATGAAGGTCTGCTCAACAGCTTTGACAAAAACGGCGAGATCCCGCGCTCGGATATAGTCCGCGCGATCGCACAGCGAAAGGTTTTTCCCTGCCTTTTCGGTTCCGCGCTCAGGCTCGACGGCGTTGAGGATTTTTTGGGCTGCCTTGAACGCTACACCCAAATGCCGGAGTACAAAAACGAATTCGCCGCAAGGGTCTACAAAATCTCGGAGGACGGCCGCGGCAACCGCCTTACTCACCTAAAGATCACCGGCGGAGCTTTGCGCGTAAGAGATGTTTTGCAAAGCAGCTCAAACACTAACGGCGAAAAGGTCAGCCAAATCCGCATTTATTCCGGCGAAAAATTCACCTCAATCGACGAGGCTCGCGCCGGAACTGTCTGCGCGGTAACGGGTATCAGCTTTACAAAGCCCGGCGACGGTCTGGGCGCGCAGGGAGAAGCGGAGCTGCCTGTGCTGGAGCCGGTTCTGACCTACACTCTCTTGCTGCCGCCCGAGATCGACTCTCACACTGCGCTGGCAAAAATGCGGATTTTGGAGACCGAGGACCCTCAGCTCAACGTTGTTTGGAATGAGCGTCTCGGCGAGATCCAGCTCAGGCTCATGGGCGAGATCCAGCTTGAAATTTTGCAGAGCATAATACGCGAACGCTTTGGCTTTGAAGTCGGCTTCGGCGAGGGAAATATTATCTACAAGGAAACTATCTCGGAGCCTGCCGAGGGCGTGGGGCATTTTGAGCCGCTGCGCCACTACGCCGAGGTGCATTTGATTTTGAAGCCTGTGCCGCGCGACAGCGGATTGGTTTTCAAAAGCGAGTGTCGCGAGGATCAGCTCGACAAAAACTGGCAGCGGCTGATCTTGACCCACCTTTATGAAAAAACTCACCTCGGTGTGCTGACCGGCGCGCCGATAACGGATATGGAGATCATTCTCGTCTCGGGCAGGGCTCACGCAAAGCATACCGAGGGCGGAGATTTCAGGCAGGCGACCTACCGCGCCGTAAGGCAGGGTCTGCGCCGCGCCAAAAGCGTTTTGCTTGAGCCTGTCTATGACTTTACGCTTGAGATACCTACCGAGAACGTCGGCAGGGCTATGTCGGATATCCAAAGGCTTTGCGGAAGCTTTGATCCGCCCGAATCCGACGGAGAAATGTCGGTGCTCAGGGGTGTTGCGCCTGTTTCGGAGATGCGCGGCTACGCCTCCGAGGTCGTTCAGTACACAAGAGGCAGAGGAAGGCTGAGTTGCAGCTTAAAGGGCTATGCGCCCTGCCACAATGCCGATGAAATCATTTCAGCCGCCGGATACGATCCGGATTCCGACCTTGAAAATCCCTGTGGCTCTGTCTTTTGCTCCCACGGCGCAGGACACAACGTGAGCTGGGATGAGGTCGAAAAGCACATGCACCTTCCGTCCGTGCTCAATCCCAAGACCGACGAAGCCGCCGGCTCCGGCAGGAAAAGCATTTTTGAAAGGTGCAAGACCCAAGAGGATATTTTCGCGCTCGACAAAGAGCTTATGCAGATTTTTGAGCAGACCTACGGTCCGGTGCGCAGGCGCAGGGTGAATGAAACCAAGCGGCATTTTAAAGCACCCGATACGGCTGCAAACAACAAGTACAAAAAGCCCGCGCCCGAATTTGACGGCACGGAATATATTTTGGTGGACGGCTACAACGTTATTTTCGCGTGGGACAAGCTCAGGACCTTGGCGGAAGAAAACATTGACGGCGCGAGAAGCTGCCTGACCACTATCCTTTGCAATTATCAGGGCTTTAGGGGCTGCGAGCTGATCTTGGTGTTCGACGCCTACAAGGTCAAGGGCGCGCACCGCGAGATCGAGACTGTGGACGGGATCAGCATAGTTTATACCAAGGAAGCCGAAACAGCCGACACCTATATTGAGCGAACATCTCACAAGCTTGCAAAGAACCACCGCGTAAGGGTTGTCACCTCCGACGCGCTCGAACAGCTTATAATTCTAGGCAACGGTGCGCTGAGGGTGTCGTCAAGAGCCTTTTACGAGGAGGTTCGCCAGGCTGAGGAAGAAATCAGAAGCATAATCAACGAAGAGTTTTAGAGCAATACCGCGTAATTGAGCTTGGAGCTTCTGTCGAGCAGACACGTTTTATTTAAAAAATAAGTTTGTTCACGACTTTAATTCAATTGACAATGGACAATTGACAATGGACAATTTCGGTCGGGCAGACAGAATTTGTAAGAAAAACACCTTTGCTCCCGACTGTATTACTATGGCTATATTTTAGTTTTCCTTGACAGTTGTAGGGTCGCACACAATGGTCGCCCCAACAATGCACTAATAGAAAACTATTGCTGAATAAATATTAATACAACCGGGAACAAAGGTGTTTGTTAAACAAAACCTTTCTTCACGACCGAAACTCCACACTTAAAAATGCGGTGTTGCCTTAGAAAAAATTATTACAAAACACAAGCATTCCTATAGAACATGAAGTTTGCAAAAAATAAAATCTCCCTGTAAGATGTGGATAAGAAAGAAAAAACACATCAAAAAAACAAGGAGATTTCA
>OMZU01000045.1:13375-14140 GCA_900315605.1 uncultured Eubacteriales bacterium | reverse complement strand
GGTACTCTGCCTTCCGCAAACCCAACATGGTGCTCAGGTCGCTCCTCAGCGTTGCCCTATCCTCCATGTTGGTAAAGCAAAAAGCATTATACCATAATTTTATTTATTTTTTACACTCAATTTCAAACTTGTACTTGACATTGGGTACACTCTAAAAAATACGTCTGCTCCCGACTGTATTAGTATTGCTATAGTTTTATTAATACAGCTGTAGGGGCGCACAGAAGAAAATGAATAGAGAATAAAGAATAACGAATAATTTTGGTCGAGCAGACAGAACTTGTTTTAAAAACACCTTTGTTCCCGGTTGTATTTATATTTATTTAGCAATATTTTTCCTTTCAGACTGTAGGGGCGCACCCATGTGTGCGCCCTGTTTAGCGACGTGCTTTCCGAGGGCGCACACATGGGTGCGCCCCTACGATTATTGGTGAATGTATACAAAAACTAGGGCTGTTGATTGTTCAATATAAACAAAGCTCCGATTTGAAAAAAACTTTCAAAAAAGTGTTGACTTTTGCTTAATTAGGGTGTATTATAGTCACGTACTCAGATAAACAACCGCAAAACGAGTTGAGAGCTGAGTGCAAAAACAAAACAGAAACAAAAACAAACAACAAAAGGAAAACAAACAAAAAGGAAAACAAAAAACAAACAAAAAAAAACAAAGGAAAATTAAAGGAGAAATCAATCATGACAAAATCAATCAAAACAAGAATCATCAGCATCGCAACAGCAGCTCTTATGACACTTTCTGTAGCAACA
>OMZU01000045.1:0-13350 GCA_900315605.1 uncultured Eubacteriales bacterium | reverse complement strand
AATCATCAGCATCGCAACAGCAGCTCTTATGACACTTTCTGTGGCAACAGCAACAATGGCTTCTGCTTCCGCAGCAACAGTTGAGGGCACATCGGTATCAGCTTACCAGAACACAACCATCAAGGTAAACCTTTCAACTGAGTGGAAGACACACAACGCTCAATACGGCGCATACTTCTACAACGAGTACACAGGCGCAAACGCTTGGGCAAAGGTTAGCTGCAACGGCTACGCAGGCAACTACGCTTCAATCAGCGGCGACTACACTCACGTTATCTTTGTTCGCCTCAAGGACGCAAACCTTGACTGGTCAGGTGCTTGGAACAAGACAGCAGACCTCAAGATCAGCGACCTCAACGGCTCTTACACAATCAACGGCTGGGAGCTCGAAGCTCAGTAATCTAAATTTGAAATTAACTTAACATAAAAAAGCCGATCCGCGTAACTGTGGGTCGGTTCTTTTTTTTTCAAAATTGCTGCAAATCATGTGGTTTTGTCTTGCACGATCCCCTAAGCAAATGGCGTGAACGGCGCAAAACTTGCATTTTTCCTGAAAACATGATATAATCTATGCGTGTGTTTTATATAACAATCCGAAAGGAATAGGTTTATATGAATACGTCTATCTACCGAAAGGCGATCGCTTCGCTGCTTTGCGCTGCGATCTGCACAGGCTCTGCGGCAGGTTTTTCGGGCTGCTCAGGTGATGCCGAGCCGACCTCGACCGCCGACGAAGCTCAGACCACCGAAATCGTTATCAGCACCTCGGACGAGGCTGAGGCTGTTGACGCGCTTGCTCAGCTTGGGATCGACGCTGCGGCACTTGGGATCGAGCCGAATATCCTGCACGACAAAAACCCCGTGGGCTTTCAGCTTGACATGCCCAAAAAGGGCGATACGGTGGCTGTGATCCACACCAATCAGGGAGATATAACGCTCAGGCTGTTTCCGGAGCAGGCTCCCAAGACCGTCACCAACTTTTTGAATCTTGCGCGCGAGGGCAAGTATGACGGCACCACATTTTTCAGAGTTATCGACGATTTTATTATTCAGGGCGGCCACTGCGGAAACGACCCCGAATCGCCCAACGGCGTAAGCTCCTACGGCGCGCAGTTTGACGACGAGTTCTGCGACAAGCTGTTCAACATCAGGGGCGCGGTGAGCATGGCGAGCACCGACAAGGATTCCAACGGAAGCCAGTTCTTTATCAATCAGACCGACGCCGAGGCTTTTGCCGCAAACGGCGGCTGGGACGAATACGCAAGGCTTTGGGCAGGGGTCAAGACCCAGCTTGTAAATTACAGGGATTCCTCACTGCTTTCCGCCTTTATTCAGGAAAACGGCGACAAGTGCTTTAACACCGATATCGTTCCCGACGGCGTGAAAAAGCTTTATGAAAAAAACGGCGGCAACGCCTATCTTGACGGCGCGTATAACGCCGTTGACCGCGGCAACACCGTTTTTGCTCAGGTTATCGAGGGCATGGAGGTCGTTGACAAAATCGCCGCGGCGCAGGTTGACAAGGACAACAAACCGCTCGAAAGCATCGTGATCGATTCCGTTGAGCTGAGCGAGTATAACAAAGCCGGATAAGGAGCGAATTATGAGCGGCTTGCCGATTGTTGCGATAATGTACGACTTTGACCGTACCCTGTGTACAAGGGATATGCAGGAATACAGCTTTATCCCCAGCCTGGGCATGACCGAGAGCGAGTTTTGGAGCTGCGCCAATA
The DNA here is from genome assembly GCA_900315605.1 of uncultured Eubacteriales bacterium. Classification (GTDB taxonomy): domain Bacteria; phylum Bacillota; class Clostridia; order Oscillospirales; family Acutalibacteraceae; genus Ruminococcoides. The sequence goes on along the minus strand of OMZU01000045.1, from coordinate 11,617 downwards.
TGCTGGGCGAAAAGGAGCATATGGACAGTATTCTTGCCTATATGTACACCATGGTCAAGATGGCGCGCGAAAAAAACGTTCCTCTGCTCAGAAAAACGCTGGTTGAAAACGGCAAGAATGTTGAGTTTTTCAGCGGCGTTGAGGGCTGGTTCGACAGGATAACGCAGTACGGACTTGAGCACGGAATGAGGGTCGAGCATTATGTGATCTCCTCCGGAATGAAGGAGATCATCGAGGGCTCGTCGATCAGCAAATTTTTTAAGAGCATTTTTGCCTGCGAGTTCCTTTATGACGAAAACGGCTACGGTGTTTGGCCCAAAACCGGGGTGAACTACACCAACAAAACCCAGTTCGTTTACCGGATCAACAAGGGCGTGCTCGACGTTGCAAACGACGTTGACCTGAACCGCTCAATGCCCGACGACAGCAAGAGAGTTCCGTTTTGCAATATGATTTATATTGGCGACGGCTTGTCGGACGTGCCGTGCATGAAGATGATGAAGGCATACGGCGGCTATTCGATCGCCGTCTATCAAAAGCGCGACACCAAGGTTGAGGAGCTTTTGACAAAGGACAGGGTGGATTTTATCTTTCCTGCCGACTACAACGAAGGCTCGGGGCTGGATACTACCGTAAAAAGGATCATAAAGAGAATGTCAGTCAGCGAGCTGCTGTATACCGAAAACATCAGACAAAAGAAATCGGTTGACAGCACAAAATAAAATAAACAAACCGGGCTTCCGAACGCAAATGTTTGGAAGCCCGTTGTATTTGAAAATAGTATAATTTATGAATTGTATAATATTGCCAAAAACAAACGACAAAATTTGGATTGCGAAAAGGTGATATATATGGTATGATTAAGGTGTCAAAGAGAACATAATATTTTTTATAAAAACAATATTTTTATTAAATATTATTAAAGCCTTTGTTTGACAAGAACCTAAGCATGTATTTCGGCTGCGAGCCGATAACCGAAAGGAGGATTTAACGTGAAAAAGAAATTTAGAAGTTTTACAGCAGCTTTGCTGGCATTATTAATGGTAACAACAACGTTTTTTGCAATGCCGTTCACCGTTTCGGCAGCAGAAGCAACGGAAGCTCCCTCCGGCGCGACAAGCGGCACAACGGGCGACTGCACATGGACGCTTGACGACAACGGAGTGCTGACGATCAGCGGAAACGGAGCTATGGGAGATTATTCTGACTACTCAAAAGCTCCATGGAGAAACTTAGAATTCACCGAAGCGGTAATTGAAAACGGAGTTACAATCATAGGCGAATATGCGTTTTTAGGCTGTAAAAATCTAATAAGCATATTCATTCCCTACAGTGTGACAAAAATCGGTAACTTGGCATTTTATAATTGCGAAAATCTATCAAGCGTAAATATTCAGGAAGGCTTAACTGAAATTGGAATGGCTGCGTTTATCGACTGTATAAACCTAACCAACATAATCATTCCGGAAAGTGTGACAAGTATAGGATACGACGCATTTTGTGGCTGTTCAGGTCTAACCGGCATAACAATTCCCGAAAGCGTTACAAGTATAGGATATTCAGCGTTTTTTGGCTGTTCAGGTCTAACCGAAATAAACATTCCAAAAAATGTGACAAGTATAGAATCATACGCATTTTACGGTTGTTCAAATCTGACAAGCATAACAGTTGATGAGAGAAATCCTATATATGACAGCCGAGATAATTGCAATGCTATTATTGAAACAGAAAGCAACACACTTATTCTGGGGTGCATCACCACTGTGATACCATACAGTGTGACAAGTATAGGAAATACTGCATTTGACTTAGAAAACTTAACTGTAATTACAATCCCTGACAACGTTACATACATTGATGATAGTGCGTTTCATTGTCCTAATTTATATGGTATTTTCGGGAAAAAGGGCTCTTGTGCAGAAGCTTATGCAAATTCAAGTTCTATACTATTTGTTCCTATGTATACAATTGCCGAGGGTACAACCGGCGACTGCACATGGTCAATTGACGCGTATGGAATATTAACTATCAGCGGTGCCGGAGCTATGGAGGATTATTCTTATGACGATCCGGCTCCGTGGAAGGATTATGAGCTGAGTAATGTAATTATCGATTATGATGTTACAGCAATCGGTGATTATGCTTTTTTTAATTGCTGCAATCTAAGGAACGTTGTAATGCATTACAACGTAGAAAGCATTGGCATTGATTCATTTAGCGGCTGTTCAAATTTGACGATCCACGTAGCGGAAGACTCCTTCGCAGAGGATTATGCGATTTCTAATAATATCCCATTTATCCCTTATACAGGTTCAGGCTCATTTGGAGAAACAGGAGAATGTATTTGGAAACATACAATAGATTTTGAAGCAGAAAGAGATAAGCTTGTAATTTTCGGAAACGGAGTTATACTTGATTATTATGATGTTTTCCCGTCTCCTTGGAAACATGACGACCATCGCACAGAAGTAATCATAGAAGACGGAGTTACAGACATTGGAAAATCTGCTTTTGAAAGTTGCGACGGATTAACTGATATTACTATACCTTACAGCGTGACAAGCATTGGTGAATATGCGTTTTACAAGTGCGAAAGCTTAACAGACGTTTATTATCAGGGCACGCAAGAAAGCTGGAACGAGATAAGCATCGGTAATTATAATGAAAATCTAACTTCTGCGAATATTCATTATCTTGCCTCAACGGTGTGCGACCACACCTACGCCGAGCCTACTTGGACTTGGGACGGCTATTCCGCGGCGACGGCGACCTTTAGCTGCGCCGAGTGCGATGATGTTCAGGAAGTACCTGCGACCGTGACTACAAAGATCACAAACTCTCCCACCTGCACAGAAACAGGAATAAGAACCTGCACGGCGACTGTGACATTTAACGGCAATACCTATACCGACACAAAGGAAAAAACTGTTCCGGCGACGGGGCACAGCTACGGCGAGCCGACCTGGACTTGGGACGGATATTCCGCAGCGACTGCGACCTTTACCTGCGCCGAGGGTGACGATACTCAGGTCAAGAACGCGACCGTGACCTCAAAGATCACAACGGCTCCGACCTGCACCGAAACAGGAATAAGAACCTGCACCGCGAAAGTGACCTTTAACGGCACGACCTACACCGACACAAAGGAAAAAACAGTTCCGGCAACGGGGCATAGCTATGGTGAGCCGACCTGGACTTGGAACGGCTATTCTGCGGCGACTGCGACCTTTGCCTGCACCGATTGCGACGATGCTCAGGTGAAAAAAGCAAAAGTGACCACAAAGGTCACAAAGGAACCGATCTGCACCGAAACAGGAATAAGAACCTGCACGGCGACCGTTACCTTTAACGGCAATACCTACACCGACACAAAAGAAAAGACTATCCCTGCCGTACACAGCTACGGCGAACCGACCTGGACTTGGAACGGATATTCCGCGGCAACTGCGACCTTTACCTGCGCCGATTGCGATGATGTCCAGGTCAAAAACGCAAAGGTTACAACCAAGATCACCCAGGAGCCGACCGCAAATGAGACCGGTATACGCACCTGCACAGCGTCCGTTACCTTTAACGGAAAAGCATACAAGGATACAAAGCTAAAGGTGATCCCGGCAACCGGTCAAACCTCAGATGAACCCGGTTGGAACGAAGAATATTCCGACTTTGATATCGCTCCGGGAGCTGTGCCGTTTTACGTTATGGGCGACGCCAACTCAGACGGAGTCGCCGATATCAAGGATGTGACCGCGATCCAGTGTTATCTTGCCGGAATAAGGGATCTGGACAGTATCGGCATGATGGTAGCAGACGTTGACGGAGACGGAGAAGTGAATATAAACGACGCGACCGCAATCCAAATGTATCTTGCTTGCTTTGACTATACTTATCCGATCGACAGTATTGTTACTTATGTTTATTAAACACAACCTTATTTAAAAAAATGATTAAATAAAATTCAACAGGCTTCCGAACGCAAATGGTCGGAAGCCTGTTATATTTTGTTTGATTATAGATTATGATTGAAATAGCCTTGCGAGAGCCGACTGCGCCGGATCGTCCGGCAAAGCAGTCGGTTCTTTTGTATGGCTAAGCGACTTATACAAGCTCAGCGAGATAGAACTGCAAGTACATTACGTCTGAAATGCTCACGTTGCCGTCGTGATCGACGTCAGCGGCATAGAGCTGAGCGTCGTCAAGAGCTGCAAGCTCTGCAAGGTAGTTGCTGAGCAGGGTAACGTCGTTAACGTTTACTTCGCCGTCAAGGTCGATGTCACCGAACAATGCCTCGTTTTCTGCTGTGTAACAGTTGATGCAGAGGTTGTAGGTGTCGTTTACATAGTCCTTTTCAGCCGAATAGCTGTCGTTGATAGCTGTTATATAACCGTTATAAAACATTTCATAGTATTCTTTATCATGATTATATATCCAGCTTTTTCCCGACATGATATCCTGAGTATCGGTTAAGGAGGTATGTAAAATCATGTTTTTGATATATCCGGTATTATAGCTTTCATATGAGGGTTTACCTGTTATTTGGGGGTGTGTCCAGTAGCATGTACGATTGGGATTATTCCAGTACGGACAAATCCAACTTCCGTCCTCATTATAGTAAACACAGGCATTCGCTGTAATTCCATTTTTACTTCCGTAGTTTGGATCGAAAATCAAAAGACGCTTACTATAGGTAATCTTTGTTACATCCGAATAATATCTGCATTCTTCATATCCGTATGCAACAACGGCGTGTCCTTCTATTTTTTTGGTATTTTTTTCTTTATCTATATTGCACATAGTATATGACAACTGGATAAGAGAATTATTACCTTTGTTATTATCAAAGAATTCTTCCGCTTTTTCAAAATACTGTTTTTCGGTATAACTTCTGTAATCTCTGGCTGCATCATCTTTTAAGTCAGTAAAACTACAAGTACACTGCAAATTATGTATAAAGCTTATTGTTGATATAACATTATCCTGAGAAGTAGCGGAGGATGGAGTATAGTCGTGGACTACAAAGGTTCCGTTACCCAAAGTGGGATTCAAATAACCTTCTTTTGCCAGAATTGAAGTAACTGACATTCCGTAGCAGGATCCGCCCCAACCTTTTTTATTGCCTTCCGCGATGTTAGCTTGCAGATTAGCGTAATCCGTTTCGCTAAGGCACATCTGGTTTTTCATTGTATCCATTACCGTATCGTTTACAGAGTAATCGGTAAAATAAGTACCTGTATTGTCAAAACTCCAGTTGTCGCGACCCCAAACGAAAGATGTTTGGGAAATAGGATTGTAGGTGAAATCTACAGTTCCGGTGCAATTCTTTTTACCGGTAATAGAAGCGGTGATGGTGTTGTCATCATTAAATGAATATTTGACATCATAGTTGCTTTTGCTAACGTTTGTTGTTATATGTTTAAATGTTCTTCTATAATTATAGTTATAACTTGGATTTTCATTAACATAAATGTTTAATCCTGATGCCGGAAGTTTCAATATTTCATAGGGTTTAAAAACAGTGCCTTCATAATTTCCTATTCCGGTAATAGTAACCTGGTACTGACCTGCATCATTGAATACTCCGCCTTCAAAGAGTTTAGTGTGATATATACGATAATCTGTATTTAACTTAAGTACAGTGTTACCATCTGTAATTGTTGGATGCGGTTGACAGGGATAATTGCTGCCGGAATAAACATATGAATCAGAAGGAAGAGTAATTTTGCAATCATCAAGTGATTTCGGTATTATTTCAAAAGTTACAAACGATTGTCCGGTATAATTTCCAAGACCCTCAACGTTCATGGTTGCTATGCCGGCTGCTATGTTGTTTGTGTAGCTGCATGTAAAATCTGTTCCGGCAACAAGCTCCTTTGTACCGTCAAAAACCGTTGCGGTAGGTTCCTTGGCTTTTCCGTCATAATTAACGGTTGTGTATTCGGGAGTAACTGTTGCTGTGGCTATTGACTTCGGCTTGATCGTGAATGAAGTTTCAACCATGTTGCCATAGTTGCCGACGCCCTGAAGCTTCAGGACAGAGGTGCCTGCGTCAATGATATTTGAATAAATCGGACCGAAATCGCTTCCGATTTGAAGTGTCTTGTCGCCGTCCTTGACTGTGATCTTAGGATAAACCGACTTGCCGGTGTAGGTGCAGGCGGAATCGTCGATTGTTACGGTACAATTTTTGAGTGACCTCTTCTGAATGGTAAAAGTCTTTGTAGTCGTGCCGGTAAAGTTTGTTCCTGCGCCTGTGATCGTAACGGTTGCATTACCAACGTTTTTGTTGTTCTTGTAGGAAACGGTGAAATCTGTACCATTTACAAGCTCAATAGAATTATATGTGGCAGTAACCGTAGGCTTTTTCTCTGTGCCGTCATAAATACAGTCTAAGCCGCTGAGCTTTAAGGTTGCAGAGCTGATGGCTGTCTTGTTGATCGTAAAGCTCTTTGTAACCGAACCGGTGAATATGCCTTTACCTATCACGGTAACTGTCGCTGTGCCGGCGTTTATATTGTTTTTGTAGTCAACGGTGTAATTTATGCCATTTATGAGTGTTATAGAGCCGTATTTTACTGTAACCGATGGTGTGTTAGCTTTGCCATTGTATGTATATGAGGTTGAGCTGAGGGTGATAGTGCAGCTTGAAATTGCAGTTGCACCTACTGCTTCTTCCGCAGCTGCGCCTACAGCTTCTTCTTCCTCTTTTACAACGATAGGAGAGTTCTTTGTTGTTTCTTCAACAACTGCTTCCTCTGCAACTGCTTCTGTTGTTTCTTCCTCTGTTGCAACTTCTGTAACTGCTTCTGTTGCCGGCTCTGTGAATGCCTCGGGGAGAGTTGTTTTGTCGAGCTTTTCGCAGCCCTCAAAAGCATTCTCGCCGACTTCTTTTACGCTGTCGGAAATTTGGGCTTCTTCAAGCTCCGCAAAGCCGAAGAAAGCAAAATTGCCGATGTACTCAACGCCGTCCTTTACAACGACCTTTTTGATTTGGTCGCGGTAAAGCGTCCAGGGGTTGAAGGACTGCTCGTCCTCTTTTGCTTCAAAGTCAAAATCATACATTTTGCCTTCGCCGCTGATTTCGAGAACGCCATCGTTGCCGAGTGTCCATGTGAGTTTGTCTCCGCAGCTTCCCTCTGCGATTTTGAGTTCAGCCTGCACAGCTTCCGCAACGTTCGCGCCTGCATCTGACGCTTCGACTGTCGCCGCAGAAACCGGGGCTGTTGTAAGCACGCTTGCCGCCATTAAAACGGACAGAATCATGCTTACGCTTCTTTTGATTTTTGCCATGCCTGATCCTCCTTAAAATTTGCACAAAATTCTTTGCTTTTGCGCACAGCGTTTTACATTGTAACATATTGCACATTTTTATTCAATTGTTATTATGACTAAATTACGACTTTTCACCTCAAAACATTGTAAGAAAATAACAGTGCATAAACTGCTATTGAATATCGAGGATAAAAAATGTATATTTTATACAAGGCGAAACTTAGGGGCTTGTTTGAAAATAATTTCATAAGGTCTTGACAAGTTAGTTTTGGGTAACTATAATAATACGTGGAAACATTTATATATGAAAAAGGAAACGGCGTATGAAAACACTCAATGATATAAAAATCGGCAAGCCCGCAAGGGTCGTAAAGCTCCACGGCGAGGGCGCGCTCAAACGGCGAATTATGGATATGGGAATCACCAAGGGCGTTGAGATCGTCATTCGCAAGGTCGCTCCGCTGGGCGATCCAATGGAGATCTCCGTGCGCGGCTACGAGCTTTCGCTTCGCAAGGCTGACGCGGCGATGATAGAGGTCGAGTAACACCGCACACCTTGTTATCAGGCAAGAGTGCAGGGGCTTTTTGCGCCCAAAAGGTTAGTTTAGACTAACATAACATTATAAAAACGTAGATTTCAAATGAAAGTATTTTCGGGCAATCGAGATATTGTTTATCGCCGAGCCACCTGCCCGGAGTAAAAAACGTGATTTTCAGATGAAAGCATTTTCGGGCAACCGAGGTGTTGTTCATCACCGAGCCATCTGCTCGGAGTAAAAAACCCAGCGTAAAAAACACGGCGTAAAAAACGTGATTATTAGATGAATGCATTTTCGGGCAACCGAGGTGTTGTTCATCACCGAGCCATCTGCTCGGAGTAAAAAACTCGGAGTAAAAAACTCGGCGTAAAAAACGTTATTTTCAGAAGAAAGCATTTTCGGGCAACCGAGGTATAGTTTATTGCCGAGCCATCTGCCCGGCGTAAAAGGGGGAAGTAAGTATGGACGTTACAATTGCATTGGCAGGTAATCCTAACTGCGGAAAAACAACTCTGTTCAACGCGCTGACCGGCTCAAACCAGTTTGTGGGCAACTGGCCGGGAGTTACCGTTGAAAAAAAGGAAGGCAAGCTCAAGGACCGCAGCGACATCACCCTGACCGACCTGCCGGGGATCTATTCGCTTTCGCCCTACACGCTCGAAGAGGTAGTGGCGCGAAAATATTTGATCGACGAGCACCCCGACGCGATCCTAAACATTGTTGACGGAACGAATCTTGAGCGCAACCTTTATCTTACAACTCAGCTTGTCGAGCTGGGAATACCGGTCGTTATCGCAATAAATATGATGGACGTCGTGAAGAAAAGCGGCGACGATATCGACACCGAAAAGCTTTCGCGCAGGCTTGGGTGCAGGGTGGTCGAGATCTCCGCGCTCAAAAGCACCGGCATCAAAGAGGCGGCTGAGGCTGCGGCTGAGGCTGCCCAAAGCGGAATAACCACCGTTCCGCGGCACAATTTTTCGGGTGCCGTGGAGCACGCGATCGCTCATATTGAGGAGGCGTGCGTTCACGATATGCCCGAGGAGCAGCAGCGTTGGTACGCCATAAAGATTTTTGAGCGCGACGAAAAGGTGCTCGAAAAAATGAACATCCCAAAGGATGTTCTGGAGCATATCGAGGGCGATATCCGCACAGCCGAAAAGGAAATGGACGACGATTCGGACGCTATAATAATCAACGAGCGATACAATTATATCGCCGCCGTTGTTGACGAGTGCTGCAAGCGCAAAAACCACGGCGCGCTGTCAAGCTCCGACAAAATTGATTCGGTGGTCACAAGCCGCTGGCTGGGGCTCCCGATTTTTGTGCTGATAATGTTTTTGGTCTACTACATATCGATCGTCTCCGTGGGCAAGGCGGCGAGCGACTGGGCAAACAACGGCTTGTTCGGCGCAGGCTTTCACCTTGTTGGGGTAGGAGACTCCGAGTATGACGAGCACGCCGCGGCGTTGGAAACCATTGTCGGCGCGGCGGAGGTCGCTCAGAGAAGCGATGTTTTGCAAGCTCTTGATTTTGCCTCAATGGACTATGACCCACAGGCTGCACAGGTCGCCGTCAAAAGCTTTGCGGCAGGCTTGAACGTCACCGACGTTTTTACATATGAGATCGAAAACGAAGAGACCCTTGCCGTTGAAACCAAGGCGATCAGCGGCGAGGAAGTAAAGCGCGCAGCCGAGGTCTTTGTCAAAAACAAAGGTAAGCCCGACGACCCCTCTCAGTTTGGGATCTGGGTCCCGGGTATCCCGGTGCTGATCGGCAACGCGCTCGAAGCCCTCGACACACCTGCGTGGCTGACCTCGCTGATTTTGGACGGTATCGTTGCAGGCGTGGGCTCGGTGCTGGGCTTTTTGCCGCAGATGATGGTGCTGTTTTTCATGCTCTCGTTTCTTGAGGCGTGCGGCTACATGTCGAGGATCGCCTTTGTGCTCGACCGGATTTTTCACCATTTTGGGCTGTCGGGCAAGTCGTTTATCCCCATTCTTATCGGAACCGGCTGCGGCATCCCGGGCATTATGGCTTCGCGAACGATCGAGAACGAGTGCGACCGCAGAATGACGGTCATCACAACCACCTTTATCCCGTGCGGCGCGAAGATCCCGGTCATTTCCATGATAGCCGGGGCGATATTCGGCGGCTCGGCGTGGGTTGCGACCTCGGCATATTTCATCGGCATGGCGGCAATAATAGGCTCGGGCATAATGCTCAAAAAAACTCCGCTTTTTGCCGGCAAGCCCACTCCGTTTGTAATGGAGCTTCCGGCGTATCACCTGCCGACCTTCGGAAACGTTATGCGAGCAATGTGGGACAGAAGCTGGTCGTTCGTCAAAAAAGCCGGCACGGTAATTTTGATTTCAACCGTGATTTTGTGGTTCATGTCGCACTTTGGCTTTGTCGGCGGAGAGCTCAGACTGCTTGCTTCCGAGGAGATAGGCAGCAGCCTGCTTGCCGCAATAGGCGGCGCAATCTCGTGGATATTCGCTCCGCTGGGCTGGGGAACATGGCAGTCGGCGGTCGCAACAATAACCGGACTGATCGCCAAGGAAAACATCGTCGGCACAATGGGCGTACTCTATGGCTCGGGCGGAGCCTCGGCATATTCGGTGCTCGCAACGGTTTTCACAGGCGCAAGCGCGTTTTCGTTCCTTATCTTCAACCTGCTCTGCGCGCCGTGCTTTGGCGCGATAGGCGCGATAAAAAAAGAGATGAACTCGCTCAGATGGACGCTGTTCGCGGTGGGCTATCAGTGCTGCTTTGCCTACGCAGTTTCGCTGATGATATTCCAGTTTTGCTCGACAGCGTCGGGAAGCATGAACATATTCGGCTTGGCAGCGGCGTTGCTGGTAATGGCGACAATGATTTTTATGCTGGTAAAGCCTGACAAAAATAAAAAATACAATTAGAACAGGAAGTGTTGTTATGCCTGAGCTGCTTTGGGAGAACAGGGGAACAATAATCGCAGGCACAATAGTTTTGCTGATAATCGCAGGCGCGGTGCTTTCGATCGTCAAAAACAAACGGCAGGGCAAGAGCTCCTGCGGCTGCGGCTGCGCAAACTGCGCGCTGAACGGTAAATGCCACAAATCAATTGACAATTGAAAATTGAAAATGGAAAATTTCGGTCGGGAAGATAGAATTTATCTATAAAACACCTTTGTTCCCAGTTGTATTTATATTTGTTTAGCAATTATTTTCAGTTTGTAAGGGCGTACCCATGTGTGCGCCCTATTTTTTTGACAATTCAGCAATACTTTTTCTTCCGGACTGTAAGGGCGCACCCATGTGTGCGCCCTTGGAAAAGCACATCGCTAAACCGCGCACTGCTTTCTGAATGCATCTGCGCAGCCCTCCAAGGACAGTATCTCCAAGGCGTCAACCGAGTTGTATATCGCTGTCAGCAAATACGCGCGCATGTTTCTGACGTTCACTGCGTTGTTTTCGAGGCTCCTTATAACCTGTTCGATATGCTCCGCACTCAGCTTTGAAAAACGACTGCGAATGGTCTCAACAGGAACCTGCCGCCCGGCTATTCTGACGGACGGAGCGTTTGCGCACAAAGTATCTGCGATCAGACCTACGATCTCATCAAGCATACCTCCATAGCCGCGCTCAGACAAAACATCATACTCGATTTGATGTGCGATCTCATCGATCGCGTCGTCATAGCTGATAGATTGAGGATAGATTTTTTTTTGATAGTTTTTTTCTGTATAGTTTCTTTCAGTATAGATTGCAACGGTTTTGTCGGCTTCTTGAATCCGATTTTTTCGGCATCCGGAATCCTGAAATTT
>OMZU01000043.1 GCA_900315605.1 uncultured Eubacteriales bacterium | reverse complement strand
TTTTCGGGAAGTGGAAAGGAGAACCAAATGAACGACAACGCAAAAGTATTCTCGCTCATTGAGATGAGAGAAATGATGATCGACACCTCGGACTATCAGATGATGGAGGAGGTCGGAGAGTTCACCGGAACGCTTGAAATGAAAGCGCAGGGACACAAGAAATCCATCTGCATTTTTCTCACGCTCGACGACGGAAGAAAAATTATCACACCGATTTTCTGGTGGCAGACTTACCTCGGATTTTACTATATGCCGATCGGCACGAAGCTCCGACTTTTTTATTCGGAGAGTAATCAAAACAAAGTTTACCTTGAGAAGATCGAAATCATTGAAAATGTATAGCGTGGCTACACGGTACTACACAGGACGTTAGTCATATGGTGTAGCGAGCATAGGTTTTGTAATGCCAAAACCGGCGGCTGAAAAGCCGAGAGGGGCAGCGCCCCTGTAACCCCAATTCAGAAAGGAAGTATAACTATGCGAAAGCGCAATTTTAACATCAATGTCAGAGTAACCGAGGGCGAGAAAAAGCGGTTGAAAAGAGCCGCAAAGCACTATGAAATTTCGCTCTCGGAGTATCTGAGAAAGGTCGGTTTGAACAAAAAACTGACCGAAAAACCGAGCCAAAAGCTCTATGAAGTGTACGCTTCCGTGAACGATTTGCGGAGCAATTTGTATCCGCTTGACGGAAGAATTTTGGAGAGGAAACTCTCGTATATTGAGCAGAAGATTCTCTCAGCTTACCACGAAAGAGAGGAGGATGACAGCGGTGGCGACGACAAAAATTTGGGCGGTTAAGGACAACTTGGAGCGCACGGTGAACTACGCAGCTAATCCCGAAAAGACGGTCGATCCCGATTTAAAAAAGGCGCTCCAATACGCCGGAGACGAAGCAAAAACGGAAAGCCGTTGCTATGTGACAGGCGTGAACTGCAACGCCGAAACCACATTTGAGGAGATGAACGCTGTGCAGGAACGCTTCGGAAAAACAGGCGGCAACGTCGCCTATAATTTTTGGTAGAATTAAAAGAGAAAAGGCTTCGGAAATCGCTTTCCGAAGCCAAAAATGAGTGGCAGGGGCAGAAGGACTCGAACCCTCGGCACGCGGTTTTGGAGACCGCTGCTCTACCAACTGAGCTATACCCCTAAATATTTGATTTTTAAATAATGATTGAACATCATTTGCAAAAACTATGATAACACAGACACGCGTGTTTGTCAAGATGTTTTTTAAAAAAAGTAAAATCAGTCAGTTTTATGAATCTTATGAAAAAAGCTCTATTACTTTGGATAGACTGTAATGAAGCGCGGGTATCACTCGTAACTAAGAATAAATAATCACTACTACATAGCAAATACCAGTTATGTAGCTGCTCAATTCTTGAAACCCATATTCTAATGAAAAACGTTGATTTAGTGTTGGTTGTTTGGTATAATATATGCATATTGCAGGAAGGGCTAATATAGCTGAAAACAACATAAAAAAAGATAGAAAAAAGACCCTTGTAAGGGCCTTTGTCATCACACACTGTGATAGCTGCGGTCAGCAGCGAGTTGAATAAATTTTTATTTGAACTTATAGTGTAATCCCATAAGGTTTTGAGATTGATTTTATTATAATTCAAATATTTATAAATGTCAATAAGGAGGATGAAAATTGATTGATAATGATTATTATGTTGGCTTTGACATTGGAACAGACTCTATCGGAATGGCTTTGACCGATACCTCATATAAGGTTTTGAAATATAAAGGCAAGGCGATGTGGTTTGTCAGGCTTTTTGATAAAAGTATGACTGCGAAAGAAAGACGTGACTTTCGATCAGGAACACGTCGTCTTGCAAGAAAGCGTGAGCGCGTTTCGCTTTTGCAAATGCTGTTTAACAGCGCGATCTCTGAGAAAGACGTTGCGTTTTTTCAAAGATTGAAAGAAAGTAATCTTTACGAGGAAGATAAAACCGTAGGAACTCCGTATGCAGTTTTTGCAGATGCAGATTACACCGATAAAGACTATCACCGTGATTTCTCGACGATTTACCATTTGAGAAAAGAATTGATCGTGAATCCCGAGCCTCATGATGTTCGTCTGGTTTATCTTGCTTTGCATCATCTGATAAAACATAGAGGACACTTCTTGTTTGATTCCCTTAACGCTTCCGACAGTCATTCTTTTGATGTGATATTTAAGGAGTTGCAAGCGTTTCTGGATGAGGAATACGGCATACAAATCAATTGTGATGTGCCAGATGCGTTAGCCGATGTGCTGAAAGATCGTAAGCGAACAATAAATGCCAAGTTTGCAGATGTTATTAAGCTATGTGATATCAACACAAAGACGGATAAGAGAGCCGCTGCGGTGATGGCGTTGATTTGCGGTAAAAGCGAGAGTGCCACGGTATTGTTTGATGATGAGATAACAGATGAAAACGGAAAACTTTTGAAGATCGAACTCAAGGGTGACTACGAGTCAAAATCACTGGATTACGCTAAACATTTGGGCGATAGATTCGAGCTGATAGAAAAGCTGAAAGCAGTTTATGACTGGGCGATTCTTGCAGACGTTTTGGGCGATGAGAAGTACATATCGTTTGCAAAGGTCAAGTCGTATGATCAGCACAGAAAAGATCTGAAAACGCTGAAAGCATATGTAAAACAGACTTGTCCCGAAAAATACCGCGAGATTTTTAAAATCAGCAAAAATAAACTGGATAACTACACCGCCTACAGCGGAATGATAAAAAAGAACAGTAAGACAGGCGTTTTGGAATATACCTGCAAGCAGGAAGCCTTTTGTAAATATCTTTTGAAATGCTTCAAAAACTTACCTCAAAACGGATACGAAGAAATGTTTGCCGGACTGGAGTCATCATCGTTCATGCCTAAACAGCATATCAAGGATAACAGCGTCATCCCGATTCAGATCAACCGTGCAGAGCTCGATAAGATTTTGGAAAACGCAAGCGGTTATTTGCCGTTTTTGAATGAAACAGATGAAAGCGGAAAGACAGTTGCCGATAAGATAAAAGACATTTTCAGCTTTAGGATCCCGTATTATGTCGGACCGCTCAACAAACACTCAAAAGCTGCTTGGCTCACGAGAAAAGAAGGAAAGATCTATCCGTGGAATTTCACGGAGATGGTAGATATTGACCGTTCAGCTGAGAATTTTATCAATAATCTGACGAGTAAATGCACCTATTTGCCCGATAAAGATGTTGTTCCGAAGAACTCAATATTATATTGCAAATTTACCGTGTTAAATGAGCTTAATAATTTGCGGATCAATGGCAAAAAAATCAGTGTTGAACTAAAGAAAGATATTTTCAACGACCTCTTTATGCGGCGTAAAAAAGTTACGCAGAAGGGACTGATGAACTATCTCAAAAGCTATGGCTATGATGATATTGAGCTCACCGGTGTGGACGGCGACTTTAAGTCGTCAATGAAGCCGTATATTGATTTGTGCGATTACGGCTTGTCCGAGAATGAAATGGAAAGGATCATCCTTGCCGTAACGATTTTCGGAGACGATAAGCGTCTGCTGAAAAAACGCCTAAAGCAAGAGCTTTCCGATAAGCTGACGGATAAAGACATCAACAAAATATGCCGTTTGCAATACAGTGGATGGGGAAGATTATCGCGGGAATTTTTATGCGATATCAAAGCGGCGGATCCGGACACAGGAGAACTGTTCAATATCATCAATGCCTTGTGGGAAACCAACGATAATCTGATGATATTGCTCGGTTCAAAGTATGAGTTTTCTAAAGCGCTTCAAAAGGCGATCTGTTTTGATGATGAAAAGACCTTAAAAGAAATGGTCGATTCGCTCTATGTATCTCCATCGGTAAAGCGCCCGATTTTGCAATCAATAAAAATGCTGAACGAGGTTGTCAAAGCACTGGGCAAGCCGCCGAAAAAGATTTTTGTGGAAATGACGCGAGGCGAACAGGAGAAAAAGCGCACCGTCAGCCGTAAGGATCAGCTTTTGGATATTTATAAACAATGCAAAAAGGATGCGGGAGAGCTGTATGATAGGCTTGATGCGCTCGACAATGACCGTCTCAGGCAAGATAAGCTGTACTTATATTTCAAGCAGTTCGGAAAGTGTATGTACACAGGTGAGGATATCCCGTTTGACAGCCTGTTTGACAATAATCTTTATGATATCGACCATATATATCCGCGCTCAAAGGTGAAGGACGACAGCCTGACCAACCGCGTTTTGGTAAAGAAAAAGGACAACGAAGAAAAGGACAACATCTATCCGCTTTCAGGGGAGATCCGCAAAAAGATGTTTCCTAACTGGAAGTTCCTTCTTGACAAGGGGCTGATAAGTAAAGAAAAGTTTAAGCGATTAACACGCGTTGAAAAGCTTACTAATGACGAACTATCAGATTTCATCTCGCGCCAGATCGTGGAAACCTCACAGTCAACTAAGGCAGTAGCTCAGATACTCGATCAGAGGTATCCCGATTCCGATGTTGTATATGTCAAGGCGAAGAATGTTTCCGAATTCCGTCACAACTTTGATATGCTTAAATGCCGCGAGGTCAATGACCTTCACCATGCCAAAGACGCGTATCTGAATATCGTTGTCGGAAATGTCTATGATGTGTTATATACCCGCAACAAGGCGAATTTTATCGCAGGCTTGCAAACAAAGAAATACAGCCTGAATCGAATGTTTTCTTTCAACGTTAAGGGAGCTTGGACAGCAGATAAAAGCGAAAGCCTCAATATGGTCAAAAGGATGATGAATAAAAATAACATCATCTACACGCGCTATTCATCATGCCAGCACGGAAGCTTTTTTAAGCTGCTGCCGCTCAAAAAAGGCAGCGGACAGGTTCCGCTTACTAAGCACGGAGCGCGTTCTGATATTGAAAAATACGGCGGTTATGACAAGCCGCTATCTGTATATTTCACGTTAGTCAGACATACAGGCAAAAAGGGGAAAGAATGCATTTCGATGCAACCGATCAATCTTTATCAGGTCAAGGAATTTGAGAAAGACCCGATTACATTCCTTAAAGAAGAATTGGGTATGATCGATCCTGAAATTCTGATTCAAAAGGTCAAGTATAATTCCTGTATTGAGACTGACGGATTTAGAATGCATATTTCATCAAAATCAGGAACTAAGATTGTCTATAAACCCGGTATGCAGTTGATTTTGGGGTATCAAAATGAAGAGTATATCAGAAATATCTCAAAGTATCTGCAAAAACACAGCGACCGTCCAGTGAATGAGTTTGATCGTATCAGCAAGGACGAGAACCTGATTTTGTTTGATTTGATAACCCAAAAGATGACAGATACAATATTAAGCGTTAAATTCAAGGATATGGGTGAGAAAATAAGGGCAAAGCGTGATACCTTTATCGCAATATCGGTTGAAGATCAGTGCTATGTTATTTTGCAAGTACTTAATATTTTGCACGCGAATGCAATGCTTGGCGATTTGACGAGCATTGGCTTATCAAAACAATCTGGAAGGGTTGGCTCATCTATGGATTATTCGTCTGTAAAAGGAAGCTTGAGAATCATCAATCAATCCGTTACAGGCTTATATGAAAATGAATATGTCATAAAGTAAGGAGAAACTATGGGCTGGCGTACTGTCGTGATAACAAAAACGTCTAAGCTGGATTACAGCTTGGGATATATGGTGGTGAGGGATGTTGAGAGCACTGTCAAAATCCATATCAGCGAAATATCGTTTTTAGTTGTCGGCAGTACGTCTGTCTCCTTGACAGCCTATTTGTTGAATGAGCTGAAGATGCAATGGTGAAAATGTTTAGAATATTGCAAAAATACGCTGGGATCAAGCTGTTTATTTGCTCTAATTTGGGCGTGTATTTTACTTTGGAAGAAATCAGTAAACTGTCTGCAATGGCGCAGACTGCCGATTTGAAAGTATTAAATATAGAAAGCAGCTTTTTCGCCGGCGTCGATAAAGCTAAAGTTACTTATATCGACAAAGATTTGTGCGAAATTGTTGACAACGAAAACTAATTATTGTATGATGAAAATAACCTATGGAATTGCCGTGTGCATTATAGTGGGCACATTTTATTTGAGGTTTGAGAATAGTGTAATTCCATAAGGTTGTAAAACTGATATGGCTTCTGAATTCGTCCTTGCTCAGTTTGAGAATAGTGTAATTCCATAAGGTTGTAAAACTATAAGTCGGGCGTTCTGCCTCTGAACTACGTTTGAGAATAGTGTAATTCCATAAGGTTGTAAAACTCTTCACTCAGATTATCCCCGTCCAGATCAGTTTGAGAATAGTGTAATTCCATAAGGTTGTAAAACTTTATATCGTACACATTCACGACAACAACGGTTTGAGAATAGTGTAATTCCATAAGGTTGTAAAACGGAAAGCTGTTTGGTGTGAATTTGGCTGATGTTTGAGAATAGTGTAATTCCATAAGGTTGTAAAACTAGCTCGGAGAATCCGCCGTTCGCGGATAGGTTTGAGAATAGTGTAATTCCATAAGGTTGTAAAACTACATATCGTTTAAACCCACAAGCACACAGGTTTGAGAATAGTGTAATTCCATAAGGTTGTAAAACGAGCAAAAGCTGAAAGCCCTCGGCCTGCTGTTTGAGAATAGTGTAATTCCATAAGGTTGTAAAACGATACGTCACATATGCGGTTGCGTTGCCGTGTTTGAGAATAGTGTAATTCCATAAGGTTGTAAAACTTTCGCGGATGTGATAACGCTTGACATAAAGTTTGAGAATATTGTAATTCCATAAGGTAGTCGTTTGATTATTTTATAATTCTTATTTTTTGTAAAAAACGACCTCGAAATGATAGTCTTTCGATTTATCATTTCGAGGTCGTTTCATTTATAGTTTATAATCAATGATTATGCTGGTTCAATTGATTCAAAAATCGTAATTTCACAACGTAATTATTTCATTACATCAAACAGCCGCAAAGCCGTTTTCCAAATCGGCAAGAATGTCATCAATGTGCTCTGTGCCGATCGAAAGTCGGATCGTGCTTTGATGGATGCCTGCTGCTTCGAGCTCTTCTTCGGTGAGCTGAGAATGGGTGGTGGTGGCAGGGTGAATCACAAGTGATTTTACATCCGCAACATTCGCAAGCAGCGAGAATATCTTCAATCCGTCAATAAAGCGGAACGCTTCTTCTTTGCCGCCCTTTATGTCAAAGGTGAAAATAGAACCGCCGCCGTTGGGGAAGTATTTTTGATACAGCGCGTGGTCGGGATGATCCGGCAGAGACGGGTGATATACTTTTTTAACAAGCGGATGGTTTTTGAGATACTCTACAACCTTTTTGGTGTTTTCGGCATGGCGTTCCAAACGCAGAGAAAGAGTTTCGGTTCCCTGCAAAAGCAAAAAGGCTGCAAAGGGAGAAATGCACGAGCCTGTGTCTCTGAGCAGAATTGCGCGAATGTAGGTTGCAAACGCTGCTTTTCCTGCGGCTTCGGTAAATTTTACACCGTGGTAGCTTGGGTTTGGCTCGGAAATCCAAGGGTATCTTCCCGACGCAGCCCAGTCAAATGTTCCACCGTCAACAATAACGCCGCCCAGGGTCGTGCCGTGGCCGCCGATGAATTTTGTTGCGGAGTGAACAACTATATCTGCGCCGTGCTCAAGCGGACGAATAAGGTAGGGCGTGCCGAAGGTGTTGTCAATAACAAGCGGCAGACCGTGAGAATGAGCGATTTTTGCAAGCTCGTCAATATCCGGGATATCGCTGTTTGGATTACCGAGTGTTTCAATATATATCGCCTTTGTGTTCGGCTGTATCGCTGCTTTTACTTCTTCAATGTTATGAATGTCAACAAAGGATGTTTCGATTCCGTAAAGAGGCAAGGTGTGCGCAAGCAGATTTGCTGAGCCGCCGTAGATGGTTTTTTGTGCGACGATATGCTCTCCGCTCTTTGCAAGAGCCTGAATGGTGTAGGTGATCGCTGCTGCGCCCGATGCCAAAGCCAAGCCTGCAACGCCGCCCTCAAGGGCTGCGATCCTGTCCTCAAAAACCCCTTGGGTCGAATTTGTCAGACGTCCGTAAATGTTGCCTGCGTCGGCAAGACCAAAGCGGTCGGCGGCGTGCTGACTGTTATGAAATACGTATGAAGTCGTTGCGTAAATCGGCACTGCGCGTGCGTCGCTTGCCGGGTCGGGCTGTTCCTGTCCTACGTGTAGCTGTAAGGTTTCAAATTTATATTTTGACATGTTAAATACCTCTTTCAAAAAATGATATAATAAAATGATATGATATGATTCAAAGTTAGTTTAATCCGAAATTCCTGCACATTCGCTCCATGTTGCAGTTTGCGTGGATCAGAGCTTTAAGGTAAAGCGTCATAACTTTCCGTCTCCTTTGCTTTCGTTGACTAAATTATATACTAAAACAGTAGGTTTGTCTAATATAGCATATTTATATTCAGTTATAGATTAAATCTATAACTCGTACAACAGCGTAAGAAAACATAAGAAAGCACCCCTCTTTCATTAACTGAAAAAGGGGTGTGATTATCGGAAAATCTATTTGCTATGTTTTTTCTGATAGCTGCGAAGATAGTTGTCAAGCTCATTTATATAAAGCTCGGCAATATTGCTCAGGATCATGTTTTTCTTGGCTATATATCCTATGACCATATTGCTGCCAACGGAATTATCATCCGCTTCAAAGGGAACGGCAAGGTAATCCGAACCGTTCAGCTCCTCGCTGATAACTCCCGAGCACAGAGTGTAGCCGTTCAGCCCGATCATAAGATTTAGCATGGTCGCGCGGTCGGTTGCCTTTATCATCTTGGGATATTCGCTTGTGCTCAAAATCTCCTCGGCATAATAAAACGAGCCCTTGTCGCCCTGCTCAAACGAAAGGCAGGGATAGCTTGCCAGATCCTCAAATCTGATTTTTTCTCTCCCGGCAAGCGGATGACCTTTCCACAAATATACATAGGCGTTACATTCGGTCAGAGGAGTAAAAACCAGTCCGTTTGATTTAAAAAGCTTTTCGAGCGGCTTGCGGTTAAAATCGTTAAGATAGAGTATGCCGATTTCGCTTTTTCCCGTGAATACATCATCTATAATATCACGAGTGCGTGTTTCGCGTATTGCAAATTCGTATTCATCCGTTCCGAAATGCTTTACCATCTCGACAAAGCTCTTTACCGCAAAGGAATAGTGCTGGGTGGAAATCCCGAATTTCTTTTTAAGATTTCCGTTTTTTCCGTATTTGTCAAGAAGATTGTCGTATTGCGAAACGATCTCCTTTGCGTAGTGAATAAATTCCAGACCGTCGTTTGTCGGGGTAACGCCTCTGCCGCTTCGGTTGAACAGCGTTATGCCCAGCTCTTTTTCAAGCTCTTTCACCGCGCTGGTCAGTGACGGCTGGGCAACGTAGAGAAGCTCTGCCGCTTTGTTCATCGATCCGGCTTCGCAGATCATTAAAACGTATCTTAGCTGCTGTATTGTCATATCATATCACCTATATGATATAGTCGTTGCCGGTTTCCGGTGTTTTGACCAAGTCGGCAACGGTGTAGTTATCGGTATATTTTCGGATCGTTTCGTCAAGACCTCGCCAAAACTCAAGCGTTCTGCACATATATGCTCGCGGACACGGCTCGCCTCCTTCTTCAAGACAGGCAACGGGCGCGAGACTGCCTTCCATGATCCTCAGCACCTCTCCGACGTTGATTTTGTCGGGCTCCTTTGAAAGCCGATATCCGCCGCCCTTGCCGCGCAGACCGACAACGATATGGCTTTTGACAAGCTCCTTGACAATGCTTTCCAAATATTTTTCGGAAATACCCTGCCGCTCGGCTATATCCTTTAGTTTGATATATTTGTTTCCGCTTTGCTCCGCCATATCAATAAGTATGCGGAGCGCGTAACGTCCTCTTGTTGAAATAAACATTTGCTTCACCTCTATATTCCCTATTATAACGGTATGTTAATACGATTTCAATACTTTTTTAAAATTTTCTATTGACAAATCAAAAAAAGAGGTGTATTATATTAGCAAATCCACTAACATACTACTTTTATAGGTTTTAATTTATCGGAGGTAATTATTATGAGTAAGATTTATCAGACAGCAGATCAGTTGATCGGAAAAACACCCCTTCTTGAACTAACGCACATAGAAAAGGAGCTTGGTCTTGAGGCAAAGCTCGTTGCCAAGCTTGAATATTTTAATCCTGCCGGAAGCATCAAGGACAGGATCGCCAGGGCAATGATCGAGGACGCCGAGAGCAAGGGCATCCTAAAGCCCGACAGCGTTCTTATTGAGCCGACCTCGGGCAATACGGGGATCGGACTTGCTTCCGTTGCAGCGGCAAAGGGCTATCGCTTGATTATCACAATGCCCGAAACAATGAGCGTTGAACGCCGCCAGCTTATGAAGGCATACGGCGCAGAGCTCGTGCTGACCGACGGCACAAAGGGAATGAAGGGCGCGATCGCCAAGGCAGAGGAGCTTGCAAAGGAGATCCCCAACAGCTTTATCCCCGGACAGTTTGTTAATCCGGCGAACCCTGCGGTCCACAGAGCGACTACCGGCCCCGAAATCTGGGAGGACACCGACGGCGAGGTTGACATCTTTGTTGCAGGCGTAGGCACGGGCGGCACTGTTACCGGCGCAGGCGAGTATTTGAAATCTCAGAATCCTAACGTCAAGGTCGTTGCGGTAGAGCCCGAAACTTCTCCGGTGCTCTCAAAGGGCGAGGCAGGTGCGCACAAGATCCAGGGAATAGGCGCAGGCTTTGTGCCGGAGGTGCTCAACACGGATATTTATGACGAGATCATAACCGTTTCAAACGAAAACGCCTTTGCAACAGGAAAGCAAATCGGCAAAGCCGAGGGCGTGCTTGTCGGCATTTCCTCAGGTGCGGCTACATGGGCTGCGATCGAGCTTGCAAAACGTCCGGAAAACAAGGGCAAGACAATTGTTGTGATTCTGCCCGATACAGGCGACCGTTACCTTTCAACACCGCTTTTCAGCGACTGATACTAATAAAAAACAGTCCTCTTTCTCGTATAGGAATGAGAAAGAGGACACTTTTCATATTGTTTAAAGGTAACATTGTTTAAAGATAACACCGTACACCCGAAGTGTGCGGTATTTCTATACCAAATCCGACAGCTTTTTTGAATACAAAAAGTCGTGGATCAACTTATTCAGCTCAGCCCACATCGGAAGAGTATCACATTCGGCGGCTCTGGGACATTCTTCCGCGCCGTTTTCCAAGCACGCAACAACAGCCATCGAGTTTTCCGTAACGTCAAGGATCTCTCCCACAGGGTATTCCTCGGGCTTGCGGCTCAACTGATATCCGCCGCCCTTGCCGCTTACGCCCTTCAAAAGCTTGGCGTTGACAAGCTCCTTTGCGATGATCTCAAGATATTTTTTTGAAATTTTCTGACGCTCGGCGATATCCTTGAGCGGCACATAGCCTTCGCTGTTTTGTCGCGCAAGGTCGATCATAACCCTGAGCGCGTATCGTCCCTTTGAAGAAATCATTGCCATCAGCTCCTTATATGCTTATTTTACTATAGCGCAAACATAAAATCAATACTTTTTTCAAAATTACCTATTGACACGGTAGGCAAATATGGTTATAATAAAACCATTGAACAAAAGGAGTTGACGTCATGCAGATTTACGCTGACAACGCCGCAACCACAAAAATGAGCGAGGCGGCGATCGAAGCAATGACTGACTGTATGCGGAACTGGTACGGCAATCCGTCCAGCCTGTATACGATCGGTCAAAGGGCAAAGGAGAAGCTTGAAGAGGCAAGAGAGGAGATCGCTGCGCTTATCAACGCAGAGCCGCGCGAGATCATCTTCACCTCCGGCGGCAGCGAAGCAGACAATCAGGCTCTTCTCACAGCCGCGATAAACGGCAAAAAGAAGGGCAAAACACATATAATTTCAAGTGCGTTTGAGCACCACGCTATTCTTCACACACTGAACAAGCTTGAGCAAAACGGCTTTGAAGTCACACTTTTGCCGGTTCACGAAAACGGTATTGTGCGTTTGGACGAGCTTGAAGCGGCGATCCGCGAGGATACCTGTCTTGTCACTATTATGACTGCAAACAACGAGATCGGAACTATCCAGCCTATTGCCCAAATCGGAGAAATCTGCCGCAAGCACGGCGTTGTTTTCCATACCGACGCGGTGCAGGCGGTGGGTCATCTTCCGATCGATGTAAAGGCACAGAATATTGATATGCTGTCCGCTTCGGCGCACAAATTTCACGGTCCCAAGGGCGTTGGCTTTTTATATTTCCGCAAAGGAATAATTTTGCAAAATCTGATCGAAGGCGGTGCGCAGGAACGAGGAAAACGAGCCGGAACAGAAAACTTGCCGGGGATCACCGCTATGACTGTTGCCCTTAGGAAAGCTGTCCAAAGCATGGACAAAAACAATGCGCACATGACCGAAATACGCGATTATTTGATTAACGGCTTGTCTGAGATCCCACACAGCGCACTCAACGGCGACAAAAATCACAGGCTTGCCGGCAACATCAATTTTAGCTTTGAGGGAATTGAGGGAGAGTCGATTTTGATTCTTCTGGATCAAAAGGGGATCTCCGCCTCGTCGGGAAGTGCCTGCACCTCGGGAGCACTCGATCCCAGTCATGTGCTTCTTTCAATAGGCAGGATCCATGACGTTGCGCACGGCTCGCTGAGACTCAGCATTGGAGAAGACATCACAAAGAAAGAAGCGGATTATATCATCGATTCCGTCAAAGAGGTGGTCGCGCACCTCAGAAGCTTTTCTCCCGTTTGGCGTGATCTGACAGAGGGCAAAAAGGAATTCATTTTGAAATAGGAGGAAATCAAATGGCACTATACAGCGATAAAGTTATGGAGCATTTTTTAAAGCCGCGCAACCTTGGCGTGATAGAAAATGCCGACGGAGTGGGTGAGGTCGGCAACGCAAAATGCGGCGATATAATGAAGATGTATCTAAAAATCGACAATGACATCATCACCGACGTAAAGTTCGAGACCTTTGGCTGCGCAAGCGCGATTGCCTCAAGCTCAATGGCGACCGAGCTTATCAAGGGTCAGCGTATTGAGGACGCGTTGCAGCTCACCAATAAAGCAGTTGCCGAAGCCCTTGACGGTCTGCCGGCTCACAAAATGCACTGCTCCGTCCTTGCCGAAGAAGCGATCCAAGCGGCATTGGAGGATTACAAAAAGAAAAAGGCTTAACCACAAAAATCCGTCTGTTCAAAGCAAACAGGCGGATTTTTTATGTATTGGTTAACCCTTGAATTATATTATGTTTTATGGTAAAATAAAATTCATCGGCGAGCTTTTTAGTCTGCATGTTTTGACCACCCCGGTAATGACCGTGTTCAACGGCGGGGTACGGCGATTTCATGTTTATCGAAAAGCCCGATCAGAAATAAACTATTATTTGATCTGCCGTCGTTTTGAATGCATCAATAAAAAGACGGTGCGGTTTTTGAGGACTGTTGTTTATGAAACTAAATGAAAACTTTATCCATCATGATCTTGATGGTCAGGCGGTTATCGTTCCTACGGCAGAAGCGAGCTTTCACGGCTTGGTACAGGGCAACAAAACCCTTGCGGCGATCGCTCAGTGTCTGGCGCATGATACCACCGAGGAAGAAATCACAAACACGCTTTGCGCTCGCTTTGACGGCGACAGAGAAATCATTCAAGCCGATGTTGCCGAAGCGATAAAACGGCTGAGAGAGATAGGTGCGATCGATGAATAAAAAGCTTGATTTTACAGATGAAGGTATCACACGGATCAACAAAGATGGTGACAGCGCGGAACTGTCAAATGTAAAAAACACAAAACTAAGTAATGCGATCCATCTTTTGACAGCGTTGTGCTTTATGTTTTTTACGGCATATCACTTGTTTTTATTTGTTGAAGTAAGCTCAAACCGACTTGGAAGGATTTTGGGTATCTTAACTTTTCTTCTGATAACTGTCGCTTCATTTTTTGCATTGAGTCCCAAGCCGACATTCAGAATAGTCCGTTCTGTGACAATGATCGTCGGCTTGTCATTAAATTTCATTATAAAACTGTTCAATGCTCCTTTGCTGTTCGGCAGTCTGGATTTTTCGGATATTCCTTCTGTGCTCAACGTTTTTGTGTATATTTTTGCGCAGACAGCAGAACTGCTTTTGTTGCTTTTTTATTTGATATTCAGGCATAATTCAAAGCTGAATTCAAAAAGAAAGCTTGTAATAGGTTTTATGTCCTTCGTGATCTTATTATACGTTTCTTGCCTGATAATGGAGTGTGTTTTGATACTCAAATATTATTCTAATATTGATTTGAGCATAAAATTCACGCTTATCAGCAGATTCTTGTATTGCTTCGGATTTGTCGGCATAGCTGTCAGCTTTATGCTTCCGGTCAACAAGATCGATTCGCAGGACGATATGATGAATCAAGCTTCGGACGATGATGATTTTATGTTTTCGGTTCCGGACGGCGGTCATTCGCACGTTGACAAAGCAAATAAGCCTGCGATCGGAGAGGTCGATAAGGATTTTGTGTTATAATACTTGCTGTGCTGTTTTCGGCGCGGCAACGCTGTGAAGCTCGAAGGCTACAGGTGATTTATCCGAGATTTGGCAAAAATAAACACGGTGGGGAAGAGGACCGCCTTTATAAATCAAAGCTTCACGAATTTTTATGTTATTGACAAAAGGGCTTGTTTAGTAAATGACAAAACGGGGCTGTCGCACTAAGCCCTAACAAAAAGAAAAAGACCGGGTAGCCCGAAAAGGGTTGCCCGGTCAGTGCTTTCGTTGTATAATTTAATTGCCGAAAA
>OMZU01000019.1:80384-101754 GCA_900315605.1 uncultured Eubacteriales bacterium | reverse complement strand
TCCGCCTCACGACGGACACCCTTGCCCTCTGCTAACACTTCCTACTGCCAAGCGTGTAGTGGACTTTCACCACCGAGTTGCTGCCCATTCTGGGCAAACGAGATAACCGCCCTGTTTCTGCCAAAACAAGGCGGTTAAAAAGTTTAACCATATTGTAAAAGCGAAACAGCCAAGCCGTTTCTTTACATTTTTATTATAAGCTAATTTTACTGATTTGTCAATCGGTTTTTAAATTCTTAATAAGAATTATATTGCATTTTCTTCACATTCTTTACACTCTTATAATATAACGAATAAACATATAAGTCAATATATTTATTCTTATATTTTAAGTTTTAAGTTTTCAGTTTTCAGTCAAATGCAGCTCACCCTGCACATCCGTGTAATACTCCCCCTCGGGAATCAAATCCTTAATCAAAACGATCTCAAGCCCCATGTCTTGTATGCCTTTTATAATCGACGGCAGCGCGGCAGGGGTATTTTTTGCGCCGTTGTGCATCAGGACGATCGAGCCGTCCTTCACCTTGCCGAGCACCGTTTTGGTCATCTGCTCCGGGGTCGGATCCTTCCAGTCGAGCGAATCAACATCCCACTGCACGCAGTACATATTGCAGCTCTTGACCGAGCTTACTACCTCGTTGTTATAATCGCCGTAGGGCGGTCTGAAAAGCGTTGGAGTATCGCCGGTCAGCTCTGCGATTTTCTCGTTGCACGACCGGATCTCTTCCGTCATATCTGCAACTGAAAGCTCGGGCATATGCGGATGAGTGTTGCTGTGGTTCTCAACGTCGTGACCGCGGCCGGCAATTTCCCTGACGCTCTCGGGATAGTTGTCAACCCAGCTTCCTACAAGAAAAAACGTAGCCTTGACCTCATGCTCGTCAAGAATATCAAGCAGCTCAGCGGTCTGCTCGTTGCCCCAGGCAGCGTCAAAAGAAATAGCCACCTGTTTTTTGTCGCTTTCAACCCGGTAAATCGGGTTTTCCTTGGGAGAAGCGGCAGTCTGGACCGCCCGGACCGTTGAAGAAACAGTAACCACAGCGGCAAGTATTCCGATCATCAGGCAAAAGCCGATCGACAACAGGCTTCGTTTGGTCAAAATTAATAAACGCATAAGATCCCCTCCGATAGAAATATATGGAGAAGCTTTGCAAAGTATTCCGGATTTGAAAATCAATATTTCTGTGTAGAGAAAAGCAGTAACCTTAGTATCGGAAGTTATTGCTGAATCCTAATTTCCACAAAAAACAATAGCACTATGGCTTCATTTAAAAAACCTCCCGATTCCAAGTGTTTTGAAGTCGGAAGGGATATATATTCAAACATGTACCGCTTATCATACGGCATTTCAAAATATGATTGTATAATATTGACAAAAACAAACGACAAAATTTGGATTGCGTATTTGTGATAAATATGGTATAATATAGATGTCAAATAAAACATAAAAATTATAATAAAATCAATTTTTTTATGTAATTATTTTAAATATTTTGTTTGGCAGCAATCGAAGCAGGTGATTTTCCCGATACCGCTTGCTTTGAACATACAATTCCAATAAAGCAAAAAGGAGGAATTAACGTGAAAAGGAAATTTAGAAGTTTTACAGCAGTTTTGCTGGCATTATTGATGGTAACAACAACGTTTTCCGCAATGCCGCTCACCGTATCGGCAGCGGAAGCAACGGAAGATTCCGTCGGCGTAATAAGCGGCACAGCGGGCAACTGCACATGGACGCTTGAAGACAATGGAGTGCTCACGATCAGCAAAAATGAAACTGTTACTGAGCAACCCGATACTACAACTCCGGAGGATAAGGATAATGGCGTAGGGGCTTTGAATAATGATAAAATGTTAGGTATTCAAACTCCGGAGGATGACGTAGAGTGTTCGTCGCACGGTCAGACACCTATTCCACTTCCGAATGATGACGAAGAGTATTCGAGTACTATTGAAACGTCTGTTATTCCAACTTCGAATAATGATGAAACGTTCAATATTCCGGATTACCCCGATAATTCAGCTCCGTGGGGAGCCTATGAGTTCAGCGAAGTAATTATTGAAGACGGAGTTACCTCTATTGGTGATTATGCGTTTTCAAATCGCAGTGATCTTAACCACATTATAATTCCGAACAGCGTAAAAAGGATTGGCAATAACACATTTAGTAACTGTCCAAATTTGACGATCTACGGAAAGTATAATTCCTATGCGAAAGCCTACGCAAATTCAAATAATATAGAATTTGTAACTATAGAAGGCTACGGAAGAACAGGAGATTGCCTTTGGCTGATGAAGCCTTACGGCGAACTGATTATCTGCGGAAACGGAGCTATGAGTGAATATTCTTATAATTATTTTAACACTACTGCTCCTTGGAATAATAGTAATATCACCAAGGTAACTATAGACGACGGAGTAACAAAAATCGGAAGTTATGCGTTTTACGGTTGTAGAACAATTACAAGTGTCAGCATACCGGAAAGCGTAACAAGTATTGGTTCAAACGCATTTTCACACTGCACCGGTCTGACAAGCATAGATTTGCCCAACGGCGTAACAAGTATCGGCTCAAACGTATTTAGAAGTTGTACAGGGCTGACAAGCATAGATTTGCCCAACAGCTTAACAAGTATCAGCGATTCTGCATTTGTTGATTGCAAAGGGCTGACAAGCATAGATTTGCCCAACAGCTTAACAAGTATCGGCTCAAGCACATTTAGTAGTTGCACAGGGCTGACAAGCATAGATTTGCCCAACAGCTTAACAAGTATTGGTTCTCACGCATTTGGACTATGTGAAAAATTAACAAGCATAACAATACCGAACAGCGTAACAAGCATTGACTCATATGCATTTGCATTGTGCACAGGGCTGACAAGTATAGTTTTGCCCAACAGTGTATCAAGTATAGGAACCAACTTGTTTTATGGCTGTTCAAATCTAACAAGCGCAAATATTCCCGACAGCTTGACAACCACCGGCAAACACACTTTTTACAACTGTACAAGTCTATCAAACATATCTATACCAAACTCCGTTACCTGCATTGATGAATCTGCATTTTATGGCTGCAAAAGTCTTACAAATATAACCTTACCGGACAGCGTTACAATCATTTGTAACGGTGCATTTGAAGCCTGCCAAGGGCTTACGGATATACCCATATCGGACAACATTATAGCCATTGGTCAATCTGCATTTGGAAGTTGCTCAAATTTAACAAGCATTACAATCCCCGAAAGCATAATATATATTGGAAAATCCCCGTTTAATAATTGCAAGAATCTAAGCTCAATAACAGTTGATGAAAGAAATACAAATTATGACAGCCGAAATGATTGCAATGCAATTATTGAAACAGCAAGCAACACGCTTATTCAAGGATGTAATAACACTGTAATACCTGACGATGTGACGTGCATTAATGAAAACGCGTTTAGCGGTTTCACGGATATTACCAGCGTAACAATTCCCGAAAGTGTGACAAAAATTTGCGATTACGCATTTTCCGGCTGCGGTCTAACAAGCATAACCATACCGAACAGCGTAACAAGCATCGGAAAGTATGCGTTTCAAAATTGCAAAGATTTAGTGAACATAAACCTGCCTGACAGCATCACCGACATAAGTCCCAATATGTTTTACAACTGCTCAAGCCTAACCAAAGTCATCATTCCCGACAGTGTGACTTATATAGGTTCGCGTGCATTTGGATATTATTATGAAGGATACATTAATAAAAAATATGAGGATTTTGTAATAATCGGTCACAAAAACAGTGAGGCTCAACGATACGCCGACGAAAACGGTTTTGAGTTCATTCCATTTGAACTCGGCGAAATCAATTCCGATGGTGTTATTGATATCAGAGACGTTACAGCTATTCAAAAGGGTCTTGCCGGTCTGAGTGAATTGTCCGACATACAGCTTGCTGCCGCCGACGTGAACGCCGACAAAGCCGTTGACGTCAACGACGCGACGCATATGCAAAAGTACCTTGCTTTTCTTATTGATGAACTGGGCTAAATCAAAAATCCCTCCCGATTTCGGTCGGGAGGGTCTTTTTTTATTATTTGAATTTTTTAGATTTTTACTTAATAAACTCCCAGCTTATGCCGTCCTTGGAGTCCTTGACCGCAACGTTCATTGCGGTCAGCTTGTCGCGGATCGCGTCTGCCGCCGCCCAGTCCTTGTTGGCTCTGGCTTCGGTTCTTTGGGCGATCAAGGCTTCGATCTCCTTTACAAGCTCGTCGTCCGCCTGCTGCTCGGAAGCTTTCTTTGCCGCTTCGATAAGGTTCAGCGAGAGCACCTTGTCAAGCTCGCCGATGACATAAAGCTTTGTTGCGTCGGAGCAGTCCGCCTTGAAAACATCATACACGCAGGTGAGTCCCAGCGAGGTGTTCAGGTCGTTGTCGAGGGCTTCCTTGAACGAAGCGATAAGCTCCTCAGCCTTCGCGCTTTCGACCTCTCCATCACCGTCAAGAGCCGCAACGCGCTTTACAAGCTTTTCATACGCCTTTGCGGTGTTGTCAAGACTTTCATACGAGAAGGTCAGCGGCTTGCGGTAATGGCTTTGCAGGCAGAACATTCTGTAAACAAGCGGATCGTAGCCCTTGCTTTCGAGCAGCGAGACCGTCAGAAAATCGCCCTTTGACTTGCTCATTTTGCCGCGCGCGTCGTTGAGGTGCAGAACGTGGAACCAGTATTTGCACCACTTGTGACCCAAAAACGCCTCGCTCTGGGCGATCTCGTTGGTATGATGCGGAAAAGCGTTGTCGATTCCGCCGCAGTGAATGTCCAAATACTCGCCGTTGTGCTTGTTGCTTATGCACGAGCACTCGATGTGCCAGCCCGGATAGCCTAAGCCCCAGGGACTTTCCCATTTCAGCTCCTGAGAATCGAATTTTGACTTTGTGAACCAAAGCACAAAGTCGGTTTTGTTGCGCTTGTTTTCGTCCTCTTCAACGCTGTCGCGCACGCCCACAGCCAGATCTTCCTCGTTCATATTGCCGAAAACATAGTAGGTTTCGAGCTTTGAGGTGTCAAAGTAGACGTTGCCGCCGGCAAGGTAAGCGTAGCCCTTGTCGATCAGGACGGAGATCATATTGATAAATTCGTCAATACAGTTTGTTGCAGGCTCAACAACGTCGGGGCGTTTTATATTGAGCTTTTCGCAGTCCGCAAAAAAAGCGTCTGTATAAAACTTTGCGATCTCAAGCACGGTTTTGTGCTCGCGCTTTGCTCCGGAAAGCATCTTGTCCTCGCCGGTGTCGGCGTCGCTGGAAAGATGTCCAACGTCGGTTATATTCATAACGCGGTTCACATCGTAGCCCGAAAACCTGAGGTATTTTTCGAGGACGTCCTCCATAATATAGGTTCGCAGGTTTCCGATATGGGCGTAGTGATACACTGTCGGTCCGCAGGTGTACATATTCACCTTGCCCGGAGTGTACGGAACAAATTCCTGCTTGGTCTGTCCGAGAGAATTATACAGAATCATTTTTGTTTCTCCTTGAATTTATTGGCTGTTTTTGATTTATCTAAAGTCTCGGCTTCGTTAGCCTTCAGCTCGTTTACTTCTTCCCTAAGCTTGTTGATCTTGCTTTCAAGACTGCACAGCGCGAGTGCAACAGGGTCGGAAACGTGGATCTGGTCAAGCGTTTCGCTGCGGATACCGTTGACCTTGACTACCCTTGCCGGCACTCCCACAGCGGTCGCGTTTGGCGGGATCTCGCTGAGCACCACCGCGCCGGCGGCGATCCGCGCGTTGTCGCCGACCTTGAACGGACCCAGCACCTTTGCGCCCGAACCCACAAGCACGTTGTTGCCCAGGGTCGGGTGCCTTTTCCCGGTCTCCTTGCCGGTTCCGCCCAGGGTGACGTTTTGATAGATGGTGCAGTTGTCGCCGATGACCGTGGTCTCGCCGATAACAACGCCCATTCCGTGGTCGATCACCAAGCCCCTGCCGATGGTCGCGCCGGGATGGATCTCGATCCCGGTCTTGTGGCGGCTTCGCTGAGAAATATACCGGGCGATGAATTTAAAATTTTTGCGGTAAAACCAGTTCGCCCTTCGGTGAGACCTGACAGCCTTGTAGCCCGAATAAAGAAAAAATATCTCCAGCTTGTTTCTGGCGGCAGGGTCTCGCTCCAAATAGGCGTTCAGGTCGCTTTTTATTGAGTCAAACAAAATATCACATCCGTTTTTCATACTGATTTCCGCTCAAAGGAATTAAGGCAATACCGCATAATTCAGGTGAGATTTTTCGTCAGAGTGCTCAAATAATCAGTGTGCATACTGACGTATGGATACTGATTTTTGGGCATTCTGACGGAATAATATGCAAGCAAGGCGTGCGCCTCGAATTGTGCGGTGTTGCCTTAATTGTTTTGATCGGAAATCAATATCAGTAGAGGCGGCAGCTATATTTCCGAAATGAATTTACGGTTTTGCACAACATAAACTATTCCGGAAATTATCGCGAAAACGGTAGAAATCCAAATCAGGATCTCTCCGGCAACAAAAAACGCCGGGTCCAGCGTTGAAATCACTCCGCCGTCAACGCCGAGCAGAGCAAGCACATCCAAAACGGACTGCATTATCATTATCAAAATTATAGCCGACATCTGGGTGACGGTCTTGATTTTTCCGAAAATATTTGCGGCGATCACCTCGCCCTTTGCCGCGGCGATAAGTCGTATCGAGGTCACGGTGAATTCGCGGAAAAGCACGATTATCACCGCCACACAGTCGCACCAGCCGTTTTGGACAAAGCACAGCAGGGCTGCGAGTACGAGGATTTTGTCAGCCAACGGGTCGGCAAACTTTCCAAAATCGGTTATCAAATTGTTTTTTCGCGCGATCTTGCCGTCGAGCATATCCGATAGAGACGCCGCAACAAAAAGCAGCAGCGCAAGCGCGGTATGCATCGGAAAATCGATCAGCAACGCCGCCACCATGAAGGGCGTAAGAATGATTCGCCCTAATGTCAGTTTATTTGGTAAATTCATTTTGTTTCCTTCCAAAAGAATGAAAAGGTGTTTTACGAATGCAAAATTTGTCAGTCTGTCATTTCGCCGATTGGGTCACAGCCGATAAAATCGGAAACCATGACCTTTACAAATTCGCCTGCCGCCGGATTTCTGCTTTTGGCAGAAAAGAATACGCAGCCGTCAACCTCGGGCGCGTCGGCATAGGTTCTTCCGAAATAACGCTCGGCAAGTCTGTCGTAGCCCTCGACAAGCACCTTGATCTCGGTTCCGACAAGGGTTTCGCACCAGTCCGCCATAACGCCCTGCTGGTGCTCCATAATAATATCGGCGCGCTTCTGCCTGATGTCTTCGTCGATCTGGTCGGGCA
Organism: uncultured Eubacteriales bacterium; assembly: GCA_900315605.1. Lineage (GTDB taxonomy): Bacteria > Bacillota > Clostridia > Oscillospirales > Acutalibacteraceae > Ruminococcoides. The sequence goes on along the minus strand of OMZU01000019.1, from coordinate 94,392 downwards.
TTTCAGCCGCCGGGGTGTCCTCCTCCTGAGAATACGGAAAGCAGCCCAGTCTTTGGAATTTGACCTCTGCGGCAAACTCGGCAAGCTCCTCAAACTGCTCCTCGGTCTCTCCGGGGAATCCTGTGATAAAAGTGCTCCTTATCACAACATTTGGGATTTTTGCCTTGATTTTATTAATAAGCGCGGTCAGGCTTTCGCGGTCGCCGCGCCTGTTCATGCGCTTTAGTACCTCGCCGTTGCAGTGCTGCAAGGGCAGGTCTATGTATTTTACGATTTTGTCCTCCGAGGCGATCACGTCGATCAGCTCGTCGGTCACTCGGTCGGGGTAGCAGTAAAGCACCCTGATCCACTCAAAGCCGTCGATCTTGCACAGCTCCTTCAAAAGCTTTGCCGTCTGCGGCTCGCCGAACAGATCCTCGCCGTAGCGCGTTGTGTCCTGAGCGATAACGTTGAGCTCCTTTACTCCGCTTTGGGCAAGACGTTTTGCCTCGGCAATAACGTCCTCGGGCTTTCTGCTGCGAAAGCCGCCGCGTATCAGCGGGATCGCGCAATAGGTGCAGCGATTGTCGCAGCCCTCGGCGATTTTGAGGTAGGCGGTATAGAACGGAGTTGACTGAACTCTGCCGCCCTCAAGCGGAAGCAGCTCCTTTTCGGGGAAAAGCTCGGTCTTTTTGCCGCCCAATACCTCGGCAACAATATCGGCGATTTTTTCATTTCCGCCGATACCCACAGCCGCGTCAACCTCGTAGAGCTGTCTTGTTATCTCATTTTGATATCTTTCGGCAAGGCAGCCGGTGACTATTATCGCCTTGATCTTGCCCTCTGCCTTGAGCTTGCCCAGCTCGATGATCTCGTCAATGCTCTCCTGCTTCGCGCTCTCGATAAAGCCGCAGGTGTTGACGATCACAGCGTCTGCGTCGGCAGGGTCGCCGACGAGCTCATAGCCGCTGCTTTTTAGGGTAAAAAGCAGCATTTCCGCGTCAACGCGGTTTTTGGCGCAGCCAAGTGAAACTATTCCTACCTTTTCATTCATATATCGTCATCCTATATTCTTCAAGCACGGCGCGGATATCGTCCCAGCGAAATCCGTTTCTTTGCAGCGCGGCAACCGCTCTGCGCCGTATCTTTTCATCATCTATTTTTTTATATTTCTTTTCGATAAGCAGCTTTATCTGTCCTCTGGGATCGACCTCTATGCCATCAAGTATTTCGTCGGCAAGCTCGCGGTCTATCCCCTTTTGAGCCAGCTCAAGCCTCGCGGCGGTTTTGGACTTGTTTTTTCCGAAAATCAGGCTTTCGGCATATCGCCTTGCAAAGCTTTCGTCGTTGATAAGCCCAAGCTCCTCCATGCGCTCGGCGGCTTTTTCAGCCGCTTCGTGGTCGCAGGTGCGCATGATTTTCTCGGTCAGCTCCTTTTTTGAGTGATCGCGGTAGGAGATCAGCCGCAGTGCCTTTTCCCTTGCGCGGCGTTCGTTGCTCAGCCTGATGACCTCGTGCAGATCCTCGTCGTCGATCTCTCTGCCGACGTCAAAGCGGTTTTCGAGCAGGGTCTGAGCGTCGAGCTTCATTGCAAATTCACCGTCGATATAGAGTGCGCAAAGAGATTTTCTTCGCGGTTCGACCGCAGTAATAAGCATCAGTCCTCAACCAAAGCGTCAAGCTTTGCCGCGCTTGATTTTTTCGGCTCGGCAGCCTTTGGCGCAGCAGCCTCGACCTCGGTCACCTTTGCCCTGGGCGCAGGTCTCCTGCGGTCGTACAGCTTGTCGATATTCTCCCAAAGCTTTGCCTCGATCTCACCGGCAAGCTCTGTGTCTGTTCTGAGCAGCTCCTTGACCTTGTCTCTGCCCTGTCCGAGCCTTTGTCCGTTGTAGCTGAACCACGCGCCTGCCTTTTGCACGACCTCAGCCTTAACGGCAAGGTCAAGCAGCTCGCCCTCGCGCGAGATACCCTCGCCGTACATAATATCAAATTCCGCCTCTCTGAACGGAGGAGCGATCTTGTTCTTTACGACCTTTGCTCTTGTGTGAGAGCCGACCATTTCGCCGTTGACCTTGAGGGTCTCAACACGTCTGATATCGATTCTCACCGAGCTGTAGAATTTCAGCGCGCGGCCGCCTGTCGTTACCTCAGGGTTTCCGTAGACTACTCCCACCTTTTCGCGAAGCTGGTTGATGAATATTGCCACGCAGTTTGACTTGTTGATCGCGCCGGCAAGCTTTCGCAGAGCCTGCGACATCAGCCTTGCGTGAAGTCCCACATGGCTGTCGCCCATTTCGCCCTCGATCTCAGCCTTTGGAACAAGAGCCGCAACGGAGTCGATTACAATAACGTCAATCGCGCCGCTTCGGATAAGAGCCTCGGCGATTTCGAGCGCGTCCTCGCCGGTGTCGGGCTGAGAAACAAGCAGCGAATCAACGTCAACGCCCAACGCCTCGGCATAGTTTGGATCGAGCGCGTGCTCAACGTCGATAAACGCAACGTTGCCGCCGTTTTTCTGACCCTCGGCAATGCAGTGAAGCGAAAGCGTGGTTTTACCCGAGGATTCGGGTCCGTAGATCTCAACAATTCTTCCCCTGGGAAGTCCGCCGATCCCGAGCGCGATATCAAGAGAAAGAGAGCCGGTCGAGATGTGGTCAATACTCATGTGCTTGTTCTCGCCCAGGCGCATAACCGCACCCTTCCCGAACTGCTTCTCGATTTGAGAAAGCGCGGTTTCAAGAGCCTTATTCTTATCAAGTGCCATTTCATTACCTCCAAAAATCCCCAAGGGGTCGATCATTCCGAACAAGTTCCAAACAGCTCTGAAGCCTTTTGTCATTCAAAGGAGTCCGCTTGTCCGAACGATTCTATTATATAGTAAAGCCGTGAAAATTGCAATAATTTCGGGTTAATTTTATCGAACTAATTTTCTATTTATAGAGCATTGTCCCGATTATCGCCCTTTGAATACCGCCCAAGTCGTTTTCAATGCGAATATCGGAAAAGCCCTTTTGCCTCATCAACTCGCTGACTCGCTGAGCCTGACCCTCGCCGAGCTCAAACGCAAGCGCACCGCCGTGCCTGAGCTTTCCGCTCCAGTCCCTGATGATCGCCTCATAAAAATCATAACCGCTCTCTCCGCCGTCAAGCGCGAGCCGCGGCTCAAACCGCACCTCTTCTTGCAGGGATTCAAGCTCCTCTCGCTTTATATACGGCGGATTTGAAACAATCAAATCAAGACTTTGGTCGGCAAATCTTGAATGACAGGTAAAAATGTCGTCATTCAGCGGAGTTACCTGCGCGTCGTTGATTTTAATATTCTTCAAAAGAAATTTAAACGCTTCTTCACTCAGCTCAACAGCCGTCACCTCGGCGTTGCCCAGCTTGTTCAGCGCGACCGAGATCGCGCCGCTTCCGGCGCAAAGGTCAACCGCCCTTGCGCTTGGCTTGCCTCTTAAAAAATCCAGACAAAGCCCGACCACCACCTCGGTGTCGTCGCGCGGGATCAGCACGCCCTCGCCCACCGAAAACTCAAAGCCGCAAAAGCTCCAGCTTCCGGTGATGTATTGCAGCGGAACATGACCAAGCCGCCTTTGCAGCAGCTCCTCAACAAGCGCGGCTTCGCTGTCTGACAGCTCGTCATTGCCGTGCGAGATCAGCCTGAGCCTGTCGCAGCCCACCGCCTTGTCAACCAAAGCCATTGCCTCAAGCTCCGGCGAATCAAAGCCGTTTTCGGCAAGCCCGGCGCGGCAGCGGTTGTATGCCTCTCGCAGCGTCATCAGGCGTTTATGATATCCGAGCCGTCGTCCGGGATGACCTCCTCGATCGCCTTTATAGCGACCTCGATCATCTTGTCGTCCGGCTCCTTTGTTGTGATCCTCTGCGCCCAAAGTCCGGGAGCAGAGATTATTCTTGTAAAAGTATTATCGTGACGTCCGCAAATTTTGATAAGCTCATAGCCGACGCCGCAGGAAAGCGGAAGCAGCAAAAGCTTTATGACCGGACGCAGGAATGCGATTCCAAACGGCTTTGCCGGAACAAAAAGTCCGATCAATATGCCGATGATAAGCATTATCACCATAAAGCTTGTTCCGCAGCGCGGATGGAAGCGGATCTGCTTTTTAACATTCTCAACGGTGAGCTCTTCTTCGTTTTCGTAGCAGAATATGGTCTTGTGCTCCGCGCCGTGATACATAAACACTCTTTTCATATCGCCCATTTGAGAAACGATCAAAATATATCCCAGGAAAAGAATGATTTTGAGGATTCCCTCAAAGACCGAGCGGTAAACCCAAACAACGCCGTAATCGCTTACGGTCATTTCGATACCCTTTTCGCCGCTTAGCTCTGTGTCGCCGTTAAAGGCGCGAAGATAAACCTTGCCCCAGTTTTCGGTATCCTTGTATGTGATATCGCCGCCGTCAACGCTCTCGGCAACAAGCCTGTAGCTTCCGTCGTCAAGAGTGGTTCTGTCGGTGTACCAGTAGTTTGTCTTGCCGTCCAGCGCGACCCTTTGGGTGTGCGGTCCGTAGGGAGATTTCATAAACATGATCTCGGTCGCGCCCTCGGGAACCTCGCAAACATATTTTACGTCGTTGACAAAAGCCGGGATAACGTTTGACGACCACGAGAAAAGATATGTCGGCAAAAAGAAGAACAGTCCGATCGCGAACGCAACGCCGAGAATTGAAGAAAATACCATCAAAATCTTTACCAGCTTGTCTCCAACCTTTTCGTCGAGCCACTTTTCAAACTTGCTCGGCTCCTCCTCCTCGATCTCGCCGGCTTCAATGGCTTTGTCGGCAGAAATCATCAGAGCCTTGTATGAAAGCCGCATTGAATCTATCAGTCCGGCAACGCCCCTGAGCAGAGGAAGCTTGAAGAGCTTTACCTTTTCGGGGATCGTCTTGATGCCGATATCCTCGGAATAAATAGTTTTGTCGTCTGTTCTTACGCAAACCGTTGTCCTCTTGGGTCCTCTCATCATAATACCCTCGATCAGCGCGCTTCCGCCGATCGAAGTTATCTTCTTTGTGCAGCAATTTTTCTTAGCCATATATACCTCCATATCAAAGCTTAACGTTTTCGGGCAGGGCTTTTTCTTCGCCCTCCTTATAAACCGGGAAGGTCAGTGTCACTGTTGTTCCAACGCCTTCTCCACTCTCGATTTCAAGCGAGCCGTTGTGCAGATTCATAATTTCGTCGGCAACGGCAAGTCCTATTCCGGAACCGCCGACATTTTGGTTAGCTTTATAAAACTTTTCCTTGACCCTGGGCAGATCCTCGGCAGAGATCCCGCAGCCCGAATCCGTTACGATTATCTTGATAACGTCGGGATCGTCCTTGGAATAGATCACCTGCGCAGCCACAACTCCGCCCTTTGGCGTGTATTTAAGCGCGTTGTCAAGTATATTCAAAAACACCTGTCTGAGCCTGTTTCTGTCGCCGTACACCGGAGGAAAGACCGCCTCGGGCTCGTCATAGAGCAAGTGGATCTCTTCCTCTGCGGCACGGTCCTTGAGCATATAAACAGTTTCGTCAAACTCGGCAAGTATGTCGATTTTTTCATTCATAAGCACCATTCGTCCGCTTTGGATCCTTCCAAAATCCAACAGCTCCTCAACGATGCTTGTAAGCCGCGAGCTTTCTTTGATAATAACTCCCATGCCGCGGTCAAAGGTGCGGCGGTCAAGCGTTCCGCGCTCAGAAAGCTGCATGGTCTCCGCCCAGCCCTTGATAGCCGTCAGCGGAGTTCTCAGCTCGTGCGAAACTCGCGAGATAAAGTCGTTTTTCATCTGCTCTGTGGTTTGCAGATCCTTTGCCATATCGCTGACCGCGTCGCAAAGGTCGCCGATCTCGTCGTCGTATTTGTGCTCGATCCGCTCGGAAGCCGAAAAATCACCCTGTGCGATTTGAGCCGCAGCCTCGGATATCCTGCGAATGGGCTTGACGATCGAGCGGATAAACATGATGCCCGAAAGCACCACCAAACCGATGATAACGATACCGATCGCTATGATAATGCCCGAAAACAGCATGATCCTGCTGTTGACAGGCTCCATCGAAACTATGTATCTTACCGCGCCCACAGTCTTGCCTGCGTCGTTGGTGATAAGCCGCGTCAGGCTCATCGCGCTCTCGCCCGACGTGAGCTTTCCGTTCCAAAAGGCGTAGCCCTCGCCGTTTGATTCCGCCTCGCTAAAGTCCGTAAAGGTCTCGTCCTCCGGGGGGATAAAGCCCGTTGAGGTCATGACCACCCTGCCCGCGGAGTTGATGACCATAACGCCCATCTGCTCTTTTTTGTCAAAATTTTCAACATAATCGCGCGCAGATGCGGTAAAGGCGGCGGAGCTGTCGCTGGTGTAGCCCGAAAAAACAAGCGAAAGCTCGTTGCTTGTTGACATCAGGCTCTGCTCAACGCCGTTCTGAAATATATATGCAACAAAAAATATGAGGCTGACAACAATAAAAATAATAATCGTCAGTATCACGCTCAGCGTGTTGAGCATCCAACGCTTTGTAATACCTCTAAGCATTTATTGCTGTCACCCCCTTTGTCAAATATTTAGGCGATCATTCGCCCGAATCCCATTTGTAGCCCAAGCCCCAAACAGTGATGATATGCTTGGGATTTGACGGTTCGTCCTCAACCTTCATTCTCAGTCGCCTGATGTTTACGTCAACGATCTTGTCCTCGCCCACATAGGCGTCTCCCCAAACGTGGTTAAGAATGTCGAGCCTGTCGAGCGCGACTCCGGGATTTGAGAAGAAATATTCCATGATCTGAAACTCGACCTGAGTGAGCTCGATCATCTTTCCGTTTTTGTGCAAAGCTCGGTTGCGAAGGTTCAGCGTAAATTCGCCCGACTTGAGCTCCTCCTTAAAGTTGTTCTCCGACTGATACTGAGCCAGAGCAACGCGCCTGTAAAGCGAATCGACGCGCGCGAGCAGCTCGCTGGGAGAAAACGGCTTTGCAACATAATCGTCCGCGCCCAGCATAAGTCCGGTCACCTTGTCCATTTCCTGAGTTTTTGCCGAAAGCATGATAATTCCGATTCCGCCGTTGCGGTTTCTCAGCTCCTTGCAAACCTGAAAGCCGTCGATACCCGGCATCATAACGTCAAGGATCGCAATATCAAAATCGCCGTCGCTTTCGTCGTATTTTTGCAGGGCAGTCTCTCCGCAGTCAGCCTCAACCACGTCGTAGCCGGCGCGGGTCAGATTGATGACCACAAAATCGCGGATAGCCGCCTCGTCCTCGCATACAAGAATCTTCTTCATTTTCATTCCTCCGTTATTTCGCGTCAAACCGCATTCGGCATGATTTTACGCCGCAGTGTCTCCCAAAATTGAAAACGCGGTTTTTATCTCGTTGTCCGTCAGCGAGTTTTCGCTTTCGGTTTTATAGTTGATAAATGTATATGCGTATTTGTTATCCTTATAAATAAGGTTATATTCTTCGTTATTCTTGCCCTGATCCCATTCCGTAGCGTCAAAGGCTCTGACGGTGAACAGCTTGTCGCCCAAGCCCTCGCCGTTCCAGTCATAAAAATCGGTTTCTCCGCTGTCGTTTCTCATGATCGCCGTAACAGAGTCTATTTTCCACTTTTTCTGCATTTTTATTGTGTAGCCATAGGCGTAGTTTGCGATCACGCTTGTTTCGGGAACAAGGTTTTCTGCCACAGCGTCAAAGCTGTTCCATATGATTTTGTCCGGAGTGTTTTCGGCATTTTCCGTCAAATGCGGAAGCGGACCGATCACGGGGATCTCAAGCGTCAAGTCGTTGTCGATATCCGCCGAGAGCACCGTATTTGACCTCTGCGTGGGATTTTTTTCCTTTTCCCTGAACAGCGGATTTCGCAAAAGCGACATCTTTTCGCTGTAATAAATGACCTCGGTGTTGATCTCCTCGTTGGCGAACGAGCCGTCAACCACGACTCCCTTTACGCCGCCGCCCAGATCCGAAAAACTCACGTTTTTGTACTTTACGACGTTCGGATCCATCGTTACCGAGGCACGCGCGATAAGCGCGCCCGAGCCCGGATCATAGCTTAGCATAGCGGCTTTTGCCTCGTTTTCGGGGCTGTAGAGCGAAAGCGTGATGATCTCCTCGCTTTTGTCGGAGTTAAGGTTGCCGCAATAAAACGCCGAATAGTTTTGACCCGCGGCGATTTTCTCGGTGTTGCCCTCGTTAAAGGCGTAGCACGACAAAACGTTTACGTTAGGCGTATAGGTGGTGTAGCCCACCAAGATCTCCTTTTTGCCGTCGCCGTCAACGTCGGCAAAATCAACGCAGTCAACGTCGGTGGTCTCGTTCACAAAGTCGTCCGAAAGCTCCCACACTCCGCCGTTGCTGCGCATTATCAGCATGTGTACCGCCGTGAGGTCGTCCTTGTTGCGAAAAAACGCCACAGCCTCAAGCCCGTCGTCAAGGTCAAGATCCTCAAAAACGATCGCGCTGCGGTGAGTTCCGCTTTTTGGGTATTTTAATATGTAGCCGCTTTTGTTGGCGGATTTTGAGATAAGCTGCTCGATCTCAGCTTCGTCTCCCATTGTTTTTGGCGGGCGAAGCATTCCGTCTGAGCCAAGATCGTTAAAGTCGCAGCCGCACAGCGCGGCAGCCATGATCGCCGCCATTGCAGCGGCGGCAATTTTTTTCAGACTCAATGCTGCACCTCCCGAATTTGCGTTCACTCCGGCTTTTGCACGGCGATAAGGTACTTGATTTTTATGCCCTCGTCCGAGAACATTTTTTCGTGCTCTGTCACGATATTGTCCTCGACGCCGCTTGCGTGAAGGTCGCGCGTAAGATATTTGATTTCGTATCCGCTCTGCTCAAAATACTCAAGGCTCTCGTCAAAAAGCCCGTCGTCGTCGGTCTTAAAGCGGATCTCCGCGTCCTTTTTCAAAAAGCTCTTGTACATTTCAAGCTTTTTATAATATGTAAGCCTGCGTTTTTTGTGTCGCTCGCGCGGCCACGGATTGCAGAAATTAATAAACAAACGCTCAATGCTGTCCTCGGGCTTGATGATATTGTCAAGCTGCTCAACGTTGTATTTTACAAGCAAAATATTTGAAATATCGTCCTGCGTCTTGCCGTTTTCTTCAAAGAGCCTGACGATCGTGCGTCTGCCCACGCCCAGCATATCAAGCTTGATGTCTAGCGCGATAATATTGATGTCCGGGTTTTTCAGTGCGAACTGACCGGCAAAGCCGCCCTTGCCGCAGCCGATCTCAAGATAAAGCGGCTGTTCCTTTTTAAATGCAGTTTTCCACTTGCCTGCGTATTCCTCCGGATTTTTAACAAAAAAATCGCAGACTGCAAGCTCAGGCTCAGCCCATTTTTTCTTCCTGATTCTCATAGTACCTCTTGGGAGTTCTACAGGCTCCCACTATATGTTGTGTTTTAGCTTAAATTACATTATAACATTTTGTAACAGAATATGCAATAAAATTTTTATTTTCAATTGCAATTCTGTCACAAAAATTTAATTCTGTCACTGTAGATTGACGATTTTGTAAAGAAAGTCTCCGGAAATTCCTCTCCAAGCCTCTCAACCAACGGCAAAATTACAACATCTTCACTTTTAAAATGACCAACGTCTATCACACAAACGCCAAGTCCGTTTGCGGCGTTGATCTCGTGATGCTTGATCTCGCCGGTCAAAAGCGCGTCCGCGCCCTCCTCGGCGGCGGCAAAGATCTCATCTCCGCCCGAACCGGAGCACAGCGCGACTGTCTTGATTTTATCCTTCACGTCTGTATAGCGCAGCCCATCGCAGCCGAGAGCCTCTTTGACGTTCGCTGCAAATTTCTCAGCCGAAAGCGGATTGGGAAGCTCACCCACAAAAAGACATTCGCCCTTGTCCGAGCGGCGCAGATTTTCAAGTCCTGCCGCAGAAGCAAGGCAGGTGTTGACCCCAAAGCTCTCGCTCAGGTCAAGGTTTGTGTGCATACAAATCGCCGAGATCCCGTATTTTGCCAGCAAAAACGGCGCGGAATCTGCGCCCAGCCTTTTGAGCGGATTAAAAATGACCGGGTGGTGACTGATTATAAGTCCGCAGCCAAGCTTTGCGGCTTCTTCAACCACCTCCGGCGTGATGTCAAGCGAAACGAGCACCCTGTCTGCCTCGCTGTTTTTATCGCCGACGAGCAATCCGCAGTTGTCAAAATCCATTGCGGAAGCCACCGGCGCAAAGGTTTCAAAAAAACCGAGTATATCTCTGATTTTAGCCATTGATTATCTCCTCCAGCCTGTTTGCAAGCGCACCAAAGCGCGCCTCTCCCCTTGCCTGCTTTTTCAGCCGGGCAATATGCCCCCTGACAAACAGAAGATGCGTTTCGTTTTCGTTCGGGCGCAGCCTTCCAAGATAATAAAAAAGCTCGTCCGCATTTATTTTTTCTCCGCAGTACCGCGCCAAAATCACGGTATAGCATTTTCCGGCGGCAACGCAGCAATCCTGACCGATGATCTCAAAGCCGTTGTCGCACAGCCATTTTATCAAAGCCTCGCTTTTGGTCATCGGCTGCAAAATAAACCGCTTTTCCGGTTCGCGCGAAAGCTCGCTGTCGCCCAAGATCTTTGCGATAAGCTCGCCGCCCATTCCGGCGATAACGATATCGTCAGCCTCGTCGCTGCAAATCTCGCTCAAGCCGTCGCTGAGCCGAGTTTTGATCCTGTCGCTCAGCCCTGCCTCGGCAACGGTCAGCGCGCCCCTTTTCAGCGGTTCGGGATTGATGTCCGCAGCGACCGCCGAGGGGCACTTGCCCGTTTGGCACAGCCACACCGGAAGATAGGCGTGGTCTGTGCCGATATCGGCAAGCTTGGCTCCGTCACGGACAAATCCCGCGCAGAGCCTGAGCCGTTCGTCAGGCAGCCGGATCTGAGCCGTCATCACTCGATCGCCTTGTTAAGAGCCAAAACAAGCGCGTCGGAATCTGCACCGTGAACCATGCAAGCCTCCTCGATCGTCTCGCCGCGCGAAGCCGGGCAGCCAAGGCAGTGCATACCGATACCGAGGAAAATCTCGGCAGTCTCGGGATACTTGTCAAGCACGTCTCCGATAATAGAGTTCTTTTTGATTTCCATAATAAATACCTCCGTTTTTTTTAAAGACAGCACCGCACAATTAGCAGTGCTCCTTGCTTACATATTTTATTCATCGGCTTACAAAGCCGTTTTTTAAGTGTGGAGTGTGGAGTGTGGAGTTTCGGTCGGGTAGATAGAATTTATTAAAAAAATCCCTTTGTTCCCGACTGTATTTATATTTGTTTAGCAATTATTGTAGGGGCGACCATTGGTCGCCTGTGAACTAACGTTTTGTTTTATATCAAATTATTATTCCGGAAACCATTGTATTCCCATAAAATATTATATGATATAAACGTTCGGCGCATAGGCGACCAATGGTCGCCCCTACAGCCTGTTGAGTATAAAATCATAAGAAAATATCCATATTTATCCAGTCGGGAATAAACTTTTTTCTAAACAAAACTTTTCTCCTCGACCGAAACTCCACACTCCAAACTCCACACTCCAAACTAATTCAAACCCCTGTCGCCCAGTACTTTCTGTCGAGGCTTCTGTACTGAACTGCCTCCAAAACGTGCTCCGAGCGGATTATTTCGCTTGAATCCAAATCTGCGATCGTTCGCGCGACCTTTAGCACTCTGTTGTAGGCTCTTGCGGTCAAGCCCAGGGCTTCAAAGGAATTTTTGAGCGTTTTTTCCGCCTCGCTGTCGATTATGCAGAACTTCAAAAACTGCTCGTCGTTGAGCTTTGAGTTGCAAACCGCCGCGTTGCCGAATCTTTTGCGCTGTATCTCTCTTGCGCGGTCAACGCGCTTTTTTATCTCGGCTGAGGTCTCGGAAAGCTCGTCGGAGCGCAGCTCCTCATACTTTACCGCAGGCACCTCGATATGCAGGTCAAAGCGGTCGAGAAGCGGTGCGCTGATCCGTCCGAGGTAACGCTTGATTTGGATTTCCGAGCAAATGCAGCGGTGGGTCGGGTCGCCGTGATAGCCGCACGGACAGGGATTCATCGCCGCGATCACCATGAACGAGCACGGATAGGTGCAGTTTTGTCCCGAGCGTGAGATCGTGATCTTGTTGTCCTCGATCGGCTGTCTCATCACCTCAAGCGTGCCGCGCGAAAACTCGGGAAGCTCGTCCAAAAACAAAACGCCGTTATGCGCAAGCGAAACCTCGCCGGGCTTGATCGTTCCCGAACCGCCGCCGCCCAGTCCCACAGGCGTGACCGTGTGGTGCGGCGACCTGAACGGACGTGTGGTTATCAGTCCGTCGCGGCTCAGCGTTCCGGCGATTGAATGGATCTTGGTCGTTTCTATCATTTCTTCAAAGGTCATTTCCGGCAAAATCGAGGGAACTCGCTTTGCAAGCATACTTTTTCCCGAGCCGGGCGGTCCGATAAGCAAAATGTTATGACCGCCTGCCGCAGCGATCTCCAGCGCACGCTTTGCGGCATACTGCCCCTTGACCTGAGAAAAATCGGGAGTAAATTCATCAGCCTTGTTTTGCGTGTTGATTTCCGGCTTTGCCGGCTCGATCGGCTTGATTTGATTAAGCGCGGCGACAAGCTGAACTATATTTTCAACGGGATAGACCTCGATCCCGTCCACCACCGCGCCCTCAAGCGCGTTTTTTGAGGGAACAAATATCCTGCGCACTCCGCTTTCGCGCGCCTTGATGACCATGGGCAGCACACCGTTGACCTTGCGCACGTCTCCGCCCAGCGAAAGCTCGCCGATAAACGCGCAGTCCGAAATATCCGCAACAAGCTGTCCGGTCTGCTTTAATATCGTTATCAATATAGGCAGGTCATAGATCGGACCTTCTTTTTTGATGTCGGCAGGCGCAAGGTTTACCGTGATCCGCGCCGAGGGCAGATTAAGTCCGCAGTTTCTCAGCGCGCTCCTCACTCTGTCGCGGCTTTCCTTGACCGCCGCGTCGGGCAGTCCCACGATATCAAACGCCGGAAGTCCGGTCTGCGCGCTCGCTTCCACCTCAACCATGTAGCCGTCGATTCCGTTTATTCCCACGCTCTTACATTCAGTGACCATATATCCCTCCGAAGCTTAGATTTTAACGGTGATTTATTGTTAAATTTCTGACAATCTTTTTTTACAGTATAATTAAATTAGATTATACCATTATTGTACTATTTTTTCAAGAAAATGCACGCAATTTCTTACAATTTATTATAAATGCGAATAAACCATGCATAAAATATCTCATAATCAAAATTCAAATCATAGAAAAAGTAAAAAAAGATTGACTTTTTCACCACAATATTATATTATGTTATTAAAGAATACTTTTTTGTCGGGGTGAGCATGTGATTTCTTCCGATAATTCAATCACTTCGTTGCCCGATAAAAAGCTTGCCGCTTTGTTCAAGAGCGGCGACGACCGTGCCTTTAACGAGCTTGTGTTCAGACATATCGGCACGATCGGTCACATTGCCTCGCGCTTTTCCGCGGGCGGCTATGAGCACAGCGACTTTGTGCAGGAGGGGCTGCTCGGTCTTATGTCAGCCTGCCTGAGCTACGACGAAACCGAAAACGATTCGTTCAAAAGCTACATGTCCCTTGTTGTTGAGCGCAGGTTCATATCTATTATCCGCCGTCTTTCTGCAAAGAAAAGTATTCCCGATTCGGCAACGGTACAATATGAAAGCATAGGCGACAACATCGAGGACAAGTCTCAGTCTCCCGAGGAGCTTATTCAGTGCAGAGAACAGCTCGACCAGCTTCTAAAGCAACTCAAATCAAAGCTTTCTCCGCGCGAATATCAAACGCTGACCCTTTTTGTCAGCGGAATGAGCTACAAAAGCATATCCCAAAAGCTCGGGATCAGCGAAAAATCCGTTGACAACGCCCTGCAAAGAGCACGCAAAAAGTGCCGTTAGGTGCCGGTGGGCACTTTCTCCCGCCTTTGATAACGTTTCGCTTAACGATAAACTTAATTAACGGCGGTGTCAAAGGTCGCAGTTATTTTATAAGGTAGCTAA
>OMZU01000019.1:0-80268 GCA_900315605.1 uncultured Eubacteriales bacterium | reverse complement strand
GATAACGTTTCGCTTAAAGATGAACCCGATTAACGGCGGTGTCAAAGGTCGCAGTTATTCTAATTAGATAGCTAATTCCGGTGGGCACTTTCTCCCACCCTTGATAACGTTTCGCTTAACGATAAACCTGATTAACGGCGGTGTCAAAGGTATTCATAATATATATGTCCCTAAAAGCATTGTGCGGTGCAACTCCGCAAAGGGGCAAATTTCTCTATTAACGAAAAGAGGTAGAACCAATGTACGAGGATAAGACACTCATTTGCAAAGAATGTGGAAACGAATTCGTGTTCACTGCAGGCGAGCAGGAATTTTATGCTGAAAAAGGCTTTGTAAATGAGCCGCAGCGTTGCAAATCCTGTCGTCAGGCACGCAAGGACGCTGCCAAGGCAGGCCGTGAGTTTTTTGACGCAACCTGCGCTGAATGCGGAGGCCCCGCAAAAATACCCTTCAAGCCTATGGAAGGCAAGAGCTATTATTGCAGTGATTGCTTTGCAAAGAGAAAAGCAGAAGCTGAATTATAATATTTTTTTATTTCTAAAAACATATAAAATTTTTGCATCTGTACGCGGTGAGCCCACAAAGCTCACCGCTTTTTTACGCCGGGAAGATAGTGCGGCAATGATGCTTAACAACGGTTGCCCGACAAAAATCTTCATCAATAGTTCACGTTTTTTACGCCGGGAAGATAGTGCGGCGATGATGCTTAACAACGGTTGCCCGACAAAAATCTTCATCAATAGTTCACGTTTTTTACGCCGGGAAGATAGTGTGGCGATGATACTTAACAACGGTTGCCCGACAAAAATCTTCATCAATAGTTCACGTTTTTTACGCCGGGAAGATAGTGCGGCGATAATGATTAACAACAGTTGCCCAACAAAAATCTTCATCAATAGTTCACGTTTTTTACGCCGGGAAGATAGTGCGGCGATCAATGATTAACAGCAGTTGCCCGAAAAAAGCCTTCATTTGGATATTCCGACATACAACCTATAAATCAGGCATTACAATAAAACCGTAGAAACTATAGCATAGGCAACACCACACAAATCGCGGTGTTGCCTAATTCAAGCCTGCATAAAAGCAATTGCGTTAATCCTGATTGATTTGGTTTTCGTTCTCCGGTTCCTTACTTTTTTCACAACGCTGAATCTTACTGCTTGAATAAAGCCGCATACTTTCTTTTTTGTTTTCCAAATCGTTTTTCTGAATTGATTCAACTATACTTGTTATATACTTCTCGTCGTCCTCCGGGAAGCAGAATTTTGTAATGATTGTGGTCAACGCTAAAATCGACGTCGCAAAAGACACCAAAGCGGTAACAAGAGCGATCACGTCAGCCACCTTTATATCGCCTATTCTGGCTATTGTGATAATTGCAATAGCCAAAAGTGCGATCGAAAACAAGGCTATTATTATCGAGCTGCCCCAAAAAATAATAGCTCTGTATTTTTTCTGAGCAGAAGTTTTGTTTTCATATGCCTTAACATATTTTTCAAGCAGCTCCGTAACCTCTTCGTCTCTTCTTTTTTGCTGTTCGGTTTGAAATTCATCCTTAAAGCTGTCGTCGGAATCAACATAGTTATCTATTAGAGCGTCAAGATTCAATATAAGATCAGTGTAACTGTCATCATGCTTAGGCTCAGGCAACTGCTACTTCCTCCAATCTTTTGAGCACTGTCTCTCTGTTTGTTCCAAACGCCTCTCCCAGCCTTAAAACAATTTCACTTTCATTATATCCGGCTTTTGTCAGCTTGTTTTTTTCGTCAACAAAAGCCTGCTTCGGCATCAAAATACATGCTGCAAAAAAATCAGCTTCATCTTCAAAATCCTTTTCTGACGGTTCAATATCTTTTTTATGTTCTCTTAACAAAACCAAATTGTCCAGTCTGTTTTTATGTAAAAAATAGTGCCCAAGCTCATGCGCGACCGTAAATCTTTTGTCCTCAATGCTTCTGAAATTGTTGACAACTATTTTCTTTGTTCCGTCCGGAGCAACAAAAATAAAGCCGTCCTCCCTGATCGGAAGCTTTTTGCTTATTCCAACCTCAAAGCCAAAGGTCTTTGCAAGCTTGACAATATCAATTCTTTTTCCTGTATATATACTGCTGTCTGCGTTTTGAAGAACCTTGTTGGCTTTGGCAGTTATTTCTTTCATCTTCTTCATACTTAATCTCCTCCTGCGCAACCGATTGACAACCTCCATGTAAAATATACTGATATTTTACCACAGGTCGTCTGTCGCAAAAAGTAAATACACGCGTTTAAACATTTTCTCACATATATATTATAACATATATATCCGCTGTTTTCCAGCATTTTTTGACTTTTTTCAAAATTATTCAAACAGCCGAAAGATGATATCCTGCATATCGGTTTGGCTCGATCACAGCTTGCGCTGCATTTTGCGCAGTGCTGCCATACCTATTTAAAAATCCTCAAAAGCTCGTCCTTGTGCGCCATTATCGCTTCATAGCCCTCGTTGATCGTTTCGTCAACGCTGTCCATCGAAAACAGCTGAGTGTTCTCGTTGTTTATCTCGACCGCATAATCCGCCATTTCCTTTGAGCGGCGCGTTCCGTCGATTGAATAAACGTCGAGCGCGCGCCAAATAACCTTTATCAGTCCGCCCAGTCCGGCGTCGGGATCGTAGTTCATAATATCAAAGCCGATGGCAAGCACCCTGCCGACGCCCATATCCTTTAGTATCTTGACCGGAAGGTTATCCTTTGAGCCTCCGTCGATAAAGTTATACTTTCCATAGGTGCAGGTCGTGTATATCGCCGGGAACGACATGCTTGCGCGCACCGCAACGTCGAGCGGCGCGTCGGTTATATAATGAATGTGGTCGTTTTCAAGCCCCTCGTCCTCGGTGGTAAAAATGCACTCGTCGGTAGTCAGCGTGTCCACCGTGCAGATCGAAAGATTGATCGGCAGATCTCTAAAGCCTCTGATACCCTTTAACGCCATTCCCTCCTGAATAACGTCGGAGATGATCTGACCGTCCTTGATCCCGTCCTTGTCAACCTTTTTGTTGATGATAAACGTAGCCAACGCCTTAAAAATCAAGCCGTTGTCGATCTCAGCCAGGTTTTTCCAGTGCTTTTTTGCAAAATAGGTCATCTCCGAGGGAGTCATACCCATTGCGCAGATCGTTGCCATAGCCGCGCCCGAGCTTGTGCCCGAGACAAACTGCGGACGGATCCCCAGCTCATACAAAGCCTTGATCGCGCCGATATGAGCGATACCCTGCAAGCCGCCGCCCGAAAAAGCAAAGCCTATTGCGTTTTTTCTGTCTTGCTTATTCATTTGATATGCACCTTTCCTTAAACGCTGAATTTGTATACATTGCAGTAGGATTCTGTTTCCACAAAATAGTCATACCAGTTATAAAAATCATCAAAGCTGTAATCAGCCTGTATCAGCTCATGATTTTTGAATTTCGTATTTTCGGTGATATAGTCTATCACCTTGTCTTTGTCGGCAAGCCGCGAGATATAAACCGTCACGCTGTCTGCCGAGCTCAGCACCTTGTCGTTGCCGACCGCCTTCAGACTGCCGGCGGACTGCTTGTTTGTCTCTCCGTTATACATATAAGACTTTGCCATCTCGCCGATTTTTCCGTTTGTAACAACGCCCCTCGCCTGAGCAAAGCTTTCAAGCTCGTCGATAAGCGTAGGAGACATTTCGTCGGTCTGTACGATCATTGTTTTGTCATACTGCATAAGCTTGTCAATGCACTTGTTCCATTCAAGCATAGCCGTTCCTACAAAAACACATTCCTTGGTCTGAGGCTGATACAAATTGGTTTTTCCGTAGGTATAATACGGCTTGACCGTTGCAAAGCCCACGGCGCACGCTGCCAAAACGCAGGCAGGAACGATCAGCCTGACCCCCTGAGCCCTGAACGCCGAGAATATCCTTGCAAACACAAAGGTGAACATCATCGAGATCAGCGGCAGCGAAGCCATAACATATCTGTCGCTGTTAAACGGCGAAAGCATTGAGATCACAATAAAATACACGGTCGCGGGAATAATAACGAACATAGCCGCGCGGTTGAGCTTCTGCTTTTTGACAAAGCGGAAGTATATGCCGGCGCCGATCGCACAAACAACGCAAAAAATCAGCAGCCAAATCTGATTCAAAAACAGATCCTTTGCAAGCACCTGAACATAGGTACACAGCTTGTAGCCCAAATAAGTAACGATCGTTATCGGGTCGATCGAAAGCTCAAGCGAGCCGAGTCCGCGGTTTCCGCCCAGCACGTTTGAAATTATAAAGGGATAGATACCCAAAGCGAATGCCGCTCCGATCAGGCACGAAAAAACATATTTAAAAATATCCTTGATGCAGCGTTCCTTTATCTTGAACACCAAAAATACAAGCCCGGTCAGCCCGGCAAAAAGAATAAAATAATACTGCGTCAGAACCCCGAACATCACTATCAGCGTGGTCAGCAGGCAATCTGCAAAGCCGATCGTATTCTTTTTATCATACAGCCTTATGCTCTGCCACAAAAACGCCAGCACAAAAAAGGTAAGCACTGAATACATTCTCAGGTAAATCGTCGTGGTGATGCAAGCGACGCTCAGCGCGTAGGCTGCAACGGCAGTCAGCCCCCAAAGGTTGCTGCCGGACACGCGCCTTCCGATTTTATACAGCAAAATCAAAATGCCTATCATTGCCGCAACGTTTACCGAAAAGGCAAAATAGCGGTTAAACTCATTGGGAAAAAGCGAACAAACGGTATGGACCATTGCATAGTAGAGCGGAGGATGCGAGGCGTCGATTATTTGGTTGCGATATACCTGAGCATAATCAAAGCGGTGCTCGTCGCTGACCGAAAGATATTCGTTAAAATCTTCGGGAGTGCTCCAGCCGCCGCTGACGTCAAGCTGCTTTGAGGAATTTGCAAGATTGTATGTAAGAAGCTCGTCCTCGTGATAGCCCTGCTTTGCCGTGACATAGAATACGCTTGTAACCAAGCTTAAAACGATCAATACCGCGAGAATAACTCCCGACGCCCTGTTGCCGATTTTCATATGCTTCACCTCTGCCGCGCCGAAATCAACATACAGTAACAATTTTTAAAATCCATATCTACAACATAAAGGGTATTTTTTAGGGTTCCCTAAAGTAAATATCGTAGGGGCGCACCCATGTGTGCGCCCTCGGAAACACATGGGCTTTTAGGGCGCACACACGGGTGCGCCCATACACAGTAAAGGGGTCCGATTTATTTAAAGGTTTAAATAATTACACTGATTTTTGATTTCAGCCTTTACGGCTAAATTCTTTGTTTTCTTTTTATTTTCTAAAATTATAACACAAACCGCGGATGATTCTCAATATTTTTCTAAAAATAATTTATGTTACAGGTATTTTTCACCTAATCAACACAAAATCCACATAAAAACAAAGTATAATTAAAAAAAGTCCGAATTATTTTTCAAAAATTTTCTTCAAAATATAGACAATAAGAAAAATTTTGTGTATAATCATAGAGTACGTACCCATACCCTATGGGCTGAAATCTATAAAGGACGGTATAATAAGTATGAAACCATTTACAAAAATCGCATCCTTGTTAATCGCTGTTGCAGTTGCAGGCACTTCGGTGATCGCCACAGGCTGCTCGCTCAACAAGGAATGGTCATTCAAATCAAACGGACAGGAGCTTCCTATCGGCGTATACATCTACGCGCTCAATTCAGCATATCAGACTGCTGAATCCAAGGCGAAGGAGCTCGAGGACTACGATTCAACCAAGGACAGCTGGCTTGATATGGAAATTACCGACGATGACGGCAACAAAGAGGTAGCTCGCAAGTGGATCAAGGACACCGCTCAGGAAACCTGCCTTACCATCTTTGCCCTTGACCAGCAGCTTGAAAAAGAGGGCGCGACCCTTGATGAAATAACCCTTCAAAGTGCCAAGGAGCAGGCTAAGAACGCATGGGAGGTTGACCTCTACGGCGGAATGTACTCCTCCTACGGCTACATCATGCCAATGAAGGATCAGCTCGAAAAATACGGCGTATCTCTCGACAGCTACAGCATTGCAGCAGACGAGATGAACGCAAAATACAGCAAGCTCTTTGACGTGACCTACGGCAAGGGCGGCTCAAAGGAAGTTAAGGATGATGAGCTCAAAAAGTTCTTCACCGACGACTATATCGACTACAAGTACATCTCTGTGAACCTCTCCGAGTCCTCAACAGACGAGGAAGGCAACCAGACAACCACCGCTCTTTCCGAAGAAGCTGCAAAGAAGCTCACCGATCAGTTTGACGGCTTTGCTTCCGACATCAACGGCGGCAAGAGCTTTGACGACGCGATCGCAAGCTATGCGGAAGAAAACAGCGACACCGGCACATCAAGCGTTGAGCAGAAAGAAAACCTCTCTGCCGGCGACGAGATCAAGGCAGAGCTCGACAAGCTTGAACCCGGCAAGGCTTCGACCCTCAAGGTAGGCGAAAACGAAACCGCCGTTTACTACCTTATTTACAAGGGCGATATCAACGAAACCGCAAAGACATATTTTGACGACCCGGCAAACAGCGCGTCTGTTCTTTCTGCAATGAAGCAGGATGAATTCAAGAAATATGTCAAGGAGCTTGCACAGGCAGTTAATTATGAGAAAAACGGCATTGTTGACAGCTACGATCCAAAGATGTTCTTTGAGCCTGTAGAGCCTCCGACAACCGCTGCTCCGACAGAGGTCAACACAAACGTAGCCGAGGGTCTCGGACTTTCAAGTGAGCTCGAGCTTCCTGTTGACGAATAAGCAAAAAACTACTCTATTCATACAGAATAACGCGAAAAGGAGAATTTGTATGAAAAAGCACCGCAAACTGATTACAGCACTCCTGACGCTCTCGCTTTGCGCCTCATGCTTTATCATGACCGCGCACGCCGAGCCCGAAAACCCGGCAGACGCCTTGTCCGCAGTTGAGGAACCACAGCAGCCTGCGGAATCCTCTGTGATCGACGCGCCCGTTGACGAACCGAGCATTTTGCAGGATCCCGATCCCGAACCGGCTCCGGCGCAAGATTACGAATCCTCTGTCGTTTCTTCGGATGTTCAGCAAAACAACAATTATAATGACTATAACTACAACAACGACTATAATTACGATTCTGAATCAAGCTACGCCCAGGATTATAACTACAATGATTATGATTCTTCGAGCTACTACAATCAGAATTTCTATGTCGAAAATCAGGGCGATAACTCCTCAAACCTCGGCGGACAAAACAGCTATGTTCCGCAGCAGAATATCGCTCCCACCGCTGAATTGTACGAAACCGACGACCGCAAGTTTGACGGCAACGAGCTTTCCGATAAGGATTGGAAAGAGATCCAGGCTGTTCTCAGCAACGCCAAAAACAGCGGCAATGATTCCGATGACTTTAGCTTCATCAAGAATAACGTCAGCAAAACCGACAACGGCGACTGGATGCTTATTGCAGGCGTAGCTGCGATTTTGATAAGCCTTGCAGGTATAACTTACTTTATTATCTCAACGGTCAATCAGCGCAAAAAGCTCGCCGCAGGCGCAACAGGCGGCAGTCAATACGGCGGCTATTCCTCACCCGAGGCTAAGCGCAGCAACGTATCGGACAGCTACAACGACGGCTACAGATCGGCTTCTTCCAAAAAGCCCAGAAAGCCGCAGAACAGAAGCAAATTCGATACTGCCGATATTCCTCAGACGCGCAGCCAAAACAACGGAAGAAGATACAGATAACCCAAAGCCGAGCATTGCGCCTGTGATGCTCGGCTTTGTTATTATCAAAGCATCACAAAGCAAGGAGGAACCCATGAAATTCACCAAAAGGTTTACCGCGATTTTCCTTACGGCTCTAATATGCCTTTCCGTGCCGCTGGCAGGATGCTCCGAGCTGATAAATAATTATTTTGAGACGGAAACCACTTCCGCCCAGTCTGTGACCGAGACAAACACGACCGCTCAAAAAACGGAAAAAACGACCAAAGCTCAAAAGTCCAAGACGCAGTCCTCCAAAGCAAAGGACGAGCCCACAACGGCAAAGCAAACGAGCTCCGATACCAAAGCCGCCTATACGATGGCGGATATCAAGAAGCTCAAAAACACCGGTAATTTTGCCAAAAACACGCTGGAGCACATCTTTGACGGCACGATCAACAGCAAGGGCAAGGCTACAGGATATCACTATTCAATGGTAAGCGACAGCAAGGGCAGCATTATTGACGGCACGCGCTCAAAAGAGGACGCGCACGGAGTGTTCACCGCAAAGGTGCAGGTTGACGGCGTAAAGAAAAACGGTTTCAGCTCGTTTTATCCCGAAAGCTGGTCTCCCCAGCAAATCGTTGACGCAATCAACACAGCATATGAGGACGCAATAAGCTCACCCGACAACCCGCAGGGCTCGATCTGGGTCGGCTACTGCGACGATCTTGAGATCAATATGTACCTCAACGACAATAAGAAAATAACAACTGCCTTTCCGATTTACGAAGGAGACTGAGCATGATAAAATACAAAATAAGGCTGTCAAAAACCAAAAAGCCATACCCCATAATTGAATTCAGCAACCGCGCAAACGCACCTATCGGCAGCTTTTTGCTGGCTGAACGAGCTATGATCTCACAAATAATAGCGGTTCTGACCGCCGAATCCGAAGAAGTCGATGCTCCGCTTTCAATCAGCGGCAACGTCTACACGCTGACCGTAGCAGGCGACAATTCAACAATCACCGACGACATAGCCGAAAGCGATTTTGTGTGCCCAACCCAAGACCTCAGAGAGATCGCCATGGCATACAAAGCCGCTATCCCTCAAAAAACTCGCACCGCCGCACCCAAGCCTCCGCTCGAGGATACAAATAATCGGTAATTATTTATCTGAATATAAAAACCACCGCATAATTCGGGGATTTTTACGAATTATGCGGTGTTATTTTTGTCTTATTTATTATTTTTTGTTTTAATAAATTACGACCTTGGTACCGTATCCGGTGTTGTTATAAATCGTTCTCACGCAGCTGTACGGCGTGTTTACGCAGCCGTGCGAGCCGTCGCCCTTGTATGTGCTTCCGCCGTAATCGCTGTACGGTCTCCACGTTGAATCGTGGATTCCGTAGCCGCCGTAGAAGCCCATCCAGTAATTGACCGAAACCGTATAGCCCGGTCCCGAAAGAGTTGCCGGCGACGAACGCTGGTAAACCGAATAAAGTCCCTTGGGGGTGTTGTGATAACCGTCGTCGTTGCCGGTGACAACATCCTCCTCGGTGATAAGCTTTCTGTTTTTGTACAGCCAAATATGCTGCTGCTTTAGGCTGACCTCAATATATGTGCCGCCGACGTAGCTTCCGTATGCGCCCTCGGTCACGGTCTTATACTTCGTGGCGTAGGTGCCCTCAACCTTGGTGCGGCTTCCACCGTTGATTTTGTAGGGCTGAACACGGAAATAATAGGTCTTGCCGTCGGTCAGTCTGACTGTGTTAAAAAAGTTTCTTGTGGTTGAACCCAGCTTGCTCCAGCCGCTGTTGCGCGAGGTCGAATAATAGATATCATATCCGTGCGCGTAGCGGTTGTGATTCCACGAAAGGCTGACCCTTGAAACCTGAGAAGTCATTGTGTAGTTCGGAGCACACAAGCCGGAAATGAAATAAATCTCGTTTCTGGTCGAGGTGTAGCTTCCGCCGTAGAGTTCGCGGAACGCATAAACTCTGTAATAGTACGCCCTGCCTTCCTCAACGTTTCGGTCGGAAAAGCTGGTGGTTTTGTTGTTTCTGATCGTCGCGTAGAGCACATACTCTGCGTCGGTTTTTGCACAGGCGCGATAGATCTTGTAGCCGGTCGCCTTGGGATTTCTGTTCCACTCAAATTCGAGCACATCCGAGGAACGCACAGAATCGAGTCCCGTCACCCTGCCGGGCTGGGTCGCGGTCTTTTTGACAGTCGCATTGCCCTCGTATCTTTTGCCGCCCTGATTGATATACGCGGCGATCTTGAAGTAGTACTGGGTCGTGTGGCTGAGATTCTTTACCGTCACAGTGTTTGAGGTAACGTCGGTATATTTTTTGTACGAGCTTGAGGAATCAACGTCAAGATAATAAACCGCATAGCCGCTCGCGCCGCTCACCTTGTCCCATTTTAGGGTGATATAATCAGGCTCAAAGCTGGTTTTCTCAATATTCCTGACGTTTCCGACAACAGGAGCCGCAACGATACCGTCAGCCTCCGCGCCAAGGGAATCTCCTGCCTTGCCGGAGGGCGCAGCCAAGATGCTGTTCACTTCCCCAAAGCCTTCGTCCGTTTCGGCAAAAGCCTCGGAGCCTTCGCCGTGTCTTGCTTCAATATCGGTCTGCCCGGCAGCGTAGCCGCTGACAGTGAACGCCGAAACAGAAGCCGCCGCAATCACGCCCGCCAAAAAGACGGACATTAGCCTTTTGGGTATGCGCATAATAAAACCTCCTCCTGATGAATGTCAGGGCAACCGCAAACAAGCGATATTCAGAAATCTGTCATCCGCCGTTCTCAACAGATTTTCTGACCTGAGCCCTCAGCCTGTCAAACGGTGTGTCCTTGTTTTCGATAATTTCCTTTGGTCCCAGTTTTTTTGGGGTAAGATTAGAAGCACCCGACTGGGCGTGCATCTGGATAACGATATGTTCATGCTGGATCAGCGCGAAAAGCTGGCTGAGAGTTTTGCACTCGTCAATAGCCCTGAGTAGCTCTTCCTTAGTTTTTTTGGAATATCCGCTTACTCCAACGCTTTTCACACAATCACCGTCCTCAATTTGGATATATATTACTATTATACCCATAAACAGAGGATTTTTCAATAGCATTTTTAATTTTATTTTTTTAAAAAGCACTTATGCCGAAAAGCTCAGCATAAGTGCTTTTGAATTTATAAGGAAAGCTGTAGCTCCGACAGGAATTAAACTTGCGGAGCAAATTTAGCTCGCGTCAGCGAATTTAGCTTGCGAAGCAAATTTAGCTCGCGTCAGCGAATTTAGCTTGCGGAGCAAATTTAGCTCGTGTCAGCGAATTTAGCTTGCGGAGCAAATTTAGCTCGCGTCAGCGAATTTAGCTTGCGAAGCAAATTTAGCGCAGCGAAAGCTGCATCTTACTCTTCCATTTCAGCCTTTGCTTTCTCGATCACCTTTTGTGCAACGTTTGCAGGAGCGTCCTCATAGCGAACAAAGGTAAACTCGTAGGAGCCTCTGCCCTGGGTGATCTGACGGATAAAGGTGGCAAAGTCGCTCATTTCAGCCATCGGAACCTCAGCCTCAACGATCTGAGTGCCGTTTTCTGCCGGAGACATTCCCAAAACTCTGCCTCTGCGCTTGTTTACCTCGCCCATTACGTCGCCCATGTTGCTGTCGGGAACGTAAGCCTTGAGGCTGCCGATAGGCTCAAGCAAGGTTGGAGAAGCGTTGGGGATACCGTTTTTGTAAGCAAGGCTTGCCGCAGTCTTGAACGACATTTCGGAGCTGTCAACCGGGTGATAAGAGCCGTCGTAGAGCGTAGCCTTGATGCCAACTGTGGGATAGCCGGCAAGAACGCCCTTTTTGATCGAATCGCGCAGACCCTTTTCAACAGCCGGGAAGAAATTCTTTGGAACAGAGCCGCCCACAACGCGTTCTGCAAATACGAGATCGTCCGTATCAAACGGCTCAAACTCGATCCAAACGTCGCCGAACTGACCGTGACCGCCGGACTGCTTTTTGTATCTGCCCTGAGCCGAAACCTTTTTGCGGATAGTCTCGCGGTATGCGATCTTCGGCTTTTGGAGCGTAGCGTCAACATTATATTTTGATTTAAGTCTTGAGATCACAACGTCAAGATGCTGCTCGCCCAAGCCGGAGATCAGCATTTCGTGAGTATCGTGGTTAGTCTCAAACTTAACTGTGGGATCCTCGTCACAAATCTTTGAAATTGCCTGGGCAACCTTGTCCTCGTCGCCCTTCTTTGCCGGATAAATTGCCATTGTGTAGCTTGAAACCGGATAATCGATGCCGTCGAGCACAACCTTTCTCAGCGGAGAGCAAAGTGTGTCGCCTGTTTTTGTCGCCGAAAGCTTGGGGATCGCGCCGATATCGCCCGCGCCGATATATTCGGCGTCAGCCTGCTTTTTGCCGGTCATTGTAAGGACCTTTGTGATCCTCTCCTGAGAACCGGTGCGCATATTCACAACAGGAGTATCGGGAGAGATCTTGCCCGAAACGACCTTTACATACGAAAGTCTGCCGATGAACGGGTCGGCAACAGTCTTGAAAACGATAGCCGCTGTTGCCGCGCTCTCGTTTACAGCCACCTCAACGGGCTCGCCGTTTACGTCAACCGCGATCTCCTCGCCCTTGTCGGCAGCAGAAGGAGCAAGCCATGTCAGGCTGTTAAGAAGCTGGTCAATGGCAAAGGTGTTGTGAGCGTCGCCGCAGAATACCGGGCAGATCGTGCCGTCCTTAACACCCTGGCTTACGCCGAGCACGATCTCCTCGGGAGTAAATTCCTCACCCATAATAAACTTGTCGAGCAGCTCCTCGCTTGTCTCGGCAACCGCCTCCTTGATAGCCTCGCGCAGACCTTCGAGTCTGTCGCCCATGTCGGGAAGCGCGGTTTGCTTAACGGAGCCGTCTGCGGAATACTCGTATGCCTTGTAATCAAAAAGGTTTACATATACATTTGCCTGACCGTCTACAATATAAGGAACAACCACCGGACAAACAGAGGGTCCGAAGGTCGATTTCAAATTCTCAAATACACGGTAAAAACGCGCGTCCTCGTCGCAAAGTCCGTTTACGAAGAAAACCTTTGTCAAGCCTGCTTTGTTGGCAGCCTCAACAGCCTTTTCTGTTCCTACGCTTACTCCGTCCTTGCCCGATACAACGATCAGCGCGGTGTCGGCAGCTCTCATACCCTCGGCAACTCCGCCGGCAAAGTCGAACAGTCCGGGTGTGTCAATAAGATTGATCTTGGTATTCTTCCACTCGATTGGCGCAACCGCTGTCATAATGGAAACTTGTCTTTTGATCTCCTCGCTGTCAAAATCCAGCGTGGTGTTTCCGTCCGAGATATTTCCCAATCTGTCGCTTGCCTTGGCAAGATAGAGAATGCTCTCGGCAACAGATGTTTTACCGCAGCCGCTGTGACCGGCGAGCGCGATATTATGGATTCTCTTTGCGTCATATTGTTTCAATGGTAAAACTCCCTTCAATGATAATACTAAAATCAGGTGATTTTAGCCTTATTTGTATAATTATCACCGAATTATTATAACATATTTGTTGAGTTTAAACAATAGCATATTCGCAAACTAAACTCAAAAATAAAAAAATTCACCCTTTGCCTAATAAAACAAAGGGTGAATTGTGCAATTTGCCTAATTTTAATTATTTCAACGTCTATTTTAACAAAATTTAGCCGGATTTTTGTACAAAATATCAGCTAAGCACCGCGCCTTGTGCTCCCGAAGAAACAAGCTTTGCGTATCTTGCCAAATAACCTGTGGTGATCTTAGGCTCTCTGGGCTGCCACTCAGCCTTGCGCTTTGCCATTTCCTCGTCGGAAATTTTCAGCATGATCGTGTTTGCCGGAATGTCGATCTCGATGATATCTCCGTCCTTGACCAGAGCGATAGGACCGCCCACAGCAGCCTCGGGAGAAACGTGTCCGATCGCCGCGCCTCTTGTTGCGCCCGAAAAACGTCCGTCGGTGATAAGCGCAACCGTGCTGCCAAGACCTCTGCCGATGATAGCCGAGGTCGGGTTGAGCATTTCGCGCATACCGGGACCTCCCTTTGGACCCTCATAGCGGATAACAACAACGTCTCCGTCAACGATCAAGCCGCCGTTGATCGCGTTCATTGCGTCCTCCTCACAGTCGAACACCTTTGCCGGACCCGAATGAGTGAGCATTTCGGGAGCGACTGCCGAACGCTTTACAACGCCGCCGTCGGGAGCAAGGTTGCCTCTGAGCACAGCGATACCGCCGGTCGTGCTGTAGGGATTTTCGGCTGTTCTGATAACCTCGGGATCCTTGTTGACAACGCCCCGGATATTCTCGGCGATTGTCTTGCCGGTGCAGGTGATGATGTCGGTTTTGAGCAGTCCGAGCTTGTTGATCTCGTTCATGACCGCATATATTCCGCCTGCCTCGTTGAGATCCTCCATATATGTTCTGCCTGCCGGAGCAAGGTGACAAAGGTTCGGGGTGTGCGCGCTGATTTCGTTTGCAATGTCAAGATTAAGCTCGATGCCGCACTCGTGAGCGATAGCCGGAAGGTGGAGCATACTGTTTGTTGAGCAGCCCAAAGCCATGTCCATTGTGAGAGCGTTTCTGAAAGCGTCCTCGGTCATGATGTCGCGTGGTCTGATATTCTTTTCAAGCAGCTCCATGATCTTCATGCCGGCGTGCTTTGCAAGCTGGATCCTCTCGGAATAAACCGCAGGTATCGTTCCGTTGCCCCTAAGACCCATGCCGAGCACCTCGGTAAGACAGTTCATTGAGTTTGCGGTGTACATTCCCGAGCAGGAGCCGCAGCTTGGGCAAGCCTTGTGCTCGTATTCAAGCAGCTCGTCCTCTGTGATCTTGCCGGAATTGTAGGAGCCTACAGCCTCGAACATGCTCGAAAGGCTGGTCTTGTGACCCTGAACCCTGCCGGCGAGCATTGGACCGCCGCTTACAAAAATGGTCGGGATATTAAGTCTTGCAGCCGCCATAAGCAAGCCGGGAACGTTTTTGTCGCAGTTCGGAACCATTACGAGCGCGTCAAATGCGTGAGCAAGAGCCATGCTCTCGGTTGAATCGGCGATCAAATCACGGGTAACAAGCGAATACTTCATGCCCTGATGACCCATTGCGATTCCGTCGCAAACCGCGATCGCCGGGAAAACGATCGGATTTCCGCCTGCCATTGCAACTCCGGTCTTTACCGCGTTCACGATCTTGTCTATATTCATATGACCGGGCACGATCTCGTTGTACGAGCTTACAATACCGATCATAGGCTTTTTGATTTCTTCGTCAGTCATACCCAAGGCGTGCAAAAGCGAACGCTGGGGAGCGCACTGTACGCCGTTTCTTACTGCTTCACTGTTCATATTAAAAACCCTTTCTGATTTATTTAGTCCATTGTATCACCAATACGACGTTATTTCAAGAGAAATTATCAATAATCTTCATATTCAACGCTTCCGTCGGAATATGTGATAATAAAATATCCGTGACCGGAGCCGTCGCAGTCGTCTACCCTCTGCTTAGAAACGACCGTTCTGCCGCCCTGTTGCTCGGGCTCAGGTTCGGGCTCGGGTTCAGCATATGAGGACTGCTGCTGACGTGACTGCTCTTCGTGCTGAGGCTGAACATACGATTCCTCGTCGTCGCTGTCCTCGTCGTCATAGTCGTAGCTGCTGCTTTCGCCGCCCTCGCTGTCCTCGTCGTCATCATCGCTGTCGTCCGCGGAGGATGACTCTCCGTCCTTGCTGCCGTAGCTCGTGATCTCGTCAACAGGCTTTTTGAGGACTTTTTCGCTCAGCTTTTCGCGGCTGTCCTCTTTGCCGTCAATGTATTTTACCTTGTAGACGACCTCTTTTTCGCCGTTCTCGCCCTTTTGGGTGATTTTTCTTTCTCCGTCGTCAAGAGCTTCGTCGTATTTTTCCTTTTTAGAAAATTCAATACTTTCCTTTTTGGTTTCTTCCTTATAGGTAACGCGCTTGATAACAAGCTTCATTCCGTCCTCGATCTCGTCCTCGGGCTCAAAGTTCATCTCGTCCTCGTCGCCCAGAGTGATTTTTTGCTCGGAAAGGAAATCTCCGACAGTCTTTGCCTCGGTGATAACATCCGAGGTCTTGCCGTCCATAGTCAGATTTACGACCGTGCCCTTGAAAAGCCTGATCTTCATTCCGTTTTTGAGATAAGCGGATCTGATAATATTTGTTTTGAGTCCATCCTCAAGGCTGAAGCCTGCCTTTTGCACAGCGTCCTCGACCTTGCCGCCCACCAGTTCAACAGTCTTGGTCTCGCCCGAATAGGTCACTTCAACCTGAGCGTAGCGTTTGACGGTAACGCTGCTGTTTGCCGAAACCTCAGCCAGCTCCGGCGGCTCGACCTGATCTCTGCTGCCGAGCATGATCTCAGCCTCGCTTAGAACATCAGCGACCGTCATTCCGACCGCCGCCTCAACCTTTGTGCTCACTCCGCTGTCAAACACCGAGACCGTGATATCGCTGCCCGAACACGAGCAAAGCCCGACAAGACACAGCGCGGAAGCAATGCCGATAAGTATAATTCTTTGTATCAATTTTTTCATACGAATACTCCGTAATAATTATTGAACAATTGTCAACAACTTAAGAAAAAATCGAAAACCTTTACTGTGTAGGGGCGCACCCATGTGTGCGCCCTCGGAAACACGATGGCTTTTAGGGCGCACACACGGGTGCGCCCCTACGACCTTTACTTTAGGTAACTTTTAATTATTTGCTTAAGTTGTAGAGATTGATATATCTTCCGTCAAAACTCTTGTATAGTTTTCTCCGTCAGCCGTAACGACCGAAGCCTTGAGCTGACCGCTGTGATCCGCCGCCGGCACATAAGCCAAAAAGCCCTCGCCGTCGTCAGCACCAAAGCAAAACGCGCGGTAAAGCCTTTGTCTGCCGCTGCGATCGGAAAGCTCAACAAGGATTTCGGTGTCGTCTCTGCACAGCGAGCTGTCAATTGCGCCGCTGATTTCGACAAGCTGCATATTCACATCGGAAATCCTTGCCGTTATGCTTCCGTTACCGTCAGCCTGACCCGAAGCGGCGTGATCCGTAACCTCGGGAGCCGCAAAAACAGGAGGCATACTTTCAAGCCAGTCTATGTTTCTTTCAGCCAATTCGATAGCTACCGTGTCGGGCTTGTTCGCGCCCATGTCCGCAGCCAGATTGACCGGGAACGCCTTGGTAAAATACGCGCTGCCGTAGGCGTTGGCAAAATAAGGCAAAAGCGCGTTTCCGAACGAATCTCTGTACATATAAAGACTGCCCTCAGCAGCAGGGTTAGCGGTTTTGATAACCGCCTCCTCAACCGACTTGGTCGGGGTGACATAGCTGTAGGAAGCGTGGATGTCGTATTCATAATTGTATTCCGGGCGTGCCGTCGCAGGATAGAGCATCTTGCCCAGATCTCCGAAGAACGTCTTTTCCCTGACTGCTTCCGCAGCCGCATAGTCGTTGTGCTGCTTTCCCAGCGAATCGAGGATCGCATTGTAGGCAAGCATCGCGCCCTTGTTGTTCCAGTGAGAATCCTGCTTTAGATAGAGGATCTCGTCCTCGTTTTTGAATGCCGCGAACAAGTCGCAGTAGTTCACCTTTGCCAGCGCAAGCTCGCTGCCCAAAAAGTCAGCGTTCCTCGCAGGCGAGCACTTGACCGAATAATAATAAGGCATTTTTTCGGGATAAAGCGTGTTTTTGTTCGGCGCGACCGTGAATATAAATTCCGCGCCCTGCGCCCTTACGTAGTCCTGCGTAAGCCTCAGGTTTCGCGCTATATTTTTGATCGACCGCATTGAAAGCGGATTTTTGCCCAAGTGATCGTCGAGCGACGAGCTGTAGAACAGCCAGTCTCCGCTCCCCGTCACCACGGAATCAAGGTTTGAAACGCCGAATACCCTTGACTGGATCTCCGCGTCAGCCGAAATGATCTGCGGACGAAAGGCAAAGCTTTGCTCAAACCAGCTTCCCAAACGGCTTAGATAATCATACCGAACGCCGTCCTCGGAAACAAGCTGAGGCAGCTCTTCCCTTTCTTCGTTTCCGATGACCTCATTTGACGCGAAAAACGTCATTCCGGCAAACGGGATAACGCAAATAATAAGCGAAGCTGCTGTGAAAAGCAGCATAAAAAATTTTTTCATAACAGCCGCCTTTCTCAGAATCTAAAGTAAATAAACGGATTATATGAGGTTCCCGACAGCCTGAGTATGCACCAAACCAGGAGCAAAAGCGCGAGAACATAAAGCACAGCCTGGATCGCCCTCGGAAGCGCGCTCAGTCCGTCAGCCTCATAAGCGTCGTACATGAGCTGCCTTGAAATCGGCTTGATCGGAGCGCAGCCGATGACCGCAACTGCAAGCATGACCGCAAACCAAGGCGTGAGCTGAGTCATCGCAAGGCTGAGCGAAGCGGAGGAAATATCAAAGCCGGTAAACATCTTGGCAATAAATTCAAAGCCCTGAGAGATCGTGTCCGCCCTAAAGATCACAAAGCCCACGGTAACGACCAAAAGCGTGTAGATATGCAAAACGAACCTCGGCAGCCGCTTGATTGCCGGAACATAGGTTTCAAGCAGCATGAACGCGCCGTGAAACAGTCCCCAAAGCACAAAGGTCCAGCTTGCGCCGTGCCAAAGTCCTGTGCAGAAAAAGACGATCACCCTGTTGACTGCGGCTCTGCCCTTGCCCTTGCGGTTGCCGCCCAGCGGAATATAAAGGTACTCCTTGAACCAGGTGGAAAGCGAAATATGCCACTTGCGCCAAAAGTCCTGGATACCTGCCGCGCCGTAGGGATAATTAAAGTTCTCCTTAAACTCAAAGCCGAACATAAGGCCAAGTCCGATAGCCATATCGGAATAGCCCGAAAAATCGTAGTAGATCTGGAACAAATACGCGATCGCGCCCAGCCATGCTGTGACAACCGAAAGCTCGCCGCCCTCAGCCGCAAAAACAACGTCCGCCACGCTTCCCATTGTATTGGCAATAAGCACCTTTTTGGCAAGGCCGCAGATAAATCTTCTCAGACCCTTTGCGACCTTTTCGACGCTTTGACTTCTGTTTTCGATCTGCTCGCTGATGTCCCTGTACTTAACGATAGGTCCGGCAATAAGCTGCGGAAAAAATGTGATATAAAGCAAAACGTGAAAATAATTTTTTTGCACGCTCACGTTTTTGCGGTAAACGTCGATAACATAAGACAACGCCTGAAAGGTAAAAAACGAAATACCGATAGGCAGCGCGATCTGCGGCACGGGGATCGAAAGTCCCGTGACCGAGTTCAGGCTCTCAACAAAAAATCCGCTGTACTTGAACGCCGCCAGGATCCCAAGATTGACGACCACGGCGACCGCCAGCGCGAGCCTGTTCATTTTTTGCGGATTTGCCGCGACCCACCGCGCGCAAAAATAATTGAGCAGAGAGCTGAATATCATCAAGAGCACATAAACAGGCTCTCCGTAAGCGTAAAAAGCCAGGCTTGCCACGATCAAAAGTCCGTTTCTGAATTTCATTGACGGAATGATTGAATAAAGCAAGAACACAACAGGCAGAAAAACGCATAAAAATGTGAGTGAACTAAAAACCATTCTTACTTAGCCTTTCATATCATATCGCGCCGAATCCGTTTTGAGTTGGATTCGGCGCGAAGAAATTACTCAGGAAGAACTGCACAGTAAATCAGTGCTTCCGTTATGACCAAACCGCGTTGCTGCCCGAAAGCGTAAGCGTAAAACGCTTTTCCGCCTTGAGCGGCTGAACGGGATAATAGGTGTATGAACGCTCATAGAAATCCTGTTGCGGAAGCTCGACCTGCATATCAACGTCAAAGATATACCAGCCGCCGTCAATATAGATCTCGGTCCAGCCGTGAGCAGTCAGTCCGCCGTTGATGGACTTGATCTGACCTGTAACAACTCGGGTGTCATATCCCAGCACCTTTGCAATGCAGGAGAACGCCGCGGCATAGCAGTAGCAGTTTCCGGTTTCCTTCTCAAACATCTGGATCGCAAGCGGAGAAAGGTCGCTGCCCTTTGTCGGAACGCCGTAAACTCTGCTGTAGGGATACTTCGTCATGGCGTTAAAGCAGGATTTCAGCTTTTCGGGTCTGGTCGAGCCTGTGCCGTACTTGATAACAAAGTCAACCGCGTACTGGATCTCCTTGCTTGTAACAACAACGCCGTCTGCATTTGCATAGGCATAGCCGTCTGCCTTTGAGCCGACAATGCCCTTTGCAGGCTCGCCGTCCTTATAATAATAGATATTTCCGTTGATATTTATATATCCGGTCGAAAGTCTGCCGTCCTTGTAATACTTGCCGTCCTCAATAAAGTCGCTGACAAGCTCGCCGTTCTCGTCAAGGCAGCGAACGGTATAGGCGTACATTTTTCCGCCTGTGGCAGTTCTGTCGGTGTAGGTGGTTTTCTCTGTTGAATCAAAAAGCCTTGCCCACGAGCCGCCGCTTGTTTTTCTGTAGAGTCTGTAGGCAGACGCGCCTCTGACCTCGTTCCAGGTTATTATATTGTCCGCGCCGCTGGGCTCAACGCTCTCGATCACAGGCGGAGCCACAAACATATAGCTAAAGCCCTTGCCGATGTAGTCGCTGATAAAGTTGCCGTTTGCGTCCATGCAGCGAACGGTGTATTTATAGGTGGTTCCGGAATTAACGTCGTCGTCAACGACCGAGTTTCCTGTCGTGACCGCAAGACCCCTCCAGCCTGACTTGCCCATATAGAACACGCCGTACTTGGCTGCGCCTGCGGATTTTTCCCAGGTGATTTTAATACCCTTTTCGGTGTTTGTAAAGTCGGTAATGACCGGAGCCTTTATGTAATTGATCGCCATTATGCTGTTGTACGCGCTGGCAAAGGTCTCGCCGTCGTCCTCGATGCAGCGAACGGTGTAGTAGTATCTGTTGCCCGAAACCGCGGTGATGTCCGTGTAGGTGTCGCCGGTAACTGTGCCGACCCTGCCCCAGTTTGTGGATTCGGTTTTTCTGTAGACGCGGTAATTCTTGCCGCCCTTAACGAGATCCCACTTGAGGTCAACGCCTGTTTCGCCGTTTTTGGCAGAGATCAGCGCAGGCGGAGCAACAAACGTATGATCCCAGCCAATGGTGTTGTAGCCGCTGACAAAGTTTTCGTTAGCGTCAAGCGCGCGCACGGTGTAGGTGTAGGTGCTGCCGGAATTAACGATATCGTCGATCATCGTGTTCGAGGTGGTGATGCCGAGATATTTCCAGCCTGTTCTGCCCTTGTAGAACACACCGTATTTTTCCGCTCCGGTAACATGAGAGAAGGTGATCTTTACGCTGTCCTCAAGGTTTTCAAGCTTTGTGATCTGAGGTGCGGCAACGTATTTGATCGACCTGCCGTTGTTGTAGCCGCTTGTCCAGTCAGAGGCGTCGGCGTTGATCGTTCTGAGGGTGTAGCTGTAGGTCGTGCCCGAAACAGCGTTTGAATCAACAAAATAATCCTCGTAGGTATCGCCGATCCTTTTCCATGAGCCGTTACCGGTCTTTCTGTAAACTCTGTACTGATCGGCATAGAGAGCGTAGTCCCATCTGAGCTCAACGCCGTTGTTTTTGTTGTCAATAGATTTGATGACCGGAGGAGCGATATAGGCGTTTTCGTAGCCGTCGCGATTAAAGTCGGAGCAATACTCGCCCCACTCGTCCTCTGCTCTTACGGTATAGAGATACATAGTGTCGTTTTCGGCAGTCTTGTGAAGATAGCTCAGCTCTGAGGTGCTGCCGATGCTTCTCCATTTTTCGCCGTTCCAGTAAAACAGCCTGTAGCTGTCGGCACTGGGAAAGGCTGTCCAAGACACCATAACGCCGTTGTTGGTGTTTTCAAACTTGGTGATCTCCGGATAATTCGGAGCACCCTCGTCCTCGGGAAGCACGATCGCGCTGAGCTCAAGCGAGCCGCTGTCAGCCTCGGCTGCGAACGCCGGAACAGCACCCAGCAAGAGCGCGGCGGCAAAAACGGAAATGGCCGCCAAAAAAAGCCTGCTCTTTTTCATAAAAATAACCTCTTTTCAAAAAAACAAGAAAAATATGTTTCTTATTTATAATTATACCAAACCAAAAGAGTAAAATCAACAAGTAAATACATATTTTGGAGAAATATGTATCGATCGGTCGGGATTTATATTTCGGCAAATAATATCGCCTGTGCAGCAACGCAGAAATAATATGCCATAGGGTCGCACCCATGTGTGCGACCTGAGAGCCAAACAGTTTCATAACCAAAATAAATATTTCCCGTTACAGCCTGTAGGGGCGACCATTGGTCGCCTCGGAACAAACGTTTTATTAAATGCCAAATAATTATGACAGAAAACGTTGTTCACCAATAAACTATCATCAAATTTAACCGTTCGGCGTACAGGCGACCAATGGTCGCCCCTACACCCAAATCGGTAAGCTTTCACAAAGCCCGTAGGGTCGCACCCATGTGTGCGACTGAAAGCCAATCCTTAATATAAAGAATAATCAATCGGAATCATCCGAATCGCCCTGCTTGGCTTTTAGTTTTTCAGACATTTCTTTATCTGCCTTGGCTTTTTCGGTTTCGCCAATGGCTTCATAGGCTTTAGCGCGAAAATAATACAATTCCGCATCTTCCGGATTCAGCTCTATTGCCTTGCTGTAATCCTCTATCTCTTTATCGTATTCTTTTAAATCAGCATAAACAAAACCACGAGAATAATAAAGATCTGAATCTTCCGGGTTCAGCTCTATAGCTTTATTATAATCCTCTATTGCTTTATCGTATTCTTTTAAATGTTTATAAGTTATTCCGCGAAAATAATAAAGATCTGCATCTTCCGGGTTCAGCTCTATAGCTTTATTATAATCCTCTATTGCTTTATCGTATTCTTTCAAGTTATCATAAGCAAATCCGCGAAAATAGTACGCATCCGCAACTTCCGGATTAAACTCTATAGCTTTGCTGTAATCCTCTATTGCCTTGTCGTATTCTTCTTTATAACGATACACATTTCCGCGATCCTTATACGCTTCCGCGTATTCCGGATTCAATTCTATCGCCTTGCTATAATCTTCTATCGCTTTGTCGTAATCTTTCAAATAATCATAAGCAACTCCACGAAAATAATAAAAATCTGCTTCTTTCGGATTCAACTCTACAGCCTTGCTGTAATCCTCTATAGCTTTGCCGTATTCTTTTAAATCATCATAAGCATATCCGCGAAAAAGATACGCATACGCATCTTCCGGGTTCAGTTTTATTGCCATATTATAATTATCTATAGCCTTATTATCATCATTTTCTTCAAAAATAGCTCTGTTTCCTTTTCTGAAATAATCCCAAGCCGTTAATTCATCAGTAGGCTTGCTGTTTTCGGTAGCTTCAACTCGTTTATCAAGCTCCTTAGTTTCTTCCTTAAATTCCCTTTCACTCTCACTTTCGGGCTTGCTCTTTCCTAACTTATCTTCCTCTAAGCTCTCTTTCATCAATTCATTATAATGCTTTTCGTAGCCACTAACTCTGTCATCGCATTGCTTTTTTAGATAGTCGCCTACATTTTGAGGTTCTATCTCCTTTGGCGCAAGAGCATTTCCCAGCGCAAGCATGACCGCGTCAAAGCCGGCGGTTTTTACAAGCCAGCCGTTTTTGTCCGAAATCAGCTTCAAAATTCTTTCGTCGGGCAAGCCTGAGTTTTCTCTGTAGCACCAATAAATACCGTTTGTATCGTTCATTTCTGAATTTTCAAGACACTTCATAAAGCCTTCATCACCGCCGCCATAACCTATAACAACAGGTGTATATGTCTTAAAAATCGAGCTTAGAACCTCAGACCACCTTCCTTTTAATTCGTCAGTTTCTTCCGGGGTATTTAAAGGAGCAAAATATAAACCTCTGTGAACCTTAGCTACAATCGGTCTGTTTAAATTTGAATCTGCCGCATAGCCGGCAAGTGATTCATGATTAATAACAAGAGGCTTTTTATCGGTATAAATAAAGAGTGCGTCCTCAACCAAACTGTCAAAGTTGGTTGTGATTACAAGATTACTAACATCTCCGTCAGCCAAAATCTGTACCAAAGCATTGTATCCAAAACTGGGAACAGACTTTGAAAACAATTCTTCATAAAAATAATATCCATGCTTTGGATTTGGGAAAAAACGCAGCGAATAAATATCAGAATAGTATTCACTGCCCAACAGTTCCCCTTTTTCCCATTTTGGCATTATTTCAGTCTTGAAATCATGTTTCAGCTTTTTATCACTGTTTTTGTTAATAAAAGCTTCATTTCTGCAAACTTCATCAAAACCGGGATATTCGCTTAATTCCTTCATCCATCTTTTAACAAGATTTATTCCGGTCGGTATTCCGGATTCAACGGAAGCACCCGAACCAAGAATAAAGCAAAACTTCTCTTTTCCCAAGCGAGCGTCTTTCATCAATCCTGCAAGACGCTTTGATGAAATTATCCTGCTATTATCAAATTCAAATTTTTCTTTCTTGTCAGCCATACTATCGCCCACTTTAAATATTATATATAAAATATATCATAACTTTCGCCGAAATTCAATCTATTTTTACAAATTCTTGCAAAAGAAACCCCGAAAACCTTTTTCGGTCTCCGGGGTCAATAAATTATATTTTATTTTCTGCGGCTGTCCAAAATCACCTTGATAAGCTGGATAATAACCGTCGGTGCGAACGCAAGCGCGCCGATGAATCCGAGCTGCTCTCCTGTGAGCGCGGTAACGCAGAACAGTCCCGAGAAGGACGGAACCAAAAGCACCAGCGCGAGCAGCAAAACTCCGAGCACAAACGCACCCAGGCTTGCCGGGTTGGAGCCGAGTCCGAGCTTGAACACAGAGCTTGTTCCGCGGCAGTTAAAGCCATGGAACAGTCTTGCAAGCGTGAGGGTCGCAAACGCCATTGTGCTTGCCGTTGCCGCGTCGGTCTGCAAGCCGAGGTAGAACGCCACGATTACCGAAGCCGCGATCAGCGCGCCCTCGCCGAACATCAAGGTTACAAAATCCTTGGTCAAAATCCCGGCGTTCGGGTCTCTGGGCTTTTGCCTGAGCAGGCTCTTGTCGGGCTTTTCCATGCCTATCGCGATCGCCGGAAGCGAGTCGGTCAGCAGGTTGATAAACAACAGGTGAACGGGCGCGAACGGTATCGGCAGAGCCATCAGCGAGGTGTAGAGCACGGTGATGATAGCCGCCATGTTGCCCGAAAGCAGGAACAAAATCGAGTTTTTGATGTTGCGGTAAACGTTTCTTCCGTTTGCCACAGCCTTGATGATGGTCGCAAAATTGTCGTCCTGCAAGATCATCGAAGCCGCGTCCTTTGAAACCTCGGTTCCGGTGATTCCCATTGCAACGCCGATGTCCGCCTTTTTCAGCGCGGGTGCGTCGTTTACGCCGTCGCCGGTCATCGAAACAATGTTTCCGCGCTTCTGCCATGCCTCAACAATGCGGATCTTGTTTTCGGGCGAAACTCTTGCATATACCGAGATTTTTTCAAGAACCTTGTCAAGCTCCTCGTCGCTCATTGCGTCAAGCTCCATGCCGGTAACGGCGATGTCGCCCTCGCGCATGATACCGATTTGCTTTGCGATCGCCGAAGCGGTGATCTTGTGGTCGCCGGTTATCATGATCGGCTTGATGCCTGCCATGATCGCGTCGGCAACCGCCTGCTTTGATTCCTCTCGCGGCGGGTCGATCATCGAAACAAGACCCAGGAAGGTGTAGTCGTATTCCGTGTCGGTGCTCAGCGTTTCGTTAGACTCCTTGTAGGCAAAGGTCAAAACGCGCAAGCCCTCCTCGGAGTATTTTTTATTCTGTTCA
The DNA here is from genome assembly GCA_900315605.1 of uncultured Eubacteriales bacterium. Taxonomy (GTDB): domain Bacteria; phylum Bacillota; class Clostridia; order Oscillospirales; family Acutalibacteraceae; genus Ruminococcoides. Next base: position 54,687 of record OMZU01000019.1, on the reverse strand, counting down.
AGAATTATTTTCTTGTCCTCGTCTGTGATATCGCGCACGCCGTCCTTTGTGGCGATCTTGATGCAGCGGTCAAGGATCGAATCAAGCGCGCCCTTTGTCAGAATATGATTCACGCCGTGCATCTTGTACTTGGTGCTCATCATCTTTCTGTCGGAGTCAAACGGCACCTCCTCGATCCTGTCGAGCGTGTCGCGCATAACATTCTCGTCAAGTCCGATATTTCTAAAGGTCTCGATCAGCGCGTATTCGGTGGGGTCGCCGATACCCTTTCCCTCAACGATGCTCGAATCGTTGTTGAGCACCATATCATAAAGCAAATAGCGGTGGCTCTGGATCCTGAGGTCAAGCTGATCCTCGCGAATGCTCTCGCCGTTTATAAAAATCTTTTGCACCGTCATCTTGTTCTGGGTCAGGGTTCCGGTTTTGTCGGAGCAGATGATCGACACACAGCCCAGGCTTTCAACCGCCTTCAAGTCCTTGATAACGGCGTTTTCCTTTGCCATTTTCTGAGTGCCCATCGCCTGAACAATGGTAACAATCGAGCTTAACGCCTCGGGGATCGCCGCAACAGCCAGCGCAACGGCGAACATAAGCGCGTTGAGAATTGTTTCGTGATTGACCTTGCCTGCCTGGATCAGATTAAGCGCAAAAACAAGCGCGCATATTATCATTATAATAACGGCAAGCCTGCTCGAAAACTTGTCGAGGCTCTTTTGAAGCGGAGTTTTTCTCTCCTTTGCCTCGTTCATCAGGGTGGCGATCTTGCCGATTTCGGTGTTCATTCCCGTTGCGGTGACAACCACAAGGGCTCTGCCGTAGGTAACAAGGCTGCCGGAGAACACCATGTTCCCGCGCTCAGCAAGCGGAGCCTCGCCCTCGATAACGTCGTCATACTTATCAACGTTAGTCGATTCACCGGTCAGCGAGCTTTCGTTGACCTGCAACGAATAGTTGTTGACGATCCTGCCGTCGGCAACGATCAGGTCGCCTGCCTCAAGCACGATGATATCGCCCGGAACAACGTCCTTTGAATCGATCTCGCGCTTGATGCCGTCGCGGATAACCTTTGCCGAGGGCGACGAAAGCGATTTGAGGCTTTCGAGCGACTTTTCCGCCTTGACATGCTGAACCGTTCCCAAAATCGCATTAAGGATGATTACCGCAAAAATTACGATCGTGCTCTCGATATTGCCCGAAAACATTGAAATTATCGCCGCAACGATCAAAATGATTACGAGCAGATCGGCAAACTGGCTCAAAAAAACATGGAGCACCGAATTTTTCTTGGCTTCGTCAAGCACGTTTTTTCCGTTTTTCTCCAAAAGCTGTTCCGCGCGTTCCGAGCTGAGTCCGTCGGTCGTCACATCCATGCTTTCGAGTGCTTCGTCTCGTGTTTGGTTGTAAAATTCTTTCATAGCGTCCTCCGAATTTCGGCGGCTGGTTTTGAAAGCCGCCCGGATAAATACCGGGGAGATCAAGTACAAATAAAAAGACTTTTATTGCACAAAAAAATCTGCAATAAAAGTCTCGTTTTTTAAGATATATCCGATATCGGCGCGCAGAAGATCCGCACCCGATAATGGTGATGTCGAAATATACCACGGCTATTACCGCAAACTACTCCCCTTTAAGCCTCTATATTATACTATGCGTCAGTTTTTTTGTCAATAATATTTTCCAAACTCTCGGCTTCGCCGCTCTCCGGAACGTTGTCGGCTTCTTCAAAAATCTTCTCCGGCTCATCAGGCAGCTTTGTCTTTTCTTTGTCCTCCTTTGGCTTGCTGACCATGCAGAAGATTATTCCGAGCAGCGAAAGTACCATTCCCGAAACGCCGAGGATAAGGCTTATCTTTGTGCTTTTGTGAAATAAAAACACAAAAAGTGATAGTCCCAAAGCTGCAACGCAGGCACAAAAAGCCGCAAACGCAAGCTTATAAAAAATGTTCATTTTTTTCTTGTTTTTATTATTCATTAATGATCCACTCCCGTTATATATTGTTTGCAATATCCGCAAAAGCTTGCAGAGAAAGCGTTTCCGCTCTTGCGTTTGCCGGAACTCCTGCGGCTTCAAGTATTGTTAAGGCCTCAGCCTTGCCGATCCCAAGCCCCGAGCTGAGCGAATTTGAGATCACCTTTCGCCGCTGAGAGAACGCAGCCTTTACGACCGCAAAAAACTTTTTTTCGTCCGTCTTGACCGGCGGCTCGTCCAAAATATTAAGCCGCATGACCGCCGAATCGACCTTTGGCGCAGGCATAAACGACCCTGCGCTCACGTCAAAGAGCAGCTCCGGCTTGGCGTAGTAATTCACCGAGACCGTAACCGCGCCGCTTTCGCGGCTTCCCACAGGCGCGCATATTCGCCGCGCCGCCTCCTTTTGCACCATGACCGTGACCGCACTTATCGGCAGCTTGTCCTCAAGCAGCTTCATTATCACCGGAGAGGTGATATAATAGGGAAGATTTGCACAGACAACAACTTCCATCCCGGCAAATTCTTCCTCGATCAGCTTTTGCAAATCAAGCTCCAGCACGTCGGCGTTTATTACCTTTATATTATCGTATTCGGCAAGCGTTTCTTCGAGCACAGGCAGCAGCCGCCTGTCGAGCTCAACTGCAACCACCTTGTCGGCAAGAGCGCAAAGCTCGTTTGTCAGCACGCCGATCCCGGGACCTATCTCGATCACTCCGACGCCCTGCGCCGCGCCCGAAAGCTCTGCCATTCGCGGACAAACGGAGGGATTTATCAAAAAATTCTGTCCCAACGACTTTGAAAACGTAAAGCCGTGCCTGCCGAGTATTTCCTTGATCGTTCCGATATCTGATAGCTTTTTCATCTAAGGGTTCTCAGTCCTTTGGGATATTTATTCTTGAGCCGTCCGCCCGACGCCTTGCCAAAGCCGGTCGTCATTGAGTTTACGCACACCGCGCAATAGCCCCTGAGCGAAGCCTCAACGCCGATTTCTTCGCCGTGAAGGAACGCCCTGATCTCGTCGCTGTCAACGTCAAAATCCGCCGACAATGCACAATCCCCGGGCTTTGCCGCCATAAACGCGCTGTGGTGCGGCTCGATCCGGTTCTTTACGAGCTCGCCCAGCACGACTCCGGATCTTAGGATATTTATTCCCTGTATATTGAAATTATAATTCTTTGGAAGAATCATAATCTTGTTTCCGATGATTTCAAAATTTACTCCGAACGGTCTGCCGCAAAACAGCCCGTCGTAAAAATCCAGAATTTTTTTATCCGCCTTTGCCCTGCGCTCCGGCTGAGGATTGCCGCATTTTTCGCCGCGTTTTCTCAGCCTTGCGGCAAAATGCCCCTCGCCGCCGTCCATTGGAAATATCCTGACGGCATGATCCAGCGTTCGCCTGCCAAAGCTCACGTTTGGCTCCTCAAGCGAAAAATCGGGATTCTCGCTCAAAAATCGTTCGATGACCTCTTCGTTTTCCTCGCGTGAAAACGTGCAGGTGGAATACACCATAATGCCACCGTTCTTTAGGGCGAGCTTGGCGGAGTTTAAAATATTGAGCTGTCGCTGCGCACAGCTTTTTACATGCTCAACGCTCCATTCGAGCTGAGCCTCGTTGTTCTTGCGGAACATTCCCTCTCCGCTGCACGGCGCGTCAACCAGCACCCGGTCAAACTGCCCGGAAAGCTGCTCACACAGCCGGTCGGGGCGTTCGCTCGACACCACAGCGTTGGAGATACCCATTCGTTCAATATTCGATAAAAGAATATTGGCGCGGTTCCTTACGATTTCGTTTGACCACAGCAAGCCGGTTCCGTCAAGCTTCGCGCCGATTTGGGTGCTTTTTCCTCCGGGAGCGGCGCAAAGGTCAAGGACAAAATCACCCTTTTCGACCCCCAGCAGCTCAACAGCCGAGGTCGCCGACGGCTCCTGGATATAGAACGCGCCGCAGTGGTGCAGCGGACTGTTTCCCAGTCCCTGTGCGTCGTCGGGGATATATCTTCCCTCTTTGCAAAAGGGCGTCGGCTCCAATTCTATCCCAAGCAGCTGAGCAAGCCTTCCGGGACTGCATTTCAGAGTATTGACCCTCAGCCCTCTGTGCTCCGGTCGGTCATAGTATTTTAAAAATTCGGGAAATTCGTCGCCCAAGAGCGATTTCATTCTTGTTAAAAATTCATTCATATTAAGTATTATTTACAATTCTCGGTAAATACTATTCTCACAAGGAGGTGTTGATATGAACAACAACCAGAATTCAAACAACAGCCAGAACAAGCAGAACAGCAACAAAAGCAGCCAAAACAAAACTCAGCAGGGCAGCCGAAACAAAAGCTCCAAAAGCTGCGAATAACCGCCCAAACGGGGTTGCCTCGGCAGCCCCGTTTTTCTGTTTTAATAACCGTATTCCTCGCCGATAATAATGACCTTGATCCTCTCAACATGCCTTTGCTGAGCGCATACTACATAATTGCAGCAGATCCTGCCATCGCTGTGGCAGCCCTCGCAAAGCTCGGGGCTTTCGTTGTTCAGCGAAACGCACTGTCCGGCTTTTGCGCAATAGGTTTCAATTCCGAGCCTGACTGTGTTCGGCGGTGCCGCCTTTGTCTTTACGCGGTAGATCGCCTCGTCGATATTTTTGACAAGCTTGTTGATCCCGCAAACCACTACCACGCTTTTGGGGCCGTACAAAATCGCCGCAACGCGGTTTGAATTTCCGTCAACGTTATAAAGCTCTCCGTTTTCGGTAACGGCGTTTGAGCTGGTAAAAAATGCGTCGGCACAAAAGGTCTTGCGGTAAACCTCCTCAATTTCTTCCCTTGTGATCCCGGGAGCGGAACGGTCAAGGTAGTTGTAGTCGGAGGAAGTGATGATGTCATAAACTCCGGTTTGCTTCAAAGTCACCGAGCCGCCGCTTGAGATCACGTCGCCCTTGTTGATAAGCGACTTTACAAGCTCGCAGGCTTCCTCCTTTGTGTCAACATAGTACGCCGCCATTTTGTTTCGCTTTAGGTTTTGAAGGGTTTTTTCGACCCTTGCCTTTAATTCGTCCGTCATATTGATTCTCCGTTTCATCAATTAATGCAGTACTATTCTACCACAAAATATTTTTATGCGCAACACGCAACACAAATAATTATTTTGGCTCAACAAACGGAACTCCCAAATATTCCGCGACGGACTTTGCCAGATTTCTTCCGATGACCTCCAAATTGTCTCTTATCCACTGCGCTTCAACCGGATTGTCGTGATATGCGACCTCGATCAAAACCGAGGGAGCCTTGGTTCTCCTGATCTCGGCAAGCGCGGTCGTCGGGATAAGGTCAATGTTATCGGGCTCGCGGTAGATGTCGCGGTAGTTCTCTCTTATAGTTTCCGCAAGCCTTCTTCCGTTTTGGCTCGTCGGGTAATAATAGATATCCGCGCCGGTATTTCTGCCTGCCGAGCTTGCCGGAGAAGCGTTGCTGTGGATCGCAAGGTGAAGATCGTAATTTCCCCTGTTAGATTCAGCGATTGCCTGAGTAAGCGTCATTTCGGGGCTGTTGCGCTCAAAGTCGATCCCGCTTGCGCGCAGATAGGGCTCGACCTCGTCGGCAATAAGATTCATGTAGTATTCCTCGTTGCCGCCGTCAACATAAGGATTGAACTCCTGCAAGGATGGGCTTAGATAGATTTTAGGCATATGCAAAACCTCTTTTCATAAAGGGCACCTCTAAAAATTCACTGTTGTTCAGAGGTGCGGATATTTTATAGTAACGACGATGTCATACTGACGTATAACGAGGAGTTTTGGCAGAAATATGCTGTGAAAGATTTGTGACTATGGGCAGCTATGAATTTTTAGAGGTGCCCTAAAGTCAATCCTATAATATTCCAAAGTATTGGGAACGTGAAAAATCATTTGTGTATAATTCTAATATGCAATTAAAATACACAAATTGTATGATATTATAAGCTAAATCACAAACAATTTATCTATTATTACAAACATTGAATAAAGGAGAAATAATTATGAAATGGTATTGCACAGTTTGCGGACAAATCCACGAAGGACCCGAGCCGCCGGAATTCTGCCCGGTATGCAAGGCTCCGGCTTCAAAATTCAAGCTTATGGACGAAGAGGCTTCCTTTGCAACAGTTCACGAGCTCGGCGTAGCTCAGGGCGTTAGCGAGGACATCCTCAAGGATCTCAGAGCTAACTTTGAGGGCGAGTGCAGCGAGGTCGGAATGTATCTTGCAATGGCAAGAGTTGCTGACAGAGAAGGCTATCCCGAGGTTTCCGCAGCGTTCACAAAATATGCATTTGAGGAAGCAGAGCACGCAGCAAAGTTTGCAGAGCTTTTGGGCGAGGTCCTCACCGACAGCACAAAGAAAAACCTTGAAATGCGCGTTGAAGCAGAAACAGGCGCGTGCGCAGGCAAGTTTGACCTTGCAAAGAGAGCAAAGGCTCAAGACCTTGACGCTATTCACGACACAGTTCACGAAATGGCAAAGGACGAGGCGCGTCACGGCGCAGGCTTTGCAGGTCTTTTGAAGAGATATTTTGAGTGATAAACTTGAAAAAAGGGGTTGTATGCCTGCTTTCGATCGTGTTGCTGATCCCATTGGTTTTATGCAGCTGCGGCAAAACCCGTGTCGAAGTTGACGGACACGCAATGGAACCCACACTGAAAAATGGTGATGTCATTTTTGCCGATCCTTTTAACGGCGATCCGAAAAACGGCGATATTATTCTCATTCAAAAGAAAAGCGATTACACCAAACCATTGATTAAGCGCGTCATCGCGGTTGAAGGACAGTCGCTCCGACTTGATTACGAAAATGAGCGCATTTTCGTTGATGATATTCAAATTTCGGAGCCTTATATAAAGGATACGACTTTTTCCGGCGTCAATTGCGACTATAGTATCCCCGAAGTCATTCCCGAAGGCAAAGTCTTTGTGTTGGGTGACAACCGCGCAGTATCTCTCGACAGTCGTTCCTCTAAGATCGGCTTAGTTGATGTAAATGAGATCATCGGGGTGATACATCTCGAATAACCGCGCAACTCAGATGCTTATTTGCGCTAGATCGGCAAAGGACAAGGCGCGCCACGGCGCAGGCTTTGCTGGTCTTTTGAAGAGATATTTCAGCTGATTTTCAATCAAATTCTATAGCTTAAAAAAACAACGGGCTGTCGCAGATCGAAAGATTTTGCGGCAGCTTTTTTGCGATTTTTACACCACTCAACTGATGGTTGGTTGCTTTTTTGACGGAGAAGGACTACAATAACAGTGAAGGGAGGTCGTCACAATGGATCAAATGAAAATCGGACGCTTTATCGCCGAACGGCGTAAAGCAAATCATATGACGCAATTGCAGTTGGCGGAGCAGCTGCGCATCACTGACAGGGCGGTATCCAAATGGGAAACAGGCAAGTCGTTGCCCGACGTCGCGCTGATGCCGGAGCTGTGCTTGCTGCTGGATATCACCGTCAACGATTTACTGAACGGGGAGGTTATCGTAATGGAGAACTACAAGGAAACATCCGAACGGCTGTTGATGGAAATGGCTCAGCAAAAGGAAACGACCGACAAAAAGCTGCTTTCGCTGGAAATCCTGATCGGCGTATTGGCGAGCATTATTTTATTCGGCGCCGTATTGGCGGCAAGCTATATCAATATGCCTGCCTGGGCGCGCATTGTCCTGATACTCGCCGCCTTCATTCCGTTTATTGTCAGCATGGTCTTTGCCCTACGCATCGAGCAAACGGCGGGTTATTATGAATGCGCCGAATGCGGCAACTGCTATGTGCCGACCTTTAAAAGCGTACTGTGGGCGCCGCACATGGGACGTACCCGACGGATGAAATGTCCGCAATGCGGCAAAGTCTCATGGCAGAAAAAGGTTTTGTCAAAAAAATAAATAGCGAAATCCGGACGGATGTATCTCTCTGTCCGGATTTTCCATTTCTTACTTTTAAATTTGTATAATGCTATGACCGGGCAGTCCGAAAGGACTGCCCGGATCTTGTCAGGGCTTAGTGCGACAGCCCTTTTTTTATTTTATTATGGTTTTAAATCTCATAAATGCTGTCGTCTCCGTGGGCGTACTGCTTTATCGTTTTGACAAAAAGCTCCGCCACAGGATTTGAAATGCTTTTTGACCAAACCGCCGCATATGCGATCCCGGTGTCCGCTTCTCCAAACGGGATCAAATCGGCATACGCGCCTGAGGAAAGCTCCGCCAGCGAGCGCGGAAGAACAGATATCCCCAGCCCCGACGAAACGGCAATACACAAGGGCGCAAGCTCGTTGTATGAGGAATCTATCTCGGGAGAAATGTGAAAGGTCCTCAGCAAATCAACGATTTCCATATATACTATAGGCGCGACCGATTCCGAAAGCAGCACAAGCTTTTTGTCGGCAAGCTGCGCGGGATTAACGCTTTTTTCGGTTTTGGTTCCGCCCTTTTGGGTCACGGCAACAAGGGGCTCGGTGTGGGTGACCAGAGTTTCGATCTCCGAGCTCTCGGGCACCATATCTCTGGGCATAAAGCAAAAATCATATTCTCCCCCGGTGATGCCCTGGCTTCTGTCAGCTGCCTCAAACGTCTTTAGCTCGATGGTGATGTCGGGATATTTTTTTCTGAAATCCGATACGCATTTTGACGGGAACCAAAGCGAGGTTATATCGCAGCCAAGAGTGATCTTTCCTCTTCCGCCGTTTCTGAGCTGGTTGATGATCGTCTTTGCCTTGCCGATTGTATTTACGATCTCAATTGCATAGGGCAGCAGGGTTTTACCCTCGTTGGTTATCACAACGTCGCGGTGAGAACGCGAAAAAAGCTTTACTCCGAATTCCTTTTCAAGATCGCTGATATATCTGCTGACCGAGGACTGAGAAACATAATTGCGCCTTGCCGCCTCTGAAAAATTCAGAGTTTGCGCAACCGAGATAAAGCAGCTAAGCTGGTTGATATCCATAAGACCCTCCTGTTCGTCAAAGGCTTTTGGGCAGCTAAAAAACCCTATTATGCAAAAATTGAAATCACAAGACTGATAACAGCCTAATTTGCATTACCTTTTGTATTGAAAAACCTTTTGCTCTCTGTTATAATCTAAATATAGCATAGTATTATGCAATTTGTAAATAGCTATTTTTTATTTCTTGCAAGGAGCACCATCAATGAAAAAAATTGTCATCACAGGAATGGGCGCAGTTACCCCCGTTGGTATCGGCGTTGACGAATATTGGAAAAATATAATCTCCGGAGTTTCGGGAATAGATACCATCAAATCCTTTGATTCCTCGGAGCTTGCGGTTCAGATCGCAGGCGAAATAAAGAATTTTAATCCGTCCGAGCATCTTCCAAAGGATCTGATCCGAAAAACCGACCCCTTCATGCAATACGCATATATTGCAGCCGAGGAAGCGATAAAGCAAAGCAAAATCGAAATCGAGCCCGACCGCACCGGCATAGTTATGGGCACCGCCATGAGCGGAGTTGCCACGACCGCATTTACTCAGGACGCGCTTTCGGGAGCCTCTCACAAAAAGGTAGGTCCGCGGTTCATTCCGAAAATCCTGGGAAACATTGCCGCTGCAAATATAGCGATCGACTACCACATTCAGGGTCCCAGCTACACCGTCAGCACAGCCTGCTCCTCGGGCGGCGACGCGATCGGAACGGCTGTTATGTGTATGCAATCGGGAAAGGCAGACGTAATGCTGGCTGTGGGAGCAGAAAGCGTGCTCTGTCCGCTGGTGATCTACTCGCTTGCCAACGCCAAGGCTCTTTCAAAACGAAACGATTCTCCCTCCACCGCAAGCCGACCCTTTGACATCAGCCGCGACGGTTTTGTTATCGGCGAAGGCGGCGGCGCACTGGTGCTCGAAACCGAGGAGCACGCTCTTGCGCGCGGAGCCGAGATCTACGGCGAAGTTTTGGGCTGCGGCAACACCTGCGACGCATATCACGTTACCGCCCCTCACCCGGAGGGTCGCGGAGCAATTGCCTGCATGAAGCTTGCACTTGCCGAGGCAGGCTTAAAGCCCTCGGACATCGGCTACATCAACGCTCACGGCACTGCGACCGGAAAGGGCGACGCTGTTGAAACCGCCGCGATCCGCGAGCTTTTCGGCGAAAAAACGCCATATGTCAGCTCAACAAAGGGCGCGACAGGTCATATGATGGGAGCCGGCGGAATCACCGAGACCATTACCTGTGTAAAGGCAATCGAAACCGGAGTGATCCCTCCGACGATCAATCTGAACGAGGTTGACCCCGAATGTGCCGGAATCGACCTTGTTCCTAACACCGCCAAAAACGCCGAGATCAGCTATGCGATGTCCAACGCCTTTGGCTTTGGCGGACAAAACTCAAGCGTAATTGTCGGAAAATACAGCCGACAGTAATACCTGAAGGAAGCAAGCAAGATGAACTACACCTACGATATTACAATGTTTAAGGAGACCTTTGAAGCAGAATTCACCTGGCTCAACGGCTTTATGCGAAATGTCAGAAGATTCGGCGACAAAACCGCAGTCATTCACCCTGCCGCCGGCAAAAGCTGGAGCTACAGCGAGCTTAACCGAGACTCAAACAAGCTTGCAAACGCGCTTAAAAGCAAGGGCGTCAAAAAAAGTGATATTGTCTTTATGCAGCTTTTTAACTCGCCGCATTTTCTTTTTAGCTATATCGCGCCCCAAAAGCTAGGCGCGATCTCAAACCCGGCAAACTTTAATCTCTCTCCCGGAGAAACTGCCGAGATCATCAGCCACAACAAGTCCAAGGTGTATATCTATGACGCCGAGATCGTTGAAACCGCGGTCAAGGCTCTTGAGCTTTGCACCCACAAGCCGGAATTTGTGATCGCCGCTAATAATTCTAATAAAGAATTTATCCCTCCAAAGGGACACATTCTCTATGATAGCTTTGTAGACGGCGCGGACGAAAACGATCCTCCGGTTGATTTTGAGCCGCATATTTATGACGAGATCGTGAGGCTCCAGACCTCAGGCACGACCGGAACGCCCAAGGGAGTTCCGCTCAACAATATCAACGAGGTGCTCTCGGCTCACGACGTTATAATGCATTTTCCGCTCAACCCCACCGACGTGACCATGAATATGACCCCGTGGTTCCACCGCGGCGGACTTCATTCCGGCGGTCCCACCCCAACTCTTTATGTAGGCGGCGCGCTGGTGATTATGAGAACCTTTAATCCAAAGGTTTGCATCGACTACATCGAAAAGCACAAAATAACCTTTTTGACCGGCGTTCCCTCGGTGCTGACTCTGCTTGCGACCCGTCAGGAAAAGCACCCCAAAAGGCTTGAATCCCTCAAGGGCATTATCACAATGGGCAGTCCGCTTGAAAAGGAAGCCTGCATACGCTTTCAGAATATTTTAACCCCCAACATCTTCAACGGCTATGGCACGACCGAAAGCTTTTGGAACACCTTCCTCCGTCCGTTCGACCTGCCCGAGATGTCGGGCACTGCCGGACGCTCATGCACCGACGACGAGGTGAGGATAGTCAGGGTTTACGACGACAAAAAAGCCGAGCCCGACGACACAGTTCCCACCGACAACGTCACCGAGGGCGAGGTCATCATAAAATGCCCGGCAAAATCCACCTACTGCTACGCCAATAACGAGCAGGCAACAAAGGAAAAATTCTACAAGGGCTGGATGTACACCGGAGATATCGGGACCTGGGACGACAGGCAGTTTATTACGATCGCAGGCAGAAAGGACGATATGATAATCAGCAAGGGAGAAAATATTTACCCTGCCCGAATCGAAGAAGTCCTCAACTGTCACTCAAAGGTAAGCGAGTGCATTGTCACCGGCGTTTCCGACAGCACGCGCGGCGAAAGCGTTGCAGCCTATGTTATTCCGTCGGACGAAAGCTTGACGGTCCAGGAGCTTATTGACTATTGCGCTCAGTCGCCGAACCTCTCAAAATATCAGGCGCCGCGCTACTACCGCTTTGTTTCGGAGCTTCCGCATACCGCCACCGGCAAAAAGCAGCACTATATAATCAAAAAACAGGCTGAGGAGGATCTCAAAAACGGTCTGCTCCTCAGAAAGTGAGCTTTGTATGTACAAATATCTTCGCACGGCAAATTACTATGAAACCGACAAAATGGGGATCGTTCACCACTCTAACCACATAAGGTTTTTTGAAGAAGCGCGAATCAGCTTTATGAATTCAATTGGCTGCGATGTCGGCGAAATGGAAACGCGCGGGATCATAATCCCGAACGTTGACGCCTACGCCAAATATCAAAACCCCATCAGATTCGGCGATACGGTCGAAATCGAGCTGAGGCTTGAAAGCTTTAACGGCGCAAAAATGCGGTATGAATATACTGTGCGCGAACGCGAAAGCGGAAAGATCTCCGCCACCGGTCACACTACGCATTGCTTTGTTGACGAGGCGTTCAGACCGATCTCACTCAAAAGGAAATTTCCTGAATATTACAACAGGTTAAAAGAAAAAATATCAGTAGAGGTGAATCAAAATGATTGAAAAAATTTATTCGGAAGAATTTAATGAAAAGGTTCTCGGCTCTGCAAAGCCGGTCGTTGTTGATTTCTTTGCAGACTGGTGCGGTCCCTGCAAAATGCTTGCTCCGGTGCTGGACGAGCTGAGCGCGCAAAACGCGGATTTTGATTTTTACAAAATCAATATTGACGAGAATCCGGAGCTTGCCAACAAGTACCAGATCGTTTCCATTCCCTTTGTCGGAATTTTCAAGGGCGGCGTTATGGCGGACAAGTCGATCGGTTTTCTTGACGCCGAAGCCTTGCAGGATTTTTTGAATGCAAACAAGTAATTCAATTCTGTTCAAGCTTATCCGAAAAGCAGCCGCGGTTACTTCCGTTGTAACCGCGCTGTTTTTCATATCAATAAATATTTTTGTTTCAAAGCCTTGCGCCGCCGAAGCGTTCTCCTTTTCGATAACAGACTGCGCCGCAAAACCCGACAGGCTGATTTCTCCCAGGCTTGAGGTAAGCCCTGCGAAGCTGCTGGGCGCGGCGACCTTTGAGCTTTTTTATGACCCGGAGATCCTTGAATTTCGAAGCGCGAAATGCGAAACCGGAACGCTTGAATACAAAGAAAAAACCGGCTCGCTAAAGCTCGTTTACCTGAGCTCTGACGATACCGATTCGGCTTCTTTGATGACCCTGACCTTCAAAACCAAAGCCGAGGGAGACTGCAATATCGACTTTGCGGTGAGCGACTGCGTGGATAAAAACGCAAACGAAGCCGAGGTCTCAGCCTGCACCTCCGCAGAGATAAGCGTCAGCAAAAACGCTGCGGAAACTCCTGACGGAATAATATCCGACAAGCAAGCCTCCGACAAGTCATCCGATTCATCAAAAAGCTCCAAATCAGCCAAAAGCTCCGAGAACTCCAAGGGCAGCTCCGGCAAATCCGCAAAAGCTCCCTCAAAGAAAAACAGCGATTCTTCTTCCGGTTCTACCGCAGACGAGTCTGACTTTTTCGGCTCGTTTGGCAGCGGTTCAAGCCCGGGCTTTCAATTTGCAGCCGCCGGAACCGCAATAGGAGTTTCGGCTTCGATCGCCGTTGCTGTGATACATTTTTGCATAAAGCACCGAAAAGAAAAGAAGAAAACACCGCACGATTCGTGATATCAGCCGCGAACTGTACGGTGTTTTTTATCATCCCCGGTCAAATTTCGTATTTTTTAAAAATTTAACCGAAAAATATAGATTTTCCCGTAAAAATATGGTATATTTTATTTATCTTTAATTAAAGGCAGGGCTTAAATATGGGTATTAGTTTATTTGTTTTGATTATTGCGTTTGTATGTGTTTTAGGCTTTTTCAACGAAAAGGTCACCAAGCTTCCTTATGAGATATCCCTTATGCTTTTTTCGACCGTTATCGGCATACTGGTTATAATTGCAGGAGCGTTGTTCAGCGGAAGCGATGTGCTTGAACAGGCTCAGCTAATGGATATCAAAGACTTTCTCTTGGAGGGCGTGCTTTGCTTCATGCTGTTCGCCGGTTCCTGCCGAATCAAGCTTACGGACATCAAGGCGCATATACGGCAAATCACTGTGCTCGCCTTTGTGTGTACACTGCTCGGTACGATCTTTTACGGGCTGTTGTTTTTCGGCGCGGCAAAGCTGCTCGGTGTTGATTTCTCGCTGCCTGTTTGCCTTATGTTCGGCAGCATAGTTGCTCCAACCGATCCTATTGCCGCAACCGGTATTCTCAGCAAATTCGGTTTGCCAAAGGGCATATCCTTTTTGATCGAGAGCGAATCCTTGTTTAACGACGGCGTGGGCGTCGCGCTGTTCGTTTGCTTCTCGGGCATGGTGACCTCGTCGTCCTCCGGCGGCTTTGTCAGCGTCATGCTGCGAGAGCTTGGCGGTGCGATATTGGTCGGAATAGTTGTAACAACAGTTTGCTTTTTGATTTTTTGCTTTACCAAAAACAAAATGCTCCGCATTTTTACAAGCCTGTTAGCGGTATCGCTTTCCTATGTGATCTGTGAAAAATTCCATTTTTCCGGCGCGATAGCCTCGGTCATCTGCGGCATATTGTTCTCTGCGCTGCGTTCGCGCTTTTCAAAAGAAGAACCCGAAGATGCTCAAAGCTTCAACAGCTTTTGGGAGACGCTGGATTCGCTTTTTAATTCCATACTTTATGTAATGCTGGGATTATCGTTCGTCCGCGTTTTACAGATGGAATATGTTGTTGTTTTATCGCTTGTTGCAATCTCGGCAAATTTTATTGCACGAGTGAGCAGCCTGTCGATTTCTTCGCTGTTCATCGGAGAGATCCCCGACGGCTACAGCCGGCTGAATTTTATCAAGCTGCTCACCTGGGGCGGCTTGCGCGGAGGTTTGTCCGTTGCCCTTGCAATGAGCACAAAGGATATGCTGCCCGAGGATATCTACTATATCGTTCTGGGCGGAACCTACGCCATAGTGTTCTTTACGACCGTTGTTCAGGGACTTACGCTCAAGCCGGTCTATAACAGGATCAACCGGTCGGTTCAAAGTCAAAGCGCGTAATTTTGACGACCGCCATATTCTCTTCAGCGTAAATCAACTTTACTCAGCCAAAATAAAAAATCGGGTAGGAGACTGCTGTGAACAGCCTCTTACTCGATTTTTCTTTAGATAAACTACAGATTTGCGTGATACAATAAAAATACAATTTTGATAAAAAATCTTCAAAAGGAGAAACGTAACATGAAAAGGGTCATTTCTGTTGTTTTGGCGTTAGCGATAAGCGTTTCGATGTTATCGGCATGTGGAAATCAAAGTGAAAAAGACGGCTCTGAAATCACCCAAGGCTCTGACGTAAAAGAAAAGAGCGAGAAAGAAGGCTCCGGACTTCACACGCTTTATTTTAAGGACAGTACAAAAAGCGACAGGGCTGTTGCAACGTTTTTTAACAGCGTCAGCGAAGAGAGCACAGACGTTGAAATGAAGAAGATCAGCGAGGACAGCAAGAGCGTTACATTTTCGTGCGAGGGTGACTGCGCCGCCTACAACATGGCTTACGTCACCTGCGGCGATAAAAAATCAAGGGAATTTGCCTTTAACAAATGCGTGAGCGGCTGGTACGGGATCGATGACTATGTTCTGCCCTACACCGAGGGCAAAGAGCCCTGCTATTCGCATGAGCTTGAGGAGGTCACGCTCACCGGCTACGGCAGCGAAACGCTTTTGTATATCTGGACGCCCGATGACTATGACCCGATGTCCGACGAAAAATATTCGACTATTTATGCTCTTGACGGTCAAAGCCTTTTGTTCAGCGAGGACAACGGACAGAAGCTCAAGGATTGTCCCGGGTTTATCGAGCAGGTTGAAGCCATGAGCTCGGTCACAGGCGAAAAGGCGATCGTTGTGGGTATCGAATCCGCAGCCGCACGCAACTACGAGCTTGTTCCTCAAATCGGGATCTCGCGTGATGAAGAAGATTTTATCTCAAAGCATGATTCAGCCTTTGCCGACGAGTTCGACTGCATGAACGGAACTCAGTTCGCGGACTTTGCAGCACATACCGTCGTGCCTTATATCCAACAGCACTATAACGTTTATTCCGACGCTTTGCATACCTCGGTCGAGGGTTATTCGCTCGGCGGGCTAGAGGCATTTTACATCGCTGTTGAATACCCGGAGGTGTTCGGAACATCCGGCTCTATGTCACCGTCATTCTGGGAATTTGACGATAGCACCTGGAAAAGCTACCTAAGCAAAAAGAGCTTTGGCGAAAACTCGCCGTCCATATACCTTTATACAGGTCCCGACCCATATGACACCGGTCCAGAAGTTACAGCTATGTACGACCGGCTGAAGGATATGGGCTACCCCGAAAGCAAGCTCACCCTGCATTTCAACAAAACAGGAACGCACAGCTCAGTGCTCTGGCGCAGCTTTTATTCGGAATTTTTTTCAATTTTTTTAAGCCGGGTTGAAAGGTCGGAGCGAATCTAAACCTCGGTTGCACTAAAGGCAATACCGTATATTTCTGCTGTGCGGTATTGCCTTTTATATTGCATTATGCCATGACTTTTGAATTTCTTCCCTGAGTTACATTTCGCTCACGAAAGGCTTTGTTTATTGCATTCAAAACCCTCTTTTTGTCCGCGCTCCACATAGGCGCGACCAAGAGCCGCTTGTCGCCGTCTCCGGTCAGGCGGTGTATGACCACGTTTTTGGGCAGGGCTTCAACACAGTCGCAGAGAAGCTCGATATACTCCTCGATCGAAAGAACATCAAATTTTCCTGCAAGATAATCGCTGCAAAGGTCGGTGTCCTTCAAAACATGAAGAAGCTGGAGCTTGACCCCGTTCGACCTCTCGCCGGCGTACCTAACGCTGTCCAAAAGCATTTCGCGGCTTTCTCCGGGAAGCCCGATTATCAGGTGGGTTATAACGTTTATCCCCAGCTCGCGCAACCTTTTTGCGGCGCAGTCAAATTTCTCCAAGGGGTAACTTCTTCTGATATACTCCGCGGTTTTTTCGTGGATCGTCTGCAAGCCCAGCTCGACCCAAACCGGCTTGATTTGGTTCAGCTCTGACAGCAAAGCAAGAACGTCCTCTCCCAAGCAATCAGGTCTGGTTGCGATCGAAAGCGCGGCAATATCCTCCGGCGCGATCGCTTCGGTAAAAATCCGCCTTAGATATTCCGTTTCCGCATAGGTGTTGGAAAACGGCTGAAAATATGCGATAAATCTCTTGCAGTCGGTTTTTTCGCGGATCCTGCGCTTTGCCTGTTCAAGCTGCTCGGAAATCGGAAGCAGAGCGTTTGCGGAAAATTCTCCCGAGCCGCCCTTGCTGCAAAAAATACAGCCTCGGCTGTCAAGAGTTCCGTCGCGGTTTGGGCAGGTCATTCCGCCGTTCAGCGAAATTTTGTAGACCTTTTCTCCGAAGGTGTTTTTTAAATATTCGTTTAGAGAATAATAATACATATTCAATTATCTAAATAATTCCATATCAGAATTATATAAATCGTTTCTGGTGATATCAACGTCGTACTCCGTCCCGGCTGAATCGCAGAGTGCGGTCATCAGCAGGTTTGGATTCACGTTGTCGCTGCTTCCTGCCGAAAGAATTATATCAAGCCGCGCGTAATCAAACATTTCTTTTATCTCAAAACGCTTGATCCCGGGCTTGATGTCAACGGTTTTCATGCCCTTTTTCGACTTTTTTTCAAGCTCGATTTTTTCGCGCGAGAGCAGCTCCTCAAGCTCCCGGCAGATTTTTCCCGACGGGACCCTTTCGCCGCTGATAAGTGCCGTAAAATCCGCATAAGCGATCTTGCCGGCTTTCATTATCGGCTCGGTAACATCAAAAAGCTGAATGCCGCGCGGCAGACAAGCGTTCATTCTTGTTATTAATTCTTCAAAAGAATAATCATCATCAACCAGCTTGACGTCCATACATTCGTTTGTTCCTCTGAACCCCAGCGAGAGCGGAAGCGGAAAGGTCGCGAACGGGTGCGGATTAAAGCCCTCGGTGTGCCACACAGGGATCTTTGCCTTGTGGAGCGCGCGCAGCATAGTTCGGTTGAGGTCAAGGTGAGAAATATACCTGCACTCAAAGTCTTTTTTAAACCAGATCCTGGCGTTTTTCAAAGCACACACCCTCCCCGTATTTTGCCGCTCCGCAGCCGCTGCATTTCAGCCTGCAATGCGGAGTTGTGGCATTGGAATAAGCCTTTTTACATTCGTTGATAAAAAACTGCTTGCTCACGCCGTAGTCGATGTGATCCCACGGAAGAACCTCGTCAAACTCTCTACGGCGATTGGCGTAGAACGCAGGGTCAAGCTCACATTTCTCAAACAGCTCCAGCCACTTTTCAAGCGAGAAGCAGTCGTTCCAGCCGTCAAAGTGAAAGCCCCTTTCGCACGCAAGCTCAAGCACACGGCAAAGCTTGCGGTCGCCGCGCGCAAAAACCGCCTCCAAAAAGCTTGTGTCCGCGTCGTGATAGTTGAACTGGATCTTCTTTGTGGTGATGCTTTCCTTGATATGCTCCTGCTTTTTGTGAAGCTGCTCTATCGTGTCCTGCGGCTCCCACTGGAACGGCGTAAAGGGCTTTGGCACAAAGGATGAAGCCGAGACCGTCACCCTCACCGACTTGCCCTTGGAGCGTTTTTCACAGTGGTAATATGCGTCAACCACCGACTGACCCAGAGCCGCGATCGCCGCAACGTCGTCCATAGTCTCGGTGGGCAGACCTATCATAAAGTAGAGCTTAACGGTAGTCCAGCCGCCCTCAAAGGCGGTCGTGCAGGTCGAGAGCAGCTCGTCCTCGCGGACGTTTTTGTTGATAACATCTCTCATTCGCTGGCTTCCTGCCTCGGGCGCAAAGGTCAGTCCGCTTTTGCGCACGGTCTTGATTTTGTTCATAATATCGTCGGTAAAGCCGTCGACCCTCAGCGACGGAAGCGAAATGCTCACCTTTTCGTCTCCGCTCCAGGTGTTCAGCTTTTCGAGAAGCGGAACGATTTGGCTGTAATCGCTCGAACTCAGCGAAGAAAGCGAGACCTCGTCGTAGCCGGTGTTTTCGCACAGAGCACGGCACTGAGAGTTGATAGTCTCAACGCTTTTTTCGCGAACGGGGCGGTACAAAAAGCCTGCCTGACAAAAGCGGCAGCCTCTTATGCAGCCCCTGAAAATCTCCTGGACTGCTCGGTCGTGAACGATCTCAACCAGCGGCACAACAAAATTGTCGGGATAATAGCTTTCGTCCATCTTCTTCATCAGCCGCTTGTGAACCACCGCAGGCGCGCCGTGGGTCGGTGTATAAGCCTTGACTGTGCCGTCGTCGTTGTAGCTCACCTCATAAAGCGAAGGAACGTAAACGCCCTCTATCTGAGCGGCTCTGCGCAGAAATTCGTCCTTGCCTGCGCCCGAAGCCTTGCATTCCTTAAATAGGTCTATGACCTGAAGATCGACCTCCTCGCCCTCGCCGATAAAGAAAATATCCACAAAATCCGCCACCGGCTCGGGATTGCAGGCGCAGGGTCCTCCGGCAACGACAATATTTTTGAGTTCTTTTCTATCGCTGCTCCTGAGCGGGATCCCCGACATTTTGAGCATGTTGAGCATATTTGTATAGCTCAGCTCATATTGCAAGGTAAAGCCGACAAAATCAAACTCGCTGACCGGGTCGCCGCTTTCGAGCGCGTAGAGTGGGATGTTCTTTTCGCGCATAAGCTCTTCCATATCTATCCACGGCGCAAAGACCCTCTCGCACCAAATATCCTCGCGGCTGTTGAAAAGGCTGTAGAGGATCTTCATTCCCAAATGCGACATGCCAACCTCGTAGGTGTCGGGAAAGCAAAAAGCAAACCTGACGTCTACCTTTCGCTTGTCCTTGATCGCCTCGTTGAGCTCGCCGCCGACATATCTGCCCGGCTTCTGCACCTTGAGCAAAAGCCTTTCGACTTCCTTACTTACCATTTTATACCTCGCTTTTTTTCAATGGACAATTGACAATGGACAATGGACAATTTCGGTCGGGAAGAAAAAATAAAAATAAAATACACGTTTGTTCCCGACTGTATAATTATATATTCAGCAATAATTAACCTTTTTAGCTTGTAGAGGCGACCATTGGTCGCCTGTGCGCCAAACGCTTGTATTATATGATGTTTTATAGGTGAACAACGATTCCTGAAAAAACAATTTGATAAAAAACGAAAGGTTAGTTCACAGGCGACCAATGGTCGCCCCTACGACTTGTTAAGGAAAACAAAAACTATAGCCATAGTAATACAGTCGGGAGCAAACATATTTTTCAGATACATTTTATGTTCACGACCGAAACTCCAAACTCCACACTCCAAACTCCACACTAATCTAAATGTCTCCTTCGTTGTTTCTCATAATCAGCGAAAAAACAATATACACGCACACAAGCAGCAGCGAAAAATTTCCGCGCGAGTTGAACAAAACCAAAAGGCCCAGCGCAGTAAGCGGAAAAAGGATAGCAAAGCTTGCAGCACAGACCGCCCTTTGTGCAAAGCCTTCGCCGAATTTTTCGCGGCACAAAAGAAACAACGCCTGCCCGCCGTCAAGCGAAATCACCGGCAAAATATTAAACAAGCCGACCGACAGATTCGCGATTGAAGCAGGGAGAAAAATTTCATTACACTCTAAGTATAGCAGATAAAACAGAATAAAACAAACAAAATTAGCCGCAGGACCCGAAAAAATAATAATCAGACTGTTTTTAAGGCTTTGCTTTTGCCTTTTGCGGTCTTTGATTTTGATTTCAAAAAGCGAAACGCAAATGCTTTCGGGCGGATTTTTGAGCGCGCACATCGCAGCCAAATGTCCCGATTCGTGTACCGTCACCGCCGCGCAACACCAAACAAAGCCCTCGAACGCGCCCATGACCACGCAGATCGCCGCCGCGCAAACCAAAAGATAAGACACGGAAATGTCGGTTGAGCCGATCCTAAATTTCATCAGCAGTCGCGCCGCTCAAAAAGCTGTTCACGTCAAAGCCGCTTCCGTCCTCAAAAATCGCCGAATTGCCCAGCGCGTCAAAATACATCGTCCGCGCGGTCTCGTAGATTTCGCCGCCTATTCCCTTTAGCGCGAGGGCGGCAAGCGCGAGGATAAGGCAAACAATAAGCCTGATCGTCAAAAGCAGCTGATGGTTCGCGTTCTTCTTTTTCGGCGGCTTAAATGCCTCCGCGCCATCTACCGAGTTTTTTTCCGCAGCCTTGTTTTCGTCAAACAAGACCGGATACTCCGGCTCGCTCACGCTCTGCCAGTTTTCGTCATATGTGATCCGGTTTCGGCTGTCCTCATATTGTTCGTTCATAAAAATCACCTCAGCACATTATATGCGCCGAGGCGTTTGATAAATGAATTATGCGGTATTTACCTAATTCAGCTTTTTGAAATCTTTTTTTACAAGATCAACAAACAGCGCGAGCGCGATTATCAGCGCAACGACCTCTGCAAGCGGAAAGGCGTACCATACGCTCTCGATGCCTGCGGTCATCGACAATATAGTTGCTATCGGCAAAATCAGCAGAAGCTGACGGCAAAAAGAAATCAAAAGACTTCTAAAGCCCTTTCCGGTTGCCTGAAAAACAGTTATCATCAAAATTCCCACAGCCGCCGGGATAAAGCACAGGCTGACGATCCTGAACGCCTTTACGCCAAGCCGCATAAGCTCGTCTCCGCCGCCGAACATTGAGATCAGCAGATCCGGGATCGTCCACATCAAAATCGTTCCGACCGCCATGATCCCGACAGCTATCGCGATACCGCGGATCAGCGCGCCGTACATGCGCTTTTTGTTGCGCGCGCCGTAGTTGTAGCCGATGATCGGCATAACACCCTGATTCAGTCCAAAGCAAGGCATAAACACAAAGCTTTGCAGCTTGAAGTAAATTCCCAGCACCGTGACCGAGGTTTCGGAAAGCGGAGAATTTGCCATTGTAAAAATGGTATTCATGCCGATTATCATAACCGAGCTTATCGACTGCATAATAATAGAGGGTAAGCCCACGGAGTAAATATTTTTAAGGGTAGTTGCGTTTAGCCTAAAGCCCTTGAGCCTGATTTTGATATGATGCTTTTTGCAGAACAAAATAATCAGGGCGAACACCATTCCGCAGAACTGACCAAACACCGTTGCGATCGCCGCGCCGGTGACGCCGAGTCTGGGGAAAAAGCCGATCCCGAAAATCAGCAGAGGGTCAAAAATTATATTTACGATCGCTCCCAAAAGCTGAAAAAGCATTGGATAGATCATATTTCCGGTTGCTTGCAGGGTCTTTTCGATCATCACCTGAGTGATCGGGAAAATCGAACAGCAAAGCACCCAGGTGAGGTACTGAGTACCGTACTCGACAATGACCGGGTCTTGGCTGTACGCGCTGATAAACGGTCTTGACGCGAATATGCCCAAGATCAAAAAAATTATGTAGCTAAAGCCGCAGAGCACCAGGCCGTGAGTTGCCGCCGAATCTGCGTCATCATACTCCCTCTCGCCGAGCTTTCTCGACACAAGCGAGTTTACGCCCACCGCTGTTCCGACCGCAACCGAGATCAAGAGCATCTGCATCGGATAGGCAAGCGAAACCGCCGTCAAGCCCTTTAGATTGAAATTGCCGATAAAAATGCTGTCAACAACATTGTACATCGCCTGGATCGTCATCGAAAAAATCGCCGGTAGCGACATCGAAAGGATCAGGCGCGTCATGGGCATTGTGCCCATTTTGTTTTCTTTTCTTACTTCACTTTCCATATTTACCCCTATATCTTCCTGATTTTTCTGTAGATCCAAAAATAAATCAGCGCGACCGCAAATCCGGTCAGCACTCCCGAAAAGTCAATAAGCACGTCCGTTATCAGACCTGCACGCCCGGGTGTAAAAATCTGGATCGTCTCGTCGCACACCGCAGTTGCAAGTCCGGTGAACAGCACCTGAACGGTGTATTTGCTCGGTCTGGTTTTGCAAAAAGCATAGGCGCACCCGGTTGAAAGAAATCCTATTGCGCAATACTCCGAAAAATGCGCTGCCTTTCTGATGATATGCTCAGTCAGCTCCGCTCCGATCCCAAGATCCTTCATAATACCGTAAATGAAGTCGAAAAACAGTGAGCTTTCAAGCGACGACACCGAAGCCGGCATCATCGAATGAACGAACGCAAAGCAGATCATCAGGGCGGTCAAAACAAGCATTGTTATTTTGAATCGTTTATTTGACGACTTTTTCATAATAAAATCACCAAATAATATTGTACAGTATTTTCGGTCAAAGTCAATGCAAATATTTTTATTTTGTCAAACAATTAAAAAAACATTGAAAAACCGGGTCGATTCTGTTATACTAGTTTGGAAAAAGGCAAAAAGTGTCGTCGGGCACTCTTGCACGCCTATCCAAACTGCGCTGATAACAATATCCGCTTCCAAAGGCGGGATCAAGCAGTTTTTTAGTAAAACAAAAAGGAGAATCAGGCTTTGAAGAATTATCTTATAATCTTTCTTATTTCAATGATACCGATCGTCGAGCTTAGAGGCGCGATCCCCGTGGCTGTGGGAATGGGTATGCAGGGAACCGAGCTTGTCTGGGCTTATATTGTCTGCGTGATCGGAAATATGCTTCCCGTACCGTTCATCTTTTTCTTTGCAAGAAAGGTGCTTGAATGGGGCAAGGACAAAAAATACATCGGAAAATTCTTCACCTTCTGTATCCAAAAGGGCGAAAAGGGCGGACAAAAGCTCCAGGCAAAGGCAGGCAGAGGTCTGTATGTAGCTCTTATGCTGTTCGTTGGTATCCCCCTGCCCGGCACCGGAGCCTGGACGGGCACGCTTGCGGCAAGCTTCCTTGACATGGATTTCAAAAAGAGCGTGATCGCCGTTATGTGCGGCGTTATCATCGCCGGAATCATAATGGGACTCGCGAGCATGGGAGTGTTCGGCGGACTCAGCGCGATATTCGCTCCAAAGCAAGGATAAAAGGCAATCTCTAAAACACAGGCAATATCGCGCGTTTGCGGTATTGCCTTTATAATTTGGTGTGAGCATTATTATGAAAAGAAATTATAACGCCGTAATAATCGGCGGCGGCGCGTCGGGACTTGCCTGCGCAATAAGGGCAAAGCTGAACGACAAAAGCCTTAAAATCGCAATAATCGAAAAGAACGACCGTGTGGGCAAAAAGCTGCTTGCGACCGGCAACGGCAGGTGCAACCTCACAAACAAGGCTGTTTCGCCCGAAAAATATATCGGGAGCTTTAAGCCGAAATGCGACGCTTTGCTAAAAAAATATGACGTAGAAGCTGTTCTCGGCTTCTTTCGCTCGCTTGGACTTCTCACGCGCTTTGACAGCGAGGGCAGGTGCTACCCTAGGAGCAATCAGGCAAGCTCGGTGCTCGACGTTCTGCGCTTTGCCTGCGAAAGACTGGGAGTTGAGATTTTCTGCTCCCAAACCATAAAAACGTGCCGACGGGCACTCTCGCCCGCCTATCCAAACTGCACTGATAACAATAACGTTGTTGATCGGCGGTATCAGGCAGTTTCCCATAAAGTAAAAAAATCCGGCGCGGAGTTTTGCATCAAAACGGAAACCGACGAGTTTTACTCTCAAAAGCTCGTGATCGCCTGCGGCTCAAAGGCTGCTCCAAAGCTGGGCGGCACGGCAGGCGGTCTTGATTATCTCAAAAATTTTGGGCATAATATCGTTCCGTTCAAGCCTACGCTCTGCCCCGTCAGGGTCAAGTCAGACCTGCTCAAATCGGTCAAGGGGCTGAGAGCAATGGGCAGGGTCTCGCTTTTTGACCGCGGTGAAAGGCTGATAAAAGCCGAAAGCGGAGAGATACAGTTCACCGAAAACGCACTGTCGGGAATTTGCGTTTTCAACCTTTCGCTCTACAACAAGGACGGCTATACGATCTCGGTCGATCTATTTCCTGAAAATTCCGATAAAGAATTATTATCCTTATTAAAATCAAACCGTAAGCTCTTTTCAACGCTATCCTCCGACAATATTTTTACCGGAAGCCTGCACAAAAGGCTTGCGCAGCTCGTACTGAAAACGAGCGGTTTCAGCGGCTTTTCAAAGCTCTGCGGCGAGCTTTCCGACAGCGAGCTCCAAGCCATTTGCCGCTGCGCAAAAGGTCTGCGCTTCAAGTCCTGCGAATGCTCAGATTTTTCTCAGGCACAGTGCGCGTCCGGAGGAGTTTTGGGAAGCGAGCTTGACGAAAATACAATGCAAAGCAAAAAGCAAAAAAACCTCTACGTCTGCGGCGAGGTGATCGACCTCTGCGGCGAGTGCGGCGGCTACAACCTGCACTTTGCCTTCGCAAGCGGAATGACTGTCGGTGACAATTTATGATAAGACTAAGCAATATAAAAATACCCCTCAGCTACAACGACGACGCGCTTGTAAAAGCCGCCGCAAAACAGCTGAGAGTTGACAAAAGCGCGGTAAAAACTGCTTCGCTTTATCGGCGTTCGATTGACGCGCGAAAAAAAGACAATATATTTTTCCTCTGCACTCTGGACGTTGAGCTGAATACGAACGAGGACAAGCTTCTGCGCAAAGCCAAAAACGCAGCAAAGGTCGCACCCTACTCCTACTCCGCGCCCAAATGGAGCGAAGGCGCACGACCATTGGTGGTCGGAATGGGTCCGGCAGGCTTGTTCGCCGCGCTGATTTTGGCTCAAAGCGGAGCCAACCCGATCGTTATTGAGCGCGGCAGAGACGTTGACCGCCGCACCGACGACGTTGAATCATTCTGGAAAAGCGGACAGCTCAGCGAGATCTCAAACGTCCAGTTCGGCGAGGGCGGCGCAGGCGCGTTCTCCGACGGCAAGCTGACCACCGGAACAAAGGATCATCGTCAGCGCAAGGTGCTTGAGGAATTTGTGCGCCACGGCGCGCCCGAAGAGATCCTTTACAACGCCAAGCCGCATATCGGCACAGACAAGCTAAAGCCAACCGTAAAGCACCTCCGCGAAGAAATCATCCGTCTCGGCGGAAGCGTGCTTTTTGAAACCAAGCTGACCGGCTTCACGGTCAAGGACGGTGCGATATGCGCCGCCGAAATCGAGCGCGACGGCAAAACAGAGCTTCTCGAAACCGACAATATAATCCTCGCGATCGGTCACAGCGCGAGAGATACGCTCGAAATGCTCGAAGAAAAAAAGCTCCCGATAGAAGCCAAGCCGTTCTCTGTCGGCGCGAGGATCGAGCACCTGAGAGAAAAAATCGACAAGGCTCAGTACGGAAGCTTTGCGAATCATAAAAATTTGGGCGCGGCGACCTACAAGCTCAGCACGCGCCTGAAGAACGGCAGAGGGGTCTACACCTTTTGCATGTGTCCCGGCGGAACAGTCGTCAACGCCTCAAGCGAGAGCGGGATGCTCTGCACCAACGGAATGAGCGAGTTCGCCCGAAACGAGATCAATTCAAACTCCGCTCTTTTGGTCGGCGTAGCTCCCGACGACTACGGCTCCGACAAGCCGCTTGCAGGAATGGAATTTCAGCGCAGGCTCGAAAAAGCCGCGTTTGACCTCGGCGGCAAAAGCTATCGCGCCCCGGCTCAAAGGCTGTGCGATTTTGTCGCCAACCGAAAAACTACCGCGTTCGGCGAGGTGAGCCCAAGCATAAAGCCCGGCTTCACCGCCTGCGATCTCAACGAGCTTTTGCCCGACTTCATAAGCAGCTCGATGAAAGAGGGCGTTGCCGCAATGGGAAAAATACTTAACGGCTTTGACGACGGCGACGCTGTGCTCACCGGGATCGAAGCGCGAAGCTCGTCGCCCGTCAGGATAATGCGCAGCCCCGAAACCCTGGAATCAGTCGGTGTGCGCGGCTTGTATCCCTGCGGAGAGGGTGCAGGCTACGCCGGAGGAATAATTTCCGCGGCGGTTGACGGAATAAAATGCGCCGAAATGATTCTTTTAAAGAATCAAAAACTAACCATGATCGGCTCGTGCTTAACGTAATAAGCGTATTCGCCGAACCCTGCGCGCTTCGCGACCTCTATTCCCTGTTCAAGTCCCTTGCCGACAAATTCAACGCTGTGAGCGTCGGTTCCAATTGTAATCAACCTTCCGCCAAGCTCGCGGTATCTTTTTACAAGGTCAACATCCGGCAGGGTGGTTCCAAGCTCCTTGAAAAGCCCGGAAACATTTATTTCAAGTGATTTATTATTCTTTATCAGAATTTTAAAAATCTCGTCAATCTGCGCCGAATAGGGCGACAGATCCGGAAGCTTGCCAAAGGTCGCCTTGATATACCTAAGCGGATAGGTGATGTGAGCAAGGCTGTCATAGTGCGGAAAGGCGGCGGTCTCGATCAGCTCGTCAAAATACTTTCGGAGCACCTCGGCAACGTCAACGGTTTTGTAGTCCATATAATAAAAATCGCGGTAAGAGCGGATATTGTGAACCGAAGCCAGCACAAAGTCATACTCGCCGTAAGCAAGAGCGCGCCTTGTAAGCTCCGGCTCATGCATAGGCTCGCCCAGCTCAAGTCCGGTAAGCACCCTAAGCCTTCCCCCGTATTTCAATCTTGCATCCCGCGCGTCGTAAATCGACTGCGGAATAAGCTCGTCAAAGCAGCCGAACTCACAGTCTGCGCCAAGTCCGATCGACGGAGCCTCGCAGTGATCGGTCACTGCCAAAACCTTGACGCCGCGCAAAATCGCCGCACGGCACATCTCGTCAACCGAGTTTTTGGCGTCAAAAGAATTGTTGGAATGAGTATGCATATCGCACAGCAACATAAAAATCCTTCCTTCAAATCAAATTCAAACACCAAAATCATACCACAACAAATAAATTTAATCAAGTTTTGGCTTTACAATAAGCTTTGAAAAATATATAATAAGTTCAAGAATAATAAACGAAAAGACGGAGGTAAACCATGAAAGCAATAATAACCGTTATCGGCAAGGACGCCGTTGGAATTTTGGCAAAGGTATCGGACACCTGCGCGCGCTCAAGCGTTAATATAGTTGAAGTGACCCAGAGCGTATTGCAGGATATGTTCGCAATGATAATGCTGGTTGAAATCGACAAATCAACTATCAGCTTCGACAAGCTCAGAGAGGAGCTTGACAAGGTGGGCGAAGAGACCGCTACCAAAATCCACCTTATGCACGAGGACATCTTCAACAGTATGCACCGCATATAACCGCATATAAACCGAAAGGACAGTCAAAATGTTAGAAACCAAGGATATACTTGAAACCATAAATATGATCGACAACGAAAACCTTGACGTCAGGACCGTCACAATGGGGATTTCGCTGCTCGACTGCATGGACGAGGATATAGACAAGGCTTGCCAAAAGGTATACGACAAGGTTTGCCGCTCGGCAAAGGATCTTGTAAAAACCGGCGAGGATATCGAAAACGAATACGGAATACCGATCATCAACAAGCGGATTTCGGTCACTCCAATTGGAATGATAGCCGCGCCCTGCCAGAGCAAGAACGTTGTAAAATTCGCCAAAGCCCTTGACAAGGCGGCAAAGGAGCTCGGCGTAAACTTTATCGGCGGCTACTCCGCGCTGGTTCAAAAGGGCTTTGCAAGCGGAGACTATGCGCTGATCGAGAGTATTCCGCAGGCTCTCAGCGAAACCGAGCTTGTCTGCTCGTCGGTGAACATCGGCTCGACCAAAGCCGGAATCAATATGGACGCCGTAAAAATGATGGGCAAAATAGTAAGGCAGACCGCCGAGATCACCGCCGACCGCGACTGTATCGGCGCGGCAAAGCTGGTTGTATTCTGCAACGCCCCCGAGGACAATCCGTTCATGGCAGGCGCGTTTCACGGCGTAGGCGAGGCCGACACCGTTATCAACGTCGGCGTTTCAGGCCCCGGCGTAGTGAGGGCGGCGCTTGCAAAGCACGGCGCAGGAAAAAACATCACCGAGATCGCGGACATGGTCAAAAAGACCGCCTTCAAAATCACCCGAATGGGTCAGCTTGTTGCCAAGGAAGCAAGCAAAAGGCTCTGCGTTCCGTTCGGGATCGTTGACCTTTCGCTCGCGCCGACCCCGGCTGTGGGCGACAGCGTAGCCTATATTCTTGAGGAAATGGGACTTGAAGCCTGCGGCTGCCACGGCACGACCGCCGCGCTCGCGCTGCTCAACGACGCAGTAAAAAAGGGCGGCGTTATGGCGTCAAGCCACGTTGGAGGACTGAGCGGAGCGTTCATCCCGGTGTCGGAGGACGCAGGAATGATAGCCGCTGCCGAGAACGGTTATCTTGACATCACCAAGCTCGAATCAATGACCGCCGTTTGCTCGGTAGGGCTTGACATGATAGTGGTTCCGGGCGACACCACCCCGGAGGTCATCTCGGCAATAATCGCAGACGAGGCGGCAATAGGAATGGTAAATTCCAAGACGACCGCCGTAAGACTGATCCCGGCGATCGGCAAGGCTGCCGGCGAATCGCTTGAATTCGGCGGCTTGCTGGGCAAGGGACCCGTTATGCCGCTCAGAAAGGGCTCGCCCGAACAATTCATCAACCGCGGCGGCAGGATCCCGGCTCCCTTGCAGGCACTCAAGAATTAAACCGCTAACACAGTGGATTTTGTTGTTTCATTTCAGTCAATTTGCATATTGACAATACCGATAAAAACTATTATACTATTCGCAGAAAGGTGGGGTGCTTTTTGAAAAGATATGTTATCGCCAAATAAGCTTTGGCTATTTGGTATTATTTGAATGATTAATATTTAGGCAACACCGCACAATTCATGGCGCGCGGCTTGCTTGAATATTATTCCGTCAGCTTGCCCAAAAATCAGCCCCCATACGGCAGTATGCGAACTGATTATTTGTCCAACCTGACGAAAAATCTTACTGCGCAATCCGCACACCAGAATTATGCGGTATTGCCTTTATTATAGCCTGAGCTTATCCTAAAGAGTTTGATAAAATTTAGGAGGCAGCTATGAGCTATATTAAGGCGGACGAGGTTCTGCCGCAGAATATAATAGAAATAATTCAGCAATATATTGACGGAGAAAATATTTATATTCCCAAAAAAGGATCCGAACGGAGCGGCTGGGGCGAAAAAACCGGCGCACGCCGGGAGCTTTATAACCGTAATGTCCTGATATACAGAGACTATCAAAACGGCGCAAAGGTTTCCGCTCTTGCGGAGCAGTACTATTTGTCCGACAAATCGATCCAGCGGATCATCCGCAATATGAAGCTTAGCGAGCCTGCATAACGCAGGCTCATATTTTTTTCTAACCGTTTGTGAGGTAGATTTTTCCGAAAAAATGTGATATATTATTGTCAGTGCCGAGAGAAAGGATAATAAAAATGGAACAATACAAATACATCACCCTGCGCGAGCAGCCCGAAATCAAAGACAAAGCCGCGCAGTGGTTTCACGAAAAATGGGGCGTACCCAAGGAAGCCTACCTTGAATGTATGGAGGCGTATCTAAATAAAAGCACCGAATTTGGCTGGTATCTCTGCCTTGACGGTGACAAAATAATCGGCGGCTTGGGAGTTATAGAAAACGACTTTCACGAAAGAAAGGATCTGTCGCCCAACGTCTGCGCCGTCTATACCGAGGAAGCATACCGCAAGCAGGGTATCGCCGGAAACCTGCTCAACATGGTCGTTGAGGATATGAAGTCAAAGGGCGTCTCGCCGATATACCTCGTCACCGACCACACCGGCTTTTATGAAAGATACGGCTGGGAATTTCTCTGCATGGTGCAGGGCAGCGACCCCGAACCCACAAGAATGTATATTCACCGTTAAAGGAGGAACAATTATATGTTTTTGATTGAAACCGAAAGATTAACTATAACCGAATTTACTCCCGACATGGCTCAGGCAGTACACGAAAACTCACTTGACGAAGACAACCGCCGCTTTGTGCCGGACGAGGTATTTGAAACCGTTGACGAAGCTGCGGAGACGATAGAATTTTTGATGTCGCAGTACGACGGCAGCGACGGACCGTTCGTATATCCGGTTCTTATAAAGGACGGCGCAAACATAGGCTACGTTCAGGCGATCCCGCTTGACGACGGCTTTTGGGAGATCGGATTCCATGTCGGAGAAAAATACACCAAAAACGGCTACGCAACCGAAGCGGTCAAGGCATTTCTTCCCGTAATAATGAACAAGCTCGGCATTGAAAAAATCAAGGGGATCTGCCTTTCCGAAAACATCGCTTCAAGAAAAGTTATGGAAAAATGCGGCTTCGTTTTGGAGTTTGAGGGAACCGACAGCTACCAGGGCGACCAAAGACAGATCTGCCGCTATTGGTTCACCAACTGATCGGAGCTCATACTAAATCTCCATACCACAATAAAAGCTATTATAGTGTGGAATTTGGAGTGTGGAGTTTTGTCGTGAAGATAGAATTTATCTTTATGAAAAACTTTGTTCCCGACTGTAAAACTATTACTATGTTTTTCCTCAACAATTGCAGAGGCAACCATTGATCGCCTGTAAGCCAAACGTTTATATATTATTATAAATGAACTACACTTACACAAAAAATGAATTTGGCAAAATACTAAACTCAAATAAAAAATAGACAAGTCCTTGCAAGGCGACAGCCTTGCGGCGTCCTTCGCCTCGTCTTGCGAAAAATATCCTCGCAAATCTTTGTCCACTTTTTATCTGAGATTAGTATAAATCAAAACGTCGGTTCACAGACGATCAATGGTTGCCTCTGCAATATACTATAAAAACAACCGGACAACCTCGGCATTTCAGCCCGTTGTCCGGTTTTTCATATTTTTCGCCCTGATTAGCAGAGCGGTTTTTTCATTTTTGATTTTCTCGTCGAGCACCTCTTGCAAAAGCGCGTCAAGCACAAGCCCGATATCCTTGCCCGAAAAGCCCAACGCCTTGATATCGTTTCCGTTCACGGCAAGCTGTTTGAGCGAAAAGCACTCGCTCTCACTCATAAGCTCCTCAAAAAGCTGCTTTTCGGCTTTAAGCGCGCTTAACTTTTCCTTGCGCATATAGTCCGACTGCGCCATTGTGTCGGCATATTGAAGCTTGAACAGTCTCTTGGTATTTTCCTCGCCGATATCGCGGATGACCCTCCTAAGCTGAGGCCGCTTGCCGCTGAAGCGGATGTCGTGATACTCGACCAGCTTTAGGCAATCCTCGCAAAACGCCGAAGAAAACCTAAGCCTGCTCAAAATCGGCTTTGCAAGCTCAACGCTTATCTTGGGATGTCCCTTAAAATGTCTTGTTCCGTCGGGGTCGGTCGTACACGCCGCCGGCTTGCCCAGATCATGCAAAAGCATTGACATTCTCAAAAGCGGCTCTGGCTCAACAACAGATACCGCCCTAACTGTATGCCTCCAAACGTCGAGGCAATGGTGCTTTGAACGCTGCTCAAAGTCAAAGCTGTCTCTGATCTCCGGCATAAACTCGGCAAAGACCTCGCGGTAATCGTTCAAGATCTTCTCAACTCCGTCGCCGCACAAAAGCCGCGCAAGCTCCGAGCTTATCCTCTCTGCCGCGATATTATGAAGCAGGGCTTTTTTTGCGATGATCGCCCTTGAGGTGTTATCCTCGATCTCAAACGAATAGGTCGAGGCAAAGCGAAGCGCGCGGAGGATCCTCAGAGCGTCCTCGTCAAAGCGTTTTTCGGCGTTACCCACACAGCGGATCAAGCCGCTTTTCAAATCCTGCACGCCGCCGAAGGGATCGACGATCCCTCTCTCGTCGTTATACGCCATTGCATTAACGGTAAAGTCGCGACGCGCCAGATCCTGCCTGATATCTCCGGTAAAGCTCACCGAATCAGGGCGGCGGTTGTCGGAATACTCTCCGTCGATACGATAGGTCGTGATCTCATAAACCTCGCCGTCCAGCACCACCGAGATCGTGCCGTGCTTTATCCCGGCTTCAAACAGCCGGTATCCCGAAAAACATTCCTTGGTTTTCTCGGGCTTGGCATTGGTGCAAATGTCCCAGTCGTGCGGCTGAACAGACAAAAGGCTGTCTCTCACGCAGCCGCCGACCGCAAACGCCTCATATCCGCGGCTTTTCAGTGTATTCAAAAGCGTCCGCACATTTTTCGGGATCTCAAGCCGGATTTTTTCCTTATTCATTTTCAAAAAGCGGAGTTGAAAAATACCTCTCGGCAGTATCCGGCAGAACGGTCACGACCACCTTGCCCTTGCCGAGCTTCTTTGCCATTTTGATCGCCGCGGCAACGTTTGTGCCGCTTGAGATGCCGCACATCAAGCCCTCCTTGCGCGCAAGGTCCTTGGAGGTGTTGATCGCTTCTTCGTCGGTAATAATGCAAATATCCTCATAAATCTTGGTGTTCAGCACCTTTGGGATAACGCCGTCGCCTATTCCCATCTGCAAATGCGTGCCGATAGTTCCGCCCGACAGGATCGCGGCGTTCTCCGGCTCTACCGCCCAGATCAAGATATCCGGGTACTGCGCCTTGAGCACCTCGCCGATCCCGGTTATTGTGCCGCCGGTGCCGATCCCGGAGCAAAAGCCGTCGATAGGTCCCTCGACCTGCTCCATGATCTCAAGCGCGGTGTGGTGACGGTGTGCGCAGGGGTTGTTTTCGTTCTCAAATTGCTGAGGAACAAAAACATTCGGATCCTCCGCAGCCATTTTCAATGCAGTGTTCAGGCATTCCTCAATGCATTTGCCGATGTTTCCGTCGTCGTGGATGAGGATCACCTCCGCACCGTAGTGACGGACAAGCTTGCGCCTCTCCTCGCTGACTGAATCCGGCATAATAATAACGGTCCTGTAGCCCTTGACCGCGCCAACGAGCGCGAGACCGATGCCCTGGTTGCCGCTTGTCGGCTCAACAATGATCGTATCCTTGTTGATTTTGCCGGCTTTTTCTGCCTTTTTTATCATATTCAGCGCAGTTCTGGTCTTGATCGAGCCGCCAACGTTCAGCCCCTCAAACTTTGCGTAAATCTCCGCGCTGTTTTCGTCGGTCATATTGTTCAGGCGAACCATTGGCGTATGCCCAACCGCCTCCAAAATATTGTTATAAATCATTTTCGTTCTCCTACCTATTGTCCCTTTTTCTTTTCAATTATACCCGAAGTCAGGTTATAAAGCAAGTTAAAAATTACAGCCGTTGCCACCGCGCACGAAGCAAGAATAATATTGCCTGCCATGCTCGGCACGGTCAGCGAGAATACGCTGCCAAAGAAATAGCTTCCCAAAGTAACGCCGCTCACACTGATGATAAGCATTGCGATCCTCAGCGCGTTGAGCGGAAGCGAAAGCCTGATTATCAAAAGCAGACACGAAAACGAGGTGAGATAAACCGAAATCGTTGAAAACTCCTCGTGCGGAAGCCCAAGCGATTTTGTGACGATCGCCGCCGCAATGATATTCATAATGACGCACAGTGCCGCCGGTATCGCCCTTGAAATAACGTTAAAGGTAAAGTTGCCGCGAATACGGTTTTTGTTCGGTTGAAGGGCAAGCACAAACGACGGGAAGCCTATTGTGAACGCGCCCACCAGCGTAAGCTGGATCGGCTCAAACGGATATCGCGAGTTAAAAAAGATAAAGAAGATAGAAAGAATGATCGAATAAATCGTCTTGACAAGATAAAGCGACGAGCTTCGCTCAATATTATTGATCGTCCTTCTTCCCTCGGCTACCACGTCCGGCATCGCCGCAAAGTCGTTGTTCACCAAAACAAGCTGAGAGACATTTCTCGCCGCGTCGCTGCCCGAAGCCATAGCGATCGAGCAGTCCGCCTCCTTTAGCGCGAGCACGTCGTTTACTCCGTCGCCCGTCATCGCTACAAAATGTCCTCTGTCCTTCAGCGCGAGCAAAAGCTGCTTTTTCTGCGCCGGCGTGACCCTGCCGAAAACATTGCAGCTCTCCGCCACCTCATAAAGCTCCTCGTCGGTCGTCACGGTTGACATATCGACCGCGTTTTCCGCGCCTGCTATTCCGGTGTCATACGCGATGTTCTGCACGGTCTGAACGCTGTCGCCCGAAATGACCTTGAGAGTTACGCCCTGAGATTTAAAATAATCAACGGTCTCGTTCACATTGTCCCTGAGCTGATCCTTTATCAAAATCAACGCCATCGGCTCCAGCGACTGCGGAAGCGAGCCTTCTTCTATCTTGTCCGCGCAGCCGCCCAGCGCGATTATCCTAACAGTCTGCCCAACAGAGGCGATCCTGTCATAAACCTCTTTGTATTTTTCTTTATCAGAAAAAACAAACTCAGCCGCACCAATAGCGTAGGATCTGCCGTTGTCAAAGCATCCGCCCGACCATTTTGTGTCCGACGAAAACTGGCAAAAGCTCTCGCAGCCGTATTTCTCGCCGTCTCCGCAATAATTGCCTATTGCCGCAAGCGTCGGGTTGATATCGTCGGAGGCAGCCACGATCGACGCCAGCGCGCGCCTGATCTCTTCCTCATCGCAGTTTATGCCGATGACCTCGGTAACGTCCATTTTCTCGGCAGTCAGCGTTCCTGTTTTGTCCAGGCAAAGCGTGTCAACACGCGCGAGATCCTCAATGCAGTACATCTCGTTGACCAAAATCTTCTTTTTGGAAAGCCTGATGACCGAAACCGCAAGCACCGAGCTGGTCAGCAAGATCATGCCCTCAGGTATCATTCCGACCATAGCCGCCACCGTGCTGACAACGGTTTCTTTGATCGGCGACCCGACAAAAAACAACTGCTTTACAAAAAGCAGCGCGCCTATCGGAAAAATTATGCAGGTGCAGATCTTTATTATAAACTTGAATGATTTCAAAATCTGTGAATTATTCTTTTTAACGTATTTTGCCTCATTGTTGATTTTTGCCGCGTAGCAGTCCGCGCCGACCTTTACGATCTTGGCATAGCATTTTCCGGCGGTGATAAAGCTGCCCGAAAGCAGCTCGTCGCCCTCGCGCTTGTCAATCAGGTCGCTTTCGCCGGTCAGCAGGCTCTCGTTCACCTTGCAGCTTCCGGAATATACCACACAGTCGGCAGGGATCTGATTGCCGCGCGACAGTATAATAATATCGTCAAGGACAAGCTCATCCTTGCTCACGCTCAAAGCTTTTCCGTCGCGCAAAACCTCGATTTTGCTTTCCGAAAGAATGGTCAGCTTGTCCACGCTCCGCTTTGAACGGATCTCCTGAAAAATACCGATCGCGGTGTTGCAAAGCACAACGCCCATAAACAGCATGTTTTTATACGAGCCGACCAAAAGCAGCGAAACAAAAAGAATGACGTTAATCAAATTAAAAAGCGTGCAGATATTGTCAATAAAAATCCTTTTAATTGATTTGGTTTTGACGTTTGAAGAAACGTTCACCTTTCCCTCGCGAACGCGCTCCTCAACCTCGCTGTGAGAAAGTCCGCGAATATCCTCAAAATTACCCATGCATCAACACCCTTAAAAAGTAAAATAATGAAAAACAAAAAAATAATTGAAAAATATTTTCAAAATCCTTTTATTGCAACGTTTTAAAAATCCCGTCTGGAAACCAAAAACAGAATAATCGTTTTTTCGCTCTCTATATATTATAAATGCAAAAAATAAATAAGGCAACGGAAAGAAGGTGATTTTTTGAAAAATTTTAAAAAAATAATAACCATAGCACTCTCCTGCGTATTTTTGACCAATGCGATAGTCTTTGGTGCGGCGGCGGCAAGCCGACCGAAAACCGTCTATCTCGGCGGTCAGCCCTTTGGCGTAAGGTTCTACAACAGCGGAGTTATAATCATTGATACCGAGGATTTTTTTGACGGCGAAAAATACGTCTGTCCTGCAAAAGCCTCGGGGCTTGAGATCAACGACGTTATCACCGCCGTCAACGGCACGCGCGTAAAAACCAACGAGGACTTGCAGCAGATCCTCTTCGGCTCAGGCGGTCAGGAACTGGAATTCACGGTTGAGCGCGACAAAAAGCAGCTAACAAAGCGCGTCACCCCGGTCAAAAACACCGTGGGAGTTTATCTTCTCGGAGCATGGGTGCGCGACAGCTGCGCAGGGATTGGGACCGTCACCTATTACGACGATGACAAAAATGTTTTTTCCGCGCTTGGACACGGAATCTGCGACAACGACACCTCTGCCCTGCTGCCTCTCGGAGAAGCCGAGGTCGTCAGATCGAACGTCAGCGGCGTAACCAAAAGTAGCGTCGGCAGCACAGGCAGCCTGAACGGATATTTTACCGACAGGGTGCTCGGTCATTTGACAAAAAACACCGACCTTGGAGTGTTCGGAACAACAACCGATAATTTTTATCAAAATTATCCAAGAGTCGAAATCGCGGGTCTCGAGGAGTTTTCCACAGGAAAAGCCGAAATTTTCTCCGCCACCGACGGAACAGATCCGCAGCGTTACGAAATTGAGATCCGCAGACTTTGCAACAAAAGCGCGAAATCAAATGAAAATTTTGTAATCAAGGTTACAGACGAAAGGCTGCTGCAAAAATGCGGAGGGATAGTTCAGGGCATGAGCGGAAGCCCGATCGTCAAGGACGGAAAGCTGCTCGGAGCGGTAACTCATGTTTTCATCAACCGCCCTGATGAGGGTTATGGCGTATTTGCTCAAAATATGGTGTCGTATTACGAAGAATAGCACAATATATTGTGATTTATTGTTTGTCGAATAATCTCTTTTTGAAGAAATTTAAAATTTTTTAAAAAAATTATTTGGAAACTATTGCCAAGTTTACCATTTTGTGGTATTATTATACCACATTATTAATAGAACAGGAGATTATGAAATGAACAATCCCATCAAGCTAATCATCACCGAGGAAGCCTCTGAGTTTCCGCAGGAAAGTCTAAAAATGTTACAAAATAATGACATTTCCCCGGCGTTCTGCGTCAGGGACGGCGAAGAGCTTTGCAACAGGATCAAGCAGGAAAATCCGGACGTTGTGCTCATGGATTCCTTTATGACGCGCCTTGACGCCATCGGCGTTATGCGCAGCATCAAACGACAAAATCTAAAGCCGCCGGTCTTTATTGTTTTTTCTTCCTTTCACAGTCCTGCGCTCGAACGCGAGATCATGTATTCGGGTGCGACCTATTTTGTCCTCAAGCCCTATGACATTGAGCAGATGTGCGAGAATATAAAGGGTCTTGTCAAAAAGCACCGCGAAAACACCTTTAACAATACGATCAGCTTTGACGCCTTTGGGATCGAGCTCAAGGTGACGCAGATCCTTCATCAAATCGGAGTTCCTGCTCACATCAAGGGATATCACTATCTCAGAGACTCGATCATAATGTCGGTCGAAAAGCCCGAAATAATCAACGCAGTGACCAAGCAGCTCTACCCCTCTGTAGCAAAGAAGTACGACACAACCTCGTCGCGCGTTGAAAGAGCGATACGCCACGCGATCGAGGTCGCCTGGGACAGAGGCGATATCGACGTCCTCAACTCTTACTTTGGCTATACGATCCACAACGACAGAGGCAAGCCCACCAACAGCGAGTTTATCGCAATGATCTCCGACCGTCTCCGCCTCCAAATCAAAAACGCCAGTTAATTTTTCTCCGAGTATTTTACACCGGGAAGACAGCTCGTATCAACTGGTTACCACGGATTCCCGACAGAAAACTTTGATCCGGGTATTTTACTCCGGGCAGACAGCACAGATCAGCTAGTTACCACAAATTCCCGACAGAAAACTTTTGATCCGGGTATTTTACTCCGGGCAGACAGAACGGTTCAAATGTTTACCACGGATTCCCGACAGAAAACTTTGATTTTGCTTTATATACTTCATGTATTATCGCGAAAGCATCCGCAAAAGTCCGAACGAGTTTAATTTTCTCTACCGGAATTAAGAATCAAAAATTCCTCAAACAAATTCCCTAACAAAAACGCCGCGCTTCTTCCGAAACGCGGTGTTTTTGTATTTTATTTCTTTAAAAAGGAGCATCATGCACTTTTTGATTTAACCGATGCCATAAGCTGTTCATAGGAAACCCCGTATTTTTCTGCAATATCCTTTGCATAACTGCGACCGTCCGGCGGCGCGCAATGCACCTTATACGAGCGTTGACCGTCTTGTATCCCCATAATCAATGAATCCACCTTGGTTTTACCGTCCAAAGCATTGATTTCATCAATACTCATTGCAAGCTCGTGCATATGCGTATTAAAAATCACTCTTGCTCCCAAACGCCTCAAAACCTTAACAACGTCCTTTGCAATATAAAGTCCTTCGGAAAAAGAAGTCGTAGAGAACGATTCGTTTAATAATAAAACGCTTTTTTGAGTAGCCTGCGAAAAAATCTCGCTTATTCTTTTTGATTCTTCTCCCAGGCGACCGAGATTTACGGTTTGATTTTCGTCCGCAGGAAAATGTGTGAAGATGTTGTCGCAGGGCGACAGACTGATCTCTTCACAAGGAACATACAAGCCGTTTTGCGCAAGCAAAAATATAAGTCCGACCGCCTGAGTGAATGTTGTTTTTCCGCCCCTGTTTGGTCCTGTCAAAATATAAACGCTGCGTTCTTTTGAAAAATCAAAATCATTTTTCACAATATCAAGATCATTTCCGTCCAAAACTTGGATCGCCAGCTTGATATTATAAATTCCCTTAGCCGAAAGACCTCCGCTTTCGCCGTCAAGGATTTCGGGCTTTGCCATTGGCAAACCTCTTTCCTTAACTTTTGCGCAAAACTCAGCCCATCTGATATAAAAAGTTAATTCCGGAATAAACTTTGTCAGGCTGTACCCGCTGTAATTCACATAATGCGAAAGCTTCTGTTTCATATGCTTTACTGTGCTTGAAAGCATATTCGATACCTCGCGGGTAAGGTTCTTCATCAGCGGATTATCCGCTCCGGTCGTTCCGGAAGAGCTTATCTTCGACATCCCGTTAAAGTCGCCGTTATATCTTCCTTCCAGCCAGCCTCCGAGATTATTCAAAAATCCTATAAAATTATCTAAAACGTTTGAGTGGTCAAATCTCTTTTTATTTATCGAAACTATCCCAACGCTGGTCGGGCGCATTGTCTCGTCCAGATTCACTCCAAGGGTTATGCTTTGTATCTGTGAGGTTTCCGTAATAAGCTTTTTAATATCTGCCTTTAGATATTCAAAGCCGCTGTCATTATAAATAGACGCAACGTAATCCTTTAGCTGCTTCATGCCCTCGGATTTAACGTCAGATTTCTTTAATAAACCATTGATTTCTTCAATACAGCCTATATAAACGTCAAGCTCCTGCAAACGGTTAATCAACTGCCAAACAGGTGCAACTGTATCATCATTAAAACTTCTTCCCAGCGTTTTAAGATAACTGAGCTGATCGAGCAGATTCATGATTTTATCCCTGAACTCCGGATTATTGATAAAATCCTCAAAAATATCGCTTCTGTATCGAATAACGACAGGGTCATATTCTAGCTCAGACATCACGCGCAACATCAGTTTTTTCTCATAATCTCCCTTGGCGACATGAGAAATAATATAGTCAAGCGATAAATCGTTGACAGCAGCTTCACTTAGTTTTTGAAATTTAGGATCTTTTTCCAAGGGGTAAAACAAACTCAATTCCTTCATAACTATCCTCTCCTTTTATTTGGAATCAGTATCATCAACTATAAGTACCCCTCAATCCTTCCTCATAGCTGATTCTACCTTAATTATAATCCCCACATCTGAAGTTCATCTAAAGATTATCCTAAATTTTTAGTTTTTTATAATTTTTTTTATTGGTTTTGCAACAGAATTGCGTGCTTTCTCATCCGGCTGTTCAAGCTGCACCGAAAAACAGCAGAGCATTAAAATTTCCCTATCAATCAAAAACAGACCGCTTTTGCAATAATCAAATCGCAAAAGCAGTCTGCTTGGTTTTTATTATATTACTTTGTTCTGCCGATATCCTTGCGGTAATGCGCGCCCTCAAAGCTGATTTTTTCAACTGCGGCATACGCCTTTGCAAGAGCCTCGTCAAGTGTGTCCGCCGTTGCGGTAACGCCGAGCACTCTGCCGCCGTTGGTATAGAACTTGCCGTTCTCGTACTTTGTGCCGGCATGATAAACGATTGCGCCGTCAACCTGACCCTTTTCGTCCATTCCGAACATCTCGATACCCTTTTTGTACGCAACGGGATATCCACCGCTCGCCATAACAACGCAGGCAGCCGCGCCGTCCTTCCACTCGATATCAAGGTCGGAAAGCTTTTGGTCAATGACCGCCTCGCAGATGTCAACCAAATCGGTTTTCAGTCTGGGCAAAACAACCTGAGCCTCGGGGTCGCCGAAGCGCGCGTTATATTCGATCACCTTAGGACCGTCGGGCGTTATCATAA
Organism: uncultured Eubacteriales bacterium; assembly: GCA_900315605.1. Taxonomy (GTDB): domain Bacteria; phylum Bacillota; class Clostridia; order Oscillospirales; family Acutalibacteraceae; genus Ruminococcoides. The sequence continues at coordinate 13,467 of OMZU01000019.1, read as the reverse complement.
GACCAAAGTACAAGCAGCCCTTAAAGGTTCTGCCCTCCTTGTTCATCGCCTCGATCGTCGGCTTGAAGATAGTCTCCATGCATTTTTCGGCGATCTCGTCGGTATAATAAGGATTCGGGCTGATCGTGCCCATTCCGCCGGTATTAAGGCCCTCGTCGTTGTCATAAGCCCTCTTGTGATCCTTTGAGCTTACCATCGGCTTGACGCATTTTCCGTCGGTAAAGGCAAGCACCGAGACCTCGGGGCCGGTCAAGAATTCTTCAATTACAATATTGTTTCCGGAGTCGCCGAACTGCTTGTCCTCCATGATCGACTTGACCGCGTCAACAGCCTCGTCGATCGTCTGAGCGATTATAACTCCCTTGCCCAGTGCAAGGCCGTCAGCCTTTACAACAACCGGAACCGTGTTCTCGGACTTGATATATTCGATCGCCTTGGAAGCGTCGTCAAAGACCTCGTACTTGGCTGTCGGGATACCGTATTTTTTCATAAGGTTTTTTGAAAAAACCTTTGAGGCTTCAATAATCGCCGCCGCTGCGTTAGGGCCAAAGGCGCGGATCCCTGCCGCCTCAAAAGCGTCAACCATTCCTGCCGCAAGCGGATCGTCGGGAGCAACAAAGGCAAGGTCAATTGCATTGTCCTTTGCGAATTTTACCATACCTTCCTTGTCCATAACACCGATATCAACGATCTCGGCGTCTCTTGAGATCCCTCCGTTGCCGGGGGCGCAGTAAAGCTTTTCGCATTTTGGGCTTTCAAGCAGCTTTTTGATAAGCGCGTGCTCTCTGCCGCCCGAACCAATCATCAAAATTTTCATATCTTACCTCGCGCGATCAATGGTGGAACAGTCTGATACCGGTGAACGACATAGTCATATTGTACTTGTTGCAGGTCTCAATAACATTGTCGTCTCTGATCGAACCGCCGGGCTGAGCAACATACTGAACGCCGGAACGCTTTGCTCTCTCGATATTGTCGCCGAATGGGAAGAAAGCGTCGGAGCCGAGCGAAACTCCGCTGAGCTTTGTGAGCCACTCCTTCTTTTCTTCTCTTGTAAGCGGCTCGGGCTTTGTCTTGAAGAACTGCTCCCAAACTCCGTCTGCAAGCACGTCCTCATAATCGTCCGAGATATAAACGTCAATAGTATTGTCTCTGTCGGGGCGGCGGATATCGTCAACAAACGGAAGGTTCATTACCTTTGGATGCTGTCTGAGGAACCAAATGTCAGCCTTGTTTCCGGCAAGTCTTGTGCAGTGGATCCTCGACTGCTGACCTGCGCCCACGCCGATAGCCTGACCGCCCTTTGCGTAGCACACCGAGTTTGACTGAGTGTATTTGAGCGTGATGAGCGCGATAAGCAAATCTCTCTTTGCCTCCTCGCTCAGTTCCTTGTTGTCTGTAACGATATTCTGCATGAGCATGTTTTCGTCAATAACGAGCTCGTTTCTGCCCTGCTCAAAGGTGATGCCGAAAACGTCCTTGTGCTCAATCGGGTCAGGAACATAGTTCGGGTCGATTTTTACAACGTTATAGCTGCCCTTTCTCTTGGTTTTCAAAACCTCAAGAGCCTCGGGGGTGTAGTCTGGCGCGATAATTCCGTCCGAAACCTCGCGCTGCAAAAGCTTTGCGGTCTGAACGTCGCAGGTATCCGAAAGTGCTACCCAGTCGCCGTAGGACGACATTCTGTCGGCTCCTCTCGCCATTGCATAGGCGGAAGCGATAGGAGAAAGCTCCAAATCGTCAACAAAGTAGATCTTCTTGAGTGTGTCCGAAAGCTCGGTCGCAACTGCCGCACCTGCCGGGCTAACGTGCTTGAACGAAGCCGCTGCCGGAAGTCCAGTTGCCGCCTTTAGCTCGCGCACAAGCTGCCATGAGTTGAATGCGTCGAGAAAGTTGATATAGCCGGGCTTGCCGTTGAGCACCTCAACCGGAAGCTCGCCGTCCTGCATAAAGATTTTTGACGGCTTTTGATTTGGATTACAGCCGTATTTCAGAGCTAATTCGTTCATCGGAATCATCCTTTCTAATTATAAAAATCAGTTGTTCTTGTTGATTATCTTAGAGGTCGCCTCGCCTGTTGCGATATCGATATAGCGCACAAACAGCGAAACCTTGTTGTCCTCATTCAGCGCGTTCCAAAGCTTGTCGGCAAAAGCGTCGATATCCTCGTCGCCGATCTCAACCTTGGTCGGCTCGCCCTCAAAGCTCGGAAGCGGATTTCCGTCGCCCATATAGGTGTGAATAAATCTTCCCTGACCGGCAAGCGGAGCGTCGTATGAGAAGGTGAATCTTTCACAGCACTCGGGATTTCCGTCGGCACTCTTCAAAATTGACATCGCAAAATTCATTTTGCCCTCGCTGCACTTTACGATACCCGAGATCCTGGGCGTAAAGTTAGGCTCGTCCGGCTCAAAATTGCGTGTGCGCAGCGACTGCTCAAAGGTCATCTGCTGATTCATAAGCTCATAGATAGTGTCGGTCTGGTCGCCGTTGGTAACGATGGTCTTGTTGCCGAGCACCCTGACCGGCGCGTAAATTATCAGCGAAGGATCAACAAGCTTTGACGGGTCAAACGCCTCGGTCTTGATGCCGTCGGCGGTCTCAACAAAAACCCTGTTTCTGCTGTTTTCGCTTCTGCCCATAATAAAGTAGGCGATCACAGCTCTTGCGCCGTCCGCGCTTCTGCCGATAACGATTCCCCTGCCGGGATAAGTGGTTGAAGATATTTCTTTTTCAAGTGATACAGCTTTCATAATTTCCTCCTAATTTAGAATTTCCGTAGTATCGCCGTGAACAACGATTTTATCATCACAGAAAAGCGCGACCGCCTGCGGCAAAATCTTCCATTCCGCCTGCTCCATGACCCTTCTCTGCAAAATTTCGGGTGTGTCGCCGTTTTTGACCTCAACGGCTTTTTGAATAATGATCGGTCCTCCGTCGCAAACCTCGGTCACAAAATGTACCGTCGCGCCGGTCACCTTGACTCCGCGCTTCAACGCTTCCTCGTGAACATGAAGTCCGTAGTAGCCCTTTCCGCAGAAGGACGGGATCAGCGCAGGATGAATATTTATCATCTTGTTGGGCATCGCTTTGCAAACCAGCTCGTCAAGGATCGTCATAAAGCCGGCGTAAACGACCAGATCCGCCTGCTCCTCCTGGATAGCCTTCAAAATATCCCGGCTGTACTCAACCGAATCGGGATATTCCTTTCTGACGAGCACACGGGTCTTGATCCCGTGCTTTTTTGCTCTTTCAAGCGCGTATGCGTCGGGCTTTGAGGAAATAACGCATTTTATAACGCCGTTTTTGATTTCGCCGCTTTCTACCGCGTCGATCAAAACCTGCAAATTTGTGCCGCCGCCCGACACCAAAACAACAATATTTTTCATCAGCAGAAAACAACTCCTTCGCCGCCCTCGGTAATTTTGCCGAGAACGACCGCGTCCTCGCCGTTTTCTGCCAGCACCTTTAGGGTCTTTTCTTCGTCAGCCTTGTCAACTGCAAGGATCATTCCGACGCCCATATTAAAGGTGTTGAACATATCGTGCTCCGAGATATTGCCCACCTTTTGCATAAGCTCAAAAATCGGAAGCACCGGGATAGAATCCTTCTTGATCTCGGCGGTCATGCCCTCCTTTAACATTCTGGGAATATTTTCGTAGAAGCCGCCGCCCGTGATGTGAGAAACTGCCTTGACCTCAACCTGCTCCATAAGCGCGAGGAGCGGCTTTACATAAATCTTGGTAGGAGTCAGCAAAGCCTCGCCCAGCGGCTTGTCAAGCTCGGGATAGGTCTTGTTTATTGTTTCCTCATTTATATCAAAAATCTTTCTTACAAGTGAAAAGCCGTTTGAGTGAACGCCCGAGGAACGAAGTCCGACAAGAACGTCCCCTGCCTTGAGCTTTGAGCCGTCGATCATCCTGGGCTTGTCTGCGATCCCAACGCAGAAGCCTGCAACGTCGTATTCGTCAACCGGCATAAGCCCGGGGTGCTCCGCGGTCTCGCCGCCGATGAGCGCGCAGCCCGACTGCACGCAGCCCTCTGCAATGCCCGAAACGATCTCGGCGACCTTTTCCGGAATATTTTTTCCGATAGCGATATAGTCAAGAAAGAACAGCGGCTTTGCTCCGCAGCAAATAACGTCGTTGACGCACATGGCAACCGAATCGATACCGATGGTATCGTGCTTGTCAAGCAAAAATGCAAGCTTGATTTTTGTGCCTACGCCGTCGGTCCCGCTGACAAGAACAGGCTCCTCCATGCCCTTGAAGTCGGGCGCGAAAAGTCCGCCAAAGCCGCCGATCCCGGAAACGACACCGTCGATTTTTGTTCTTGCGACGTGCTTTTTCATTAGCTCAACCGCCTTGTAGCCGGCTGTAACGTCAACGCCTGCCGCCTTGTAACTCTCTGAAAAGCTTTCCATTGTAATCCTCCGTCAAATGTGTTTGTTGCCAACAACTTAAGAACGATCGGGAACCTTAACTATGTAGGGGCGTACCCATGTGTGCGCCCTCAAAACACAATGGCTTCTAGGGCGCACACACGGGTGCGCCCCTACGACTTTAACTTTAAGGAACCTCTAAATCCTTAAGTTGTATGTTGTATATGAAATCACTGATTTCCGATCTTTTGCGCGTATTTGTCCACAAAGAACTTTGTGGGAACAGAAGCGTTGTATTCTCCGCTGAAGCAGCCGTCGCAAAGCTCAACGCCTGCGCTGCCGGCGATTTTTCTCAGTCCATCAAGGCTGAGATAACCGAGCGAATCCGCACCGATAAGCTCTTTGATCTCATCCGGCTCGCGGTCGTTTGCGATCATGCTCTCTTTGTCGCGCAAATCAACGCCGAAATAGCACTGATGTCTCAGCGGCGGAGAAGCAACAAGCATGTGTACCTCGACCGCGCCGGCTTCTCTCATCAGCCTGACAATATGCTTTGAGGTCTCGCCGCGGATGATCGAATCGTCAATAATTATCACGCGCTTGCCCTCAACATAGTTTTTGAGCACCGTAAGCCTTGTCGCCATCAGGCGGTACAGCTTGTCCTTGCCCGTGCCTATCGACTTTGTAATAAACTTGTTTTTCATAAAGCCCAGACCAAACGGGATTCCCGAGGCGCGCGCATAGCCCTCGGCGGCAATGATCCCCGAATCGGGAACGCCGCAAACCATATCAGCCTCGATCGGATACTCCTCAAAAAGTCTTTCTCCCGACCTAAAGCGGACCGCATGGACTGACGCGCCGTCAATCTCGCTGTCCGGACGCGCAGTATAAACGAACTCAAACAGGCAAAGCGACTGGTTTGACTTTCGCTCAGCCATAAAGCTTTTGAAGCCGGTCTCGTCGATCACGACCATCTCGCCCGGCTCAACGTCGCGGACAAATTTTGCCCCAACGCTGTCAAAAACGCAGCTTTCCGAAGAGATCAGCCAGCTGTTTTTGAGCTTTCCTATGCACAGCGGTCTAAAGCCGTGCCTGTCCCTAAAGCCGATAAGTCTTGAGGGTCCGCAGATGACCGTGGAATAGGCTCCGTCGAGCTTGTCCATTGCCCTGAGCACCGATTCCTCCAAGCTGTCGGCGGTGCATCTTTCGGTCGCAATGACATAAGCCATAAGCTCCGCGTCGGAATTGGACTGAAAAATTGCTCCGCCCAGTTCAAGCTCCCTGCGTATATCGGGGAAATTAGTCACAGCTCCGTTTGAGGCGATCGCGATCGAGCCCTCGATGTATCTCATAACGAGCGGCTGATTTGACGCCTTGTCAAGGCTTTCGCTCGAGGTGTTTCTAACGTGACCCACCGCTATCTTGCCGTTGTTCAGGCGTTTCAGGGCTTTTTCGTTAAACACCTCGGAAACCATTCCAAGCTCCTTAACAGTCGCCATTTCGCCGTCGGTATTCACGGTTATTCCCGCGCTTTCCTGACCTCTGTGCTGCAAGCCGTAGAGCGCGTCTGTCACGATCTCAACGGAATTTATATCCTCGTCGTTTCTGTAAATCCCAAAAACTCCGCACTCGTCAACAGCCTTATCCTTTTTTATGTCGATATCAACGTAATTCTTTTTAATCAAAGCTCCGCCACCTTAGCCTGCATTGCCTTGTCTTTTTCGGCAACGCCGTTTTCCATATCTTTTTTCATCTGCTCAAGCTTTTCGGCGAGCGAATCGTCCGAAAGCGCGAGCATCTCAACTGCCAAAATCGCCGCGTTTGCCGCTCCGTCAACAGCAACGGTAGCAACCGGGATACCGGTCGGCATCATAACCGTGGCAAGAAGCGCGTCCATGCCGTCGAGCTGAGCCGACTTGCAGGGAATGCCGATGACCGGAAGTGTGGTCTTTGCGGCAAGCACGCCTGCAAGGTGAGCCGCCATGCCTGCGGCTGCGATGATAACGCCAAAGCCGTTGCTCTTGGCGTTTGCCGAAAACTCAATAGCAGCGTCGGGAGTCCTGTGCGCGCTCATAACGTGGACTTCAAACTCAACGCCGAATTCCTTTAGCTTTTTTACAGCCTTTGATACGACCGGAAAATCACTGTCCGATCCCATAATAATAGCAACCTTTTTCATAATAAGCTCCTTTGTTTACAAAATACCAATTATATTATATAGGATAATCAAGTTTTTTTCAATAGCGAATGGACATTTTTAATCCGTCCGAAGGCAAAACATCTTCACAAAAGCCCCCCTGCTCCAAAATCCAAACAAAAAGCACCTATGGCAAGAAACATGCCACAGATGCCAAAGTTTTTTAAACATTAAATATTTCAGTAATGATCGGGTGCGCCGAATCCGAACTCAAGCTCTGTTCAAAGCCTTCGAGTTCTTCCTTATCGACCCGAACTTCAGAATATTTTAATTCTTTATCGGAATCATATTTTTTAAACAAGCTCTCAAAATCCTCTTCCGAGGCAACAAAACGCTTATCGCGCAAATATTCTTCAAGGGATTTTTTTGATTTCTCGCGTTCTTCCTCAAACCGTGAAACGTCTGCGGAAGTAAAGCCTTTTTCCAGCGGCTTAAAATATGCGCGCAGCAAATCTTTCAGCTCGGCAAAATAGCTTTTTTCGCTCTCGCTTCCTCTTTTGTCTCCAAAATCAGCCAGTTTGAAAAGGACGCTTTTATTCTTAAAATACGCCGACATATCCGGGCACGCCGCAGTAAAACCAATCGGCTTGACCTCGTGGTTGCGATACTCAACAAACCTGAAATCTATCCCGTCGTGGGTCTTGCACTCGCTTTCGCTCACCGCTTCCCACGAACCGAGCTCGTCGATATTCGGCATAAACGTATCCGCTCCGCCGTCAAAGTCCATTTTGGTGATATACGCTGTGCTGCAATACGGCAGAAGCTGATTATATATCCGTCCGCCGCCAATCACAAAAACATCATCGGAGGCAAACTCCCTCAAAAGATCCATAAGCTGTTCCGTGCCGCCGCAGACGATACAGCCGGCAGCGCGTCTGTCCGGCTTGGACGAAACCGTGATATTCAGTCTGCCCCTTAGCGGCTGACCGTTCGGGAACGAAAGCAGCGTATTATACCCCATGACCAGCACATGATTTCTCGTGGTTTCTCTGAAAAACTTCATATCCTCCGGGATCGAAGTCAGCAGCTCACCGTCCTTGCCTATTCCCCATTTTGAATCGACCGCAGCAATCAGCTTCATAATCTCAGCCCCTTAAACAGCAACAGGAATTTTTTTGTTAAACTCATGGCACTTATAGTCAACCAGCTTAAAATCGTCAACCGTAAAAGCATAAAAATCCTTGATATCCGGATTGATCCAAAGCTTTGGCGCAGGATAAGGCTCCAGCGACAACAGCTCCTTTACCATGGGAACGTGCCTGTCATATATATGCGCGTCGGCAATAACATGAAGCAGCTCGCCTGCCTTTAGATTTGAGACCTGCGCGAACATATGCAGCAAAACCGCATACTGGCAGACGTTCCAGTTGTTGGCAACCAGCATATCCTGAGAGCGTTGGTTCAAGATCATATTAAGCCTGTCGCCCGTAACGTTCAGCGTAACGCTGTATGCGCAGGGATAAAGATTCATCTCCGACAGGTCGCTGTGGTTGTAGATATTTGAAATAATGCGCCGCGACTCGGGATTGTGCTTCAAATCGTACAATATCCTGTCAACCTGGTCAAACTCGCCCTCGCGGTATTTGTGCTTGACCGAAAGCTGATAGCCGTACGCCTTGCCGATCGAGCCGTTTTCATCCGCCCACGAATCCCAGATATGACTGCCAAGCTCGTTGACGTTGTTGGATTTTTTTTGCCAGATCCAAAGCAGCTCGTCAACGCAGCTCTTAAAATAAGTCTTTCTCAGCGTCATGACCGGAAATTCCTTTTGAAGGTCATAACGGTTCGTTATCCCGAACGCCTTGATCGTATGAGCCGGGGTATTGTCCTCCCAGCGCGGTCTTACGTTGCAGTTTTCATCGGAAAAACCGTTGTTAAAAATCTCATTGCAATTTGATATGAATAATTCATCAGCGTAACTCATTTTTATCACCAATCAATTCACTGTATCCGCCGTTGCCGTTTCGGACGTTTTTTCTTTATCGTCAATGTTTGTCATATGCGGGAACAAAAACTCCATTTTTTCGTCCCCAAAATGCTTGTCAAGATAAACATCCAGCGCGTGTGCCGGAGGATTGTTGTCTATTCTTGACTGCCATCTTATCACCGCGCTGATCGTCATAAATGTGTCCAAGATCATAAACACCACCAGCGCGAGCGTGATTATCGAGCCTGTTTTTCGGGGGATCTTTTCAATCAGCTTTGCGGCGAACGGATAAAGATATCGCACCCAAACAAGCCCCAAAAAGCCCCAAATCAGCGCGAACATAAGATTTGTTCTTCCGTTGAGGTTAAACGGCGTGTCGCTGTAATCCCACGAGACCGTTCCGAACATCGTCTCCTGAAACCACGAGCAAAAATACTCGAACGAAGCTCCCACCACCGCGCTGATAACAAAAATCAGCGTGTCGCTCATTTTGTAGAGCTTGTATAACGCCACGGTCAAGAAGCAGGCTCCGCCTCCGTAGACCGGGATAAACGGTCCGTAAACCATTCCGACGCGCATTTCAAAATGTCCTTCAAAAATCAACGCCCAAACCGTTTCCATCAGCGTGCCGATAAACGACCCGATCAAAAACAGCCAAAACAGCTTTGTAAAGCAAAGTCCGAAAGCAAAGGGCTTTTCGTCCTTGTTTTCAAAAACCTGAGTATACTCCTTCATGTTGTCCTGCTTGATCTCGTCAAGCTTGTCGGCGACCTGCTTTACATACGCAGAGCGTTTGAGCTCGGGGAACGCCGAGGCAAGTCTGCGGCGAAGGATGTTTTCGGTGAACAGCTTGTTGTAGTTTTCTTCAAGCTCCCTGATCTTCTCGGGAGAAACCTCTCCGTCGAGCATTTCAAGAACTCCGCTCAGGCTTTTTATTCTGTGCTTCAAGCGGATCGCGGTAACGATCGACAGCACATAGTCAACCAAAATAATAAAGCAGAGCGACAGCACCACGATCAGGCTGATCGTGAACGGGATCAGGTCGATCAGCATTTTCAAAAGCGGTATCATAACCGCGTTGAGGAACAAGCCCAGCACGCCCAAAAGCAAGGCATAGGGGATCGTAATATAGCTGCCCAGGCTTGAAAGCTGATCGCTGTAGTCCCACGGCTTGCAGCCGATAAGCTTTTCGGTTATCATACCGATTATCACCGAAAGCAGCGAAAACAGGATCGAGCTGCATATAAAAATAATAAAATTATCCTGCGGCAAAACGGTCAGCACAATGCAGCACAAAACTCCGCATATTCCGTAGGTCGGACAAAACGGCGAGGTCAAAAAGCCCTTGTTATAAAACCTGCCCTCGTTGATAAGATTCCTTCCGACGTTGAACCCCCAGCCGAAAAAAGAAAAAATAACAAAAAACCAAAGTATGTATAAAATGTTCATATCTACCCTAAAAACAGTTCCCAACCAAAAAACAGTTGGGAACCGAACACTCTATTTTCTTTCCGCATCGGCAGAAATGCCGACGGTAACGATCATTTCCTGTATGGAGTCTCTAATTATCCGATGTCGTGCTTATGCGCGGCAGAGAATTTTTAGAGGTTCCCTTGATTACTCTTTCTCGGAATCCGCGTTCCAAATCTCCTTAACAGCGGTTACGCTGCCGGCAAGACCCTGGATATCGGATGGGATAATGATTTTTGTTGCCTTTCCGTCTGCTGCCTTGCCAAATGCCTCAAGCGATTTGAGCTGGATGATCTTGTCGGTGGGCGCAGCTTCGTTGAGCATCTTCAGCGCGTCGGCGTTAGCCTTCTGAACTGTCAGGATCGCTTCCGCTTCACCCTGCGCTTCTCTGATTTTCTGCTCCTTAACAGCGTCAGCCTTCAAAATCGCCGACTCCTTCAAGCCCTCTGCAACAAGGATCTGGCTTCTCTTTTCGCCCTCGGCGTCAAGGATCCTTGCGCGGCGTTCACGCTCAGCCTTCATCTGCTTTTCCATCGCGTCTTGGATCTCACGCGGAGGAAGGATGTTTTTCAGCTCAACGCGGATAACCTTGATTCCCCAAGCGTCGGTAGCCTCGTCAAGAATGATCCTGATTTTGTCGTTGATAGTATCTCTCGACGTCAGGGTGTTGTCAAGCTCCAAGTCGCCGATGATGTTTCTCAGGGTAGTCGCCGTAAGATTTTCGATCGCACTCAGCGGATACTCAACACCGTAGGTGTAGAGCTTGGGATCGGTGATCTCAAAATAAACAACGGTGTCGATCTGCATTGTAACGTTATCTCTTGTGATAACCGGCTGAGGCGGAAAATCCACAACCTGCTCCTTGAGTGAAACCTTCTTTGAGATCCTGTCAATAAACGGGATCTTAAGGTGAAGTCCTGTTCCCCATGTCGCATTGTACGCGCCCAGTCTTTCAATAACATAGGCGTGCGCCTGCGGAACGATTTTTACATTTCTTATGATAACAATAAGAATAATAAACAGAATTATTCCCAAAATCGTCAATCCAACAATTCCCGGCATATTTCCTCCTAAATCAAAAGCAATTATTTTCTGCGGTTAAAATCTCTTCTTGGGCGGCGCGGACGAGCCGGCTTGTCATTGTCGTCATTCTCCGGAACAAGACCGTCAACATCGATCAGCACCTGACGGCGCGAAAGATTCAGTCTGCCCTTGTCGTCGATCTCCATGACCTTAACGCGGATGATATCTCCAACGTTCACAACATCCGTAACCTTGTCTGTGCGCTTAACGTCAAGCTGAGAAACGTGAACAAGTCCTTCCTTGCCCGGAGCGATCTCAACAAACGCGCCAAAGTCCATGATCCTTGTAACCTTGCCCAGATACATGGCACCCGGCTCGGGGTCAACGGCGATAGTATTGATGATCTCGATCGCTCTCTTACACTTATCGGTGTCAAGTCCGGCAACGAATACCTGTCCGAGCTCGCCGTCCTCTTCAATGTCGATCTTGACCTCGCACTCAGCCTGGATCTCCTTGATGACCTTGCCGCTCTTGCCGATGACCTCGCTGATCTTGTCGGCAGGGATAGTGGTCGTGAACATCTTGGGAGCATAAGGCGAAAGCTCCTCTCTGGGCTTGTCGATAGCCTTGAGCATAACCTCGTCAAGGATAAAGATTCTTGCCTTGTGGGTCTTTTCAAGAGCTTCCTTAATCATTTCGGGAGTAAGGCCGCTGATTTTCAGATCCATCTGGATCGCGGTGATGCCCTCGTGAGTTCCGGCAACCTTAAAGTCCATGTCGCCGAAGAAGTCCTCCAAGCCCTGGATATCGACCATTGTCATCCAACGCTCGCCCTCGGTGATAAGACCGCAGGAAATACCTGCAACCGGAGCCTTGATCGGAACGCCGGCGTCCATAAGCGCGAGCGTAGAGCCGCAGATCGAGCCCTGAGAGGTCGAACCGTTTGAGGAAAGCACCTCGCTCACAAGTCTGAGAGCGTATGGGAAGTCCTCAACCGACGGAATTACCGGAACAAGCGCGCGCTCTGCAAGAGCACCGTGACCGATCTCTCTTCTTCCCGGGCCTCTGCTCGGCTTGGTCTCGCCCACAGAATAGCTTGGGAAGTTATAGTGATGGATATACCTTTTTTCTGTTTCGCCGTCGATTCCGTCAAGCAGCTGCTTGTCGGAAACCGGACCGAGAGTGGCAACAGTGAGCACCTGAGTCTGACCTCTGGTGAACATTCCCGAGCCGTGAACCCTCGGAAGCACCGCAACCTCGGAAGCGAGCGGACGGATATCATCCATTCCTCTGCCGTCAACACGCTTTTGCTCGTCAAGCAGCCAGCGGCGAACGATATACTTCTGAGTTTTGTAGAGGCACTCGTCGATAGCAGCCTCCTGCTCGGGATAAAGCTCGTCAAACTTCTCGTGGACCGCCTCATAGATAGGCTTGAGTCTTTCGTCACGAACGGTCTTGTCGTCTGTATCGAGAGCCGCCTTAACGTCCTCCTCGGCAAAAGCCTTGATAGCTTCAAACATCTCGGCAGCCGGCTCAAGGCTTTCAAACTCAAACTTGGGCTTGCCGATCTCGTCCTTGATTTCGTTGATAAATTTAATAATAGACTGGTTCGCCTCGTGACCTGCCATAATAGCGTTGTACATATCCTCGTCCGAAACGCAGTCTGCGCCTGCCTCGATCATAGCGATTCTCTCGCTTGTGGAAGCAACGGTGGTAGACATTTTTGAGAGCTTTCTCTGCTCCTCGTTGGGGTTGATAATAAATTCGCCGTCGATCATGCCCACAGAGCAGCCCGAAATAGGACCGTTCCACGGAACGTCGGAAATCGAAATAGCGATCGACGCACCGATCATTGCGATGATCTCCGGCTGACAATCCGGATCAACGCTCATTACGGTGCAGACGATTGAAACGTCATTTCTCATGCTCTTGTCAAAGAGCGGACGGATCGGGCGGTCGATCACGCGGCTGGTAAGAATAGCGTGTTCGCTGGGTCTGCCCTCTCTTTTAAGATAAGAGCCGGGGATCCTGCCCACGGAATAGAGCTTCTCTTCATAGTCAACAGAAAGCGGGAAGAAGTCAACTCCCTCTCTGGGCTTTGCCGAAGCGGTAACGGCAACGTGAACTGTTGTGTCGCCGTATTTTACAAGGCACGCGCCGTTGGCAAGCTGAGTCATCTTTCCGGTCTCGACCGTAAGCTTTCTTCCTGCGAACTCGGTTTCAAAAACCCTGTACTTGTCAAATGTCATTAAACTGTTCATTGGTAAAATCCTTTCTAAAAATATATCTTCAAACAGGATTTCACGCTGATTTAGCAATAAAATATATGCGCCTCAAGCCGTCTTGATACCACCGAAACGCACATATTTTAGGCTCTTCCATAGAACCAGTGGGTAAAAATTGAATAAAAAGAAAAGTCACGTTGCTCCACGTGATATACTTGAAATTGTGTATAGATCAAGGACAGGA
>OMZU01000012.1 GCA_900315605.1 uncultured Eubacteriales bacterium | reverse complement strand
GTACTGCACTCAAACTATTGAACCGCCGTGTACGGAACCGTACGCACGGTGGTGTGAGAGGTCGGCTGCTCAATTAATGGGCAGCCTCCTACTCGATTTATTCAGAATTATGTAATTTTTAACAAAATCAAATAATATTTTATTGATTTTATTGACAATAAATGTTATGATGATATTGATAAAATTTAAGGAGGCATTTATATGCGCAAACACTTTATGCAAGCTATTGCAGTTACCCTAAGCTCGATGCTGTCAATTGGAGTAATGATCGCTATGACCGCCAACGCTTTTGCGACGGACGGCGTAACCGACAATCGGGATATTGCGGATCTTACCAAGCCCGACGGGTCTCCCTATTATGAGGAAGAAACGACTGAAGAACCGATGACCACAGTGCCGGAGGAGGAAGACATTGACCCAATGTATCTCCACTCTGTCGTTATTTATCAGCCTTCCGTTTCTAATCAAGGAGCATCCGTGTATTCTATGAGCTTTCTGCCCGACGACGGCGGTGTTTTTACAGCGACTATTCATGATTTTGGCGGCTCTGACGCTCGCTATGAATTAATGGTGCATAGAACTACGTGGATCTACGATGCCGACGACTGGATTGGCGACAAAAACGGCAACAATATTGGATTTTACGCCCGCACCAAAGGAACGATTACCATTTATTATGATGAGTCAACCGATGATATCTGGGTCGAAGGTCCGGGGGTTGAGATGTCAGAGGCGTATTACAGATTGCATGATAGCATTTACGGTTCTCCTGAATCGACAACTGCACCGGCGGAATACACCACTGCTCCTATGACCGAGCCTGTAACTGTTATTAAAAAGGGCGATGTTGACAACGACGGAATTATTTCAATTTCGGACGCGACGCTTATCCAGTTTGCTCTCGCAGAGCTGACAACGCTTACCGAAGAACAGGAGAATGCCGCCGACATCAATGAAAGCTGCTTAGTTGATATCGACGACGCTACCGCGATCCAGATGTTCCTTGCAGATCTGATTCCCGGGCTTTAACTAATCAAGAATACATCAAGGCGAGCGATATTGCCTAAAAACTATTTTGGAGAGATTTTATGGAATACGGATATTCTGTTCTGATGGGATTTTTTGCTGTTGCACTTTGGATATATGCCGGATTGCTGGCTATATTTAAGGATTATAATATGCTTCCGATTAGGGCGCAGATATCGGTTAAGCCTAAAAATCCTAAGGAATATACGGCGCAGTTTGCAAAGGTTATCGCGCTTGTCGCTTGTTCCCCTGCGCTGAGTGCTTTGACCGGATTATGGAATATGACGGCGGCATTTATCGTTTTGCTTGTCACGGCAGTGATTTTTATTTGGATCGGAACAAAGCTTGTTCACAACGATTAATGATCGCAGATAACCTAAAGATTTATTCTTCTAAATAATGCTAAAAAATCACCGCACTGTTACGAATCGCTCCGTGACAGTGCGGTAAATTTTAGTGTTGCTTTAATTCCTCTAACCGCTTTTTAAGAGCCAGATAGCCTGCTTCACAGTCGTTGGTTTCCGCGACCGCTTGTTCCATCGGGCATATTCCGTCTCCCTTTCGGTTTATAATGCGTTCGGTCAAGGTGCCAAAGGAGCAGGGAATGTTATGCTGCGTTAAGTAATCGCGCGCCGAAACTGACATCACTTCTCCGTAAACCTCGGCTATACCTGCTTTGACAAAGAGCATTACTACCGCCTTGCCAACGATCACGTCAGCCACCGAAAATCCGCTAAGCACGCGCTTTTCTTCAAGATAATTCATCATCGGCGAGATCCCTCTGCCGTCGTCGGTGAAGAATTTTCCGTCCTTGCACAGGCAAATGCTGTGCCCTTTCAGATTAGCCTTGGCGATTTGTAGATCAGTCATTTTCCTTTACCAAGGCAGCTCTCAGTGCAATTACAAGCAGAGGAACCGCGATCGCCTGGATAAGCAGACCGATCCAGCCTGCACAAATCTGCGACCAAATCATTTCAACAGTGAACGGTGCGATTCCCTGAAAAATTGCTACCAAGCCCAGAAAAGCCGCTCTGCCGCAAAGCTGTGCGAGGATAACGGCAGGGAACGCCCAAAGACCGTTTTGATAGATTTTTTTTGAAAACAATCCCGAAACCAGTGCGAACACTGCCAGCTCCGCGATCATGAACGGAAGCCTCGGAAGCGGCGGCATGGGTGTGCCCATCATAGAGGTGATCGCAAAGCTGATAATGGGGGAGAGTACGCCGACGGCAAGTGCCCATTTCCATCCGAGCAGGCAACCGCCGATAAGAACGGGCAAATACATCGGAAGAAGCTGAACTCCACCGGGCTGTCCCAGCGCGATGTGAACGATTTGCGGCAGCAAAACCGCAAGCGCGATCAAGCCGACGGACAAAACTGCTTTCAGTGTGATTTTTCTTTGTGCTGCGATGTGTTTTTGGGTCATAATACTTTCAAGCATAGTTATTCTCCTTCTCTTTTAAAGGGATTTAGGTTTTCAACAGCCGTTTTCTGATCGATACGCTTTTCGCCGTTGTCAAGATCGATCAGGATGTATTTGTCGTTGCCCATTCCCATTTCTTTCATGCAGCTCAGTTGACGATGACCGTGACGAGTTTCGATCCTTTCGACCATGTCGTGGTTTTCGTCGGGACGCATTGCGTAAATCAAATCAACGCAAGCCTGGTCAAGCGCGAGAATATCGGTGGAAGCAAGGATGCCGACGTTTGGCGTGACAACAGGCTGGGCATGGATCCCCTCGCAGTCGCAGGATACAGACATGTTTCGCATAACATTGATATAGGTGATATTTTTTCCGAAGAAATCGATCGTTGCCTTGGTTGACTCGGTGATCCTTTCCATAAGCTCCTCGGTGGCGATAGACCACATATCGTCGCCCTCGCGCGTGTGTATCCATTTTTTGCCGATCCTGCCGTCTGCGCAGCCGATACCGATGTTTTTGTTTGAACCGCCGAAGCCGCCCATTGCGTGGCCTTTAAAGTGAGTGAGCACAAGCATGGAATCATAGTCGGTCATGGTTTTGCCGTGACACATTTCTTTCATCCACTTGCCGCCCTCAATGGGAAGGCAGACCGTGCCCTCGGCGTCCATGATGTTAACAGGACAGAACGTCCAACCGTTGACCTTGAGCGTTTCCAAATGCTGCTCGGTGGTGTAGCGGTCGCCCTCGTAGTAGGTGTTGGTTTCAACAATCGCGGCGTTTTTCAGCTCCGGCTCAAATGCCATGAGCTCCCTGACCCATTCGTGGGGGATAATGTTTGGACCGTGCTGCTCACCTGTGTGGAGCTTTACGGCGATTTTTCCCGTTAATGTGCCGTTGACCTTTTCGTATGCTTTTTTCAAGCCCTCCGGCGAAAGGTCGCGCGTAAAATATACAATAGATTCGTTGCCCGTCCTCTCGCAGAAAGGAACATAGCGTTCGCCGCCCTTGCCGGCGGTTGGTTTTTCGTTTGACATAAAAATTCACCTCTTATTGATTTTTGATAATTGTTCTGTTATTATGATACCATTTTTTTGAGAGCTTTGCAAGTTTTTTGTGATAGATTACATATTATATAATTGAGAGCAAAAAACTATGCGGATATCCTGAGATAAATCTGGATCATAAGGAAAAACTAAGGCTGTGCTGCTGATCGCGTATGGTCGTTCATAGTGTAATTGCTAAAATAATTAACAAGAATAGTAATAAATTCTTGTTGACTTTTGGTTATAAGAGTAGTAGAATAATCTATCTACTTGCATTTTAATATTGCTTTGATTTTGTATTCATTTGGGAATACAGATGATGAAAGCCAAGGGTGAAATATTATGTCGCGGATCGATTCTAAGCTTAATATAATATTGGTATTGGCGGCAATGCTTGTTATTTTCGTTTTGTGTCTGTCGTCTTGCGGCGGTAACAACGATACAGATCCTGCTTCTTCAACGCCTTCGCAAATCAGCACAGGGCAGTCAGCTTCTCAAACTCAAAAGGCCTCGGGCGTTGCCGAAACCTCTGCACAAAGCAGCGATGATAAAGGCTCGGGAGACAACGACTCCCAAAGTAATGCGCAAGCCCCCGATAACAAAGCCGAAAAGCATGAAGCCGGCAGCGATAACTCCGGCAACGGCGGCTATGATAAAAACGACTCGCCGGCAGGCGAAAAAGCTGTATCTGCGCCAAAAAGCAATGAAAGCAGCGGAGCGCAGAAGAACGACAAGTCCGAAGCCGAAAGCAGCCGGACAAGCAAAAACGATAAAAAAGCTCTGACAGCGACGGGGCTCAGAATAAAGAAAAATCGTCAAATGACAACCGTACAAGTCAAAATGATGACCGCCAAGGCTCAGAGCCGGATGCTGCCCGTCCGACTGAAAAAGCCCCGGATATCCCTGAAAACACAAGGGAAAGAGATAACGCTGAGGTGAATTTTAATGACCTTTAAACTTCGCAAAACAGGATCTGCATTATTTAACACTGCCGTTTTGACGCTTGCGTCTGTTGTCGCAGCTGTGGCGGTGACGCTTGCAGGCACTGTTACCGCCTCCGCAGGAACTATTCTCGGAGACGCTGACTGTGACGGAACTGTTTCCATAAAAGACGTCACTGCTATTCAGATGGTTCTTGCCGAGCTTCCGCTAAAAGACAGTTTTTCGGAATTGGCAGCAGATGTAGACAAAAATGAAGTTGTTGACATATCTGACGCAACCCATATCCAGCTCTGGCTCGCAAGCCTTGAAAATCTTTATCCGATTGGCGGAGAGCTTGAACAATCCACTGAGACTACAGCCGAAGCCACGGTTGAACCTACCTCCGAGCTGATAACCGAGCAGCCCACCGAGCCGGCGACTAAAATAACTACCTGCCCTCCGACGCAGCCGGTGACAGACGATGACGGCTGGGGTCGCGTGATCTTTAAACCTTGATTTTATTCTAATACCAATTTCTGTTAGGAATTGGTATTTATCGTGTAAAAACCTTATTTTGCGATCCGTTCATTTGATTTGTGCGGTATTGCCTAAAGGAGAGTATTATATGAAACCAGCATATGAACGTGAAAATTTTACAATCACGGAGTTTGATTCAGAGGACGTGATCACCACCTCCGGTGCGCTTCCCATTGATCCGACGAACCCTTTATCCGAAAAAGAAAATGCATACGGTTCTTTTGATGACTTTGGTATGCCGGGTTCTTGGTTTTAACACTGTTTCTGTTAAAATGCTTCTAACGGATGATAAAGCATTTTATCGGGTCATGGTACAACTTTTTCAAAAAGGGACGGACAAATTGCTCCGCCCTTATTTTGATTTTGCGATATAATAAAATATTTTTTGCCGGCAGGACCGGTAATTTGTTTGGGAGGAAATCATGAAACAAAAGCTAACGCCCAGATGGTTTATAATTAAGCTTGCAGGGATACTATTCGCTGTTTATTCTGTATACAATGTGTTTATCATTGTCAGGGACGGCGAATATATACCCACATACGGAATTGCAATTACCGCGGTTGTCGCAGGAATGTTTGCTTTGCTTGCCGCTTTTGCATGGACGTCGGAATTTAAGGACATCCGCTTTCTTAACATACGCAAGGCGGTATTTATAGTATCGCTGGTTGTGATATTCGCGCTCAAGCTGCGAATGATAAATCAGGTTATTGCGTATCTTGATTTTTCAAAGGTAAAAACTATTGTGTATTGCGGCGCGTATTTCATGACGCTGGCGGCACTGTTGGTTTTGTTTTTCTATTACGCCATTGTTGT
This sequence comes from uncultured Eubacteriales bacterium, assembly GCA_900315605.1. Taxonomy (GTDB): domain Bacteria; phylum Bacillota; class Clostridia; order Oscillospirales; family Acutalibacteraceae; genus Ruminococcoides. Next base: position 40,440 of record OMZU01000012.1, on the reverse strand, counting down.
AAGGAATCTTCCGTTATTTCCAAAGGCGTCCGTCATCCTGCCTCTGTTTGCTTTGTTGCTGTTTTTGGGCAGCTTTGTGCTGGAGATCGTTCTTTTTTATAAATACGGTGTCGGCTTGGAGGCAAATCCGCTGAGGACTATGGTCATTCGTCCTGTGTTTTATATGGGCTTTATCAGCCTGTCTGTGTATTTCTTGCTTCCTCCAAAGTACGCTGTAGCGTCTTTGCCGATATGATTACAAAATACTGCGGAGAGATAAAAGCCATGAAGAAACAAAAAATGAGGATCAGTAAAAACTTTGTTGTTTATAATATGAACGAGGAGACCCTGCTGGTGCCGACTGCCGAGGCTCCCTTTCACGGCTTGGGAGAAGGGAACAAAACGGTTGGAGTTATTCTGAATTGTCTGACAAAGGGTACCACCGAGGAAGAAATCGTAGACGCCCTTGCTGCCGAATTTGACGGAAGCCGCAAAGAAATGGCAGAGGACGTTCGCTCGGTCATCGCCAAGCTCAAATCAATGGGAGCGATTTTTTTACTCCGAGAAGAAACATAATATATAATTCCAACGTTAAATGCCCGACAAAAACTCCTTGTTGAACAATGTTATTGTTATCGGTGCGGCTCAGATTTGAGGGCGAGAATTACCGCCGATATTTTTTATCACGATATGAAATTTCACATTTGTTTCTCCTCAGAGCAATTTGTACAAATTGTTTTATTTATTCAAATTAATTCTGAGCAATATTTTTGAAGCTTAATATCAGTGTTTTAATTATTTAAAAATTTTTAAAGCAAATTTATATATTTTATTGACATTTGCCATAATGAGGTATATAATAAACTTGCTTTTTAAGCATTGTAAATTTAAGGAGGAAAAAGTAAATGATCAAAAAAGCACTTGGCATTTTGCTATCAGCAATGCTCATCATCACATCCATCTCTGCTGCAGCAGTAAGCGTTTCAGCAGCTGAAGGCGACCCAACATTCGTTGTTGCAGGTAGTTCCGAGTCTATTTTCGGAATGACTTGGAATGAGACATTTGAGGACAACCAGATGACTCAGAAGCAGGACGGCACATACGAAAAGGTTTACACCAATGTTGGTCCCGAGAACAATGTTCAGATCAAGGTTGTTGAGAATCCTGCAAACGGCGGCGCTGCAATCTGGCACGGCGACTCAACAGGCAACAATTTCACAGTAAATATCACAGATGTAAGTGACCTCGTAGTTACATATAACCCCACTACACAGGTTGTTACTGTTAGTGGTACATATGTTAAAGATGCAGTTCTGAATATTGAGAGAATCGTTGCTGCAGGTAACGGCGATCCTACTGCTGATCCTAATTTCCTCAACGGTATTGGTTGGGATCCTGCTGCTTCTGAAAACGAAATGACAGAGGTTGAACCCGGTATCTATGAGATCACTTTTGAGAACGTTTCAGAGAACATGGGCTATCAGGTTAAGTTCACAGACGGCTCATGGGTAAACAACTGGGGCGGCGATTTTGTAGGTTCAGGCATTGAGACTACTGCTGACTACAACGGTGCAAACATCACTTTTGATGTTGATGAAGATGATTCAACAGTTGTATTGAGACTTGACCTCACAGAGTTTGACCTTGCTTCAAGAACAGGCGCAAAGTTCACAATCACAATCAACGACGAGGTTATGCAAACAGAAGTTGAGGACGCTAACCTCAAGTTCAAGAACTACTCACTTTCACTCGCAAGCAACATCGAGATGAACTTCAACGTTAATGAGTCAGTTCTCGCAGGCTTAACAGATCCTTATGTAGTTGTTAATTGCGCAGGCGATGAAACAACCCTTACAGACTACACAGTTGCAGGCGGAGTTTACACATTCAAGTTCAACAAGATTTATCCTCAGCTCTTGGCAGAAGATGTTACAGCAGTTCTTCACGCAAAGGATGGTATCGTTGATCACTACAGTGCTCCTTACACAAAGTCAGTAAAGGGCTACTGCAACAACCAGTTTTCAAGGCTTGATCACGCACAGTGGGCTAAGTTCCATACACTTCTCGTAAATCTTCTCAACTACGGTGCAAACGCTCAGACATACGTTAACTACAAGACAAATGATCTTGCAAACAAGGATCTCACAGCTGAGCAGCAGAGTTGGGCTCTCACAGATGTTGGTACACTCAACAACGTTAGAAATTATAATGCAGAAGTAATTGACAATCCTACAGTAACATTTAGTGCAGCAAGCCTTTCACTCGGCAGCACAGTAGGCATTTCAATTCAGTTCACAACACCTGATGTTGACAATACAAAGATAGTTGCTACTGTAAGAGGAACTTCTTATGAGTTCACAAGCGAGGACTTTGTTGACGGCACTAATGGAAGGAAAAAGTTGATCTTTAACAATCTCCTTGCTAACGACATGAGAGAGACAGTTACTTTCAAGGCTTACGTAAACGACGTATTGGCAAGCAACACAGCTACATACAGCATCGAGTCTTATGTTTCAGGTCATACAAACGACACCGGTGCTTACGCTAACCTTGCTAACCTTCTCAACTCAATGTACCTCTATGGTGAGGCTGCAAAGGCATACGCAGCAGGATAATTTCAGATTTATCCAAAACATGTTACTATAAAGACATGATTAACAATTCTTAAAAAGTTTTGACCCCGAACGATGCTTTCGTTCGGGGTCGTTTTTATCGTTATAAGAAACTGCTTGACTTTGACGTTGAACACGGATAATGTTATCAGTGCAGTTTGGATAGGCAGGCGAGAGTGCCCACGGGCATTTTTGGTCGGTAAAAATAAATGCGAAAGTTTATAGGGCAGAGATGTAATATTATTGTTTATTTGCAGTATCGTACCTATGTATGCTTACTCGGAAAAGCACGGCGTTATTTCGTCGCAGTTAATTATTGACAACGGATTATTTATTCGTGAGAGTTTGAATGCAGAAAACACGTTTGTTTACGACTGTATTTATATTTTGTTTCATCGTGATTTTTATAATACACGCTAAAATAGGGCAAAAGACAGGGCGCACTCGTTTGTGCGCCCTTAAATAATATCAAAATTATAATATCTTTGTTCTTTTAGATAGGAGAAAAACTAACCCATGAAGATTATACTTTTTCCGTCCTCAAAGCTGCTGATATAGCTTCCGCTTTCGCCTACGCATCTTACCGTGTAGGTGTAATAACCTCCAAAGGATACGTCGGTGTCAAGCATAGACAACGAGGTCGTGTCGCCAAGTCGCTTCCAACCGGTCCTGCCCTTGTAGAAAACGCGGTAAAGCTTTGCGCCCTCAACCTTGCTCCAGCTTATTTTTACGCCGCTTCTTTGGCTTTCAAGCTTTGTTATATGCGGCGTGGCTACTCCGTCATAACGGCAGCTCCAACCGGCAGGATCAAAGCCGCTGTTTGTGTAGCCGACGCTGTTCAGGCAGCGAACGGTAAAGGTGTAGTTTTTCCCGACGTCAAGTCCGTCGCTCAAAAATGAAGTAGAGGAGGTTTCGCCGATCTTGTTCCAGTCACTGTTTTCGTCCTTGACGTATATCCTGTATTTTGCTGCACCTGAAACGGCGTTCCAGCTCAGCCTTATTCCCTCGGCTTCGCTGTTGATATTCCTGAGCTTCGGTGCGGCAATGCCCTCAAAGGTGTGCGTAAAGCCGCTTTTCTCGTAGTCACTGTTGGTGTAGCCCTTGCTGTTCAGACATCGGATCGTATAGGTGTAGGCTTTGCCGGCGGAAACCTCTTTGTCAAGAAATTCGGTATCGGCAGTTTCTCCCAGGCGCGCCCAGTCGCCGTTTTTGTTAAGGTAATAGAGTCTGTATTTTGACGCGCCCGAAACCTTGTTCCAGCTCAGGCGTATGCCCTCGGCTTCGTCCTTGAACTCAAGCTTTGGCTGCGCGATCCCTGCAAATGTGTGCTTCCATCCGCTTTTTACGTAGTCGCTGACAAGCCTGCCGCTTTTGTTCAGACAGCGGATAGTATAGGTATAGCTGTTTCCGGCGGAAACCTCATTGTCAAGAAATTCAGTTGAGGTGGTTTCGCCCAGCCTTGACCAGCCGCCGCTCCTGTTGATGAAATACAGTCTGTATTTTTCCGCACCCGGAACTGAGTTCCATTTCAGGCGGATGCCTTCGCTTTCGCTCGTCAGGCTCGTGAGCTTTGGCGTGGAGATCCCGGTGTAGGTGTGCTTTCTGCCCGAGCCAATGAAATCGCTGATAAACGAGCCGTTTTTGTCAACACAGCGGATCGTGTAGGTGTATGTGTTGCCGAGCGTAACGTCGGAGTCAGTGTAGCTTGTTGATGTTGTTTCCGCCATCCTTGTCCAACCGCCGCGGCTGTTTTTGTAATAGAGACGATATTTGTCCGCGCCTTTGACCGGGTCCCAACTAAGCTTGACTCCGTCTGCGGTACTTTTTATTTGAGAAAAATCAGGGGTTATCGTCCGCTTGCTGACTGTGGCTGAATATATCCTGTAGCCCGACGGTGTGCGCTTTCCCGAATCGCGCAGCTCATAGATCTCGTCGTCCTCGCCCATGCCGGGAGCAGGGCTCCACTGCACCGCATAATAGGTGTTCCAAGCGTTCACCTTGCGTGCGGCTGAATCAAAATAGCTGTGATTTGTTCGGGTGGTCCCCTTGTACCAAAGCTCGGCTTTTGAGGGTGCGTCAGCCTTGCGCAGACAGCCAAAGCCGCTTGAATTGAGCACGATCGTGCCGATACGTCTGTCCCAAATCGACATATCGTTCGGGTGGCTTTGCGCAGCGGAGGCGTCGCTCTTGCTTGTAAAAATGCTGTACTTTGTTCCAAAGCTTTCGCTGCCCATATTGGACTTGCCCGAAGCGTTTATGTGCAGCTCGATATTGTCGGGCTGGGTGACCTTTGCGACCCATATTCCGAGAAAATCTCCGGGAGCGTCGATCCTGCCGAAGCTGTTGGGACCTGCCGAGTGCCAAAACTTGTCGTGAGACGGGTTGTCACCGTAGAATATGGCGTTGTGGCAGTCCTTTGTGCCGTAGATCCAGAGCAGATCGCCCTTTTCGAGAATACCGGATCTCAGGGCTTCTTCCTTGGTTCTGAAATAAACGCGGTAAACTCCCAGCCGCGACCAGGTTGGGGTGACGTTGCCCATGACGGGCAGAGAGTTGATCTGGCTGCGCGACGCGCCCGAAAGCACTGCCGCCTTGTAGAGAACGTGCCATACAAAGCCGGTGCAGTTCAGGGCTGCCTGTCCGGGAATGTCGAGCTCGCCGTGTGCGCCGCCGCAGTCGCCGCGCGGATTGCGGTGGTCGTAGGCAACGTAGGGTGTTCCCAGATAATAGTTATCGTTCTCGTGACTTTTCATCCAGTTCATGTAACATCATAGTCGATCCCAAAGGCTTCAAGAAAGGTCCTGTAGCCCGTGACCGAGCCGCCGCCGTAGTTGGTTCCGTTCCAGCTTGCCGCCTGTGCAACGGGAGTTGAAGCTCCCTGAGCCATGACTGCGGAAACAGCAATAAGAGCAGCCAGTAATACAGAGAACACCTTGTTTGCTTTTCTAATCATATACCATCACCCTTGATAAAGGAAATTTCCCACAATTTCATATATAAATTATACCATATTAGCTTGATATGTCAATAATTTTTATGTTGAAAACGCATAAACACAGTTTTCCCGGGCAAACAAAAAGCGACAGCCAAATGCTGCCGCCGAATGTTACAAAATTACGGTCGTTTGTGGCTTATTCAATTGCGCCGATGCTGTTGAGGGTCGCGATAACTTCCTTTACATCTGTTCTGAGAACATCCTCGGGAGCGTCATACTTTTCAGCCATTGCCTTTACGATATCATCCTCTGTAACGTCGTTTTTGAGCTGATCGATAATAAATGCCGCCGTCTTGTTGCTGCGCGCAATACCGTTGAAGCTTGCGTCGGTCGATACCATAACCTGTGTGTCGCCCATATCCTGAACGATAAATTCTTTTTTAAGTTTCATAATCATTTACCTCTTTATTTTATATTTTTGGATATTTTTCCATATCGGATTCAGTATACACCAAAGCTGCAAAAATGTCAATTCTTGAGATTATCGTTTTTTCTCAAAGCGCGGTACAGCATAGAGACCGGCAAGCCCACAACATTAAAGTAATCTCCGCGGATCTCTTTGATAAACCTTGCTGCGAAGCCCTGTATCCCATAGGCACCTGCTTTGTCCATCGGTTCGCCGGTTTTGATATAGTCTAGGATCTCATCGTCGCTCATTGTGTAAAAATCGACCTCGGTGATCTGCGAAAAGCTTTTTTCTCCGTTTTTGCCGATCACTGCGCAGCCGGTTATGACCTTGTGAGTTCTGCCCGAAAGCTTTTTCAAAATCTCAAAGGCGTCGGCTTCGTCCTTTGGCTTGCCGATCATTTCTCCGTCAAGAAAAACTCCTGTGTCGCAGCCGATGACCGTTGAGCCGGGATTTGAGCCGTAGACATGGCGCGCCTTTTTGAGCGCGAGGTATTCGGGGATCATTTCGGTTTCGATATTTTCCGTCACAGTTTCGTCAATATTTGCCGGAGCGCAGACAAAGCTGCTGTCGATCAGCTTCAAAAGCTCCTGCCGCCTTGGAGAAGCAGAGGCGAGTATCAGCATTGGGCTTCCTCTTTTCCGCAGTCGCTGTTTGTAAAACTCTCGTTCAAATGCTGCTTGACCGCAGCAAAGGTCTCGGAGCTGATAACATGCTCGATTTTGCAGGCGTCCGCAGCGGCAACCTCGGGATCAACACCCAGCTTTTCAAAAAACTCCGAAAGCACGGTGTGACGTTCATAGGTGCGCTCGGCAACCTCCTTGCCAAGCTCGGTCAAGTTGAGCGAGCCGTCCTTTCCTACGGTCAGATAACCGCCGTCCTTGAGAATAGAAACCGCTCTGCTGACGCTGGGCTTTGAGTAGCCCATTTCATCACAGACGTCAATTGACCGCACAAAGCCTGTGCGCTTGTTGAGCACATATATTGTTTCAAGATACATTTCGCCCGATTCCTTGAGCTGCATAGTTTGAACCCTCTTTCAAGTCCTTTACAAAATATTTTTCTATATTAAAATAACATATTTTGAGCTAATAATCAACAGGTTTATGAATTTTTTGTTTGCAAAGCTATTGACAAATCCAAAAAATTAGAATATACTATCAGCAATGACAGCAAGGGCGCTGCGGACTAAAGGTCTGCGGTGCCTGTTTCTTTTTAAAAAACCGACAGATTTTTTGGACAGGAGAGATTTTTTATGGCAAAAGTACCTGAGATGTTCGGATGCATGGTTTTTAACGACCAGAAAATGCAGGAAAGGCTTCCAAAATCCACCTACAAGGCGTTGAAAAAAACGATCAACGACGGTGAGCCGCTTGATCTCAGCGTTGCGAACGTTGTTGCCAGCGCGATGAAGGATTGGGCGATCGAGCAGGGCTGTACTCACTACACCCACTGGTTCCAGCCTATGACAGGTATCACCGCCGAAAAGCACGACAGCTTTATTACTCCCAACGGAGACGGTCAGGTAATCATGGAATTTTCGGGCAAGGAGCTTATCAAGGGCGAGCCCGACGCTTCGTCGTTCCCCAACGGCGGCATCCGCGCCACCTTTGAGGCAAGGGGCTACACGACCTGGGATCCGACCTCTCCTGCCTTTGTAAGAGACGGCTCTCTGTATATCCCAACGGCGTTTTGCTCGTATACGGGAGAGATCCTTGACAAAAAAACTCCGCTTCTGCGCTCGATCGAGCGTATCAGCAACGAGGCGGTAAAGATTTTGCATTTGCTCGGTGAAACCGACGTTACAAGGGTAGCCCCCACTGTTGGACCCGAACAGGAATATTTTCTTATAGACCGCAGCCTTTATGAAAAAAGAGAGGATCTAAAGCTTACCGGCAGAACTCTTTTCGGCGCGAAAGCACCCAAGGGTCAGGAGCTTGACGACCACTATTTCGGTGCGATCAAGGCGAGAGTATCTTCATATATGAAGGAGCTTGACGAGGAGCTTTGGAAGCACGGCGTGCTCGCAAAGACAAAGCACAACGAGGTCGCTCCGTCTCAGCATGAGCTTGCGCCGATTTTCACGAACGCGAATATTGCAAACGACCACAACGAGCTTACAATGGAGCTTATGGAGAGGATCGCCGAGAAGCACGGACTGGTTTGCCTGCTTCACGAAAAGCCATTTGCCGGGGTCAACGGCTCAGGCAAGCACAACAACTGGTCGCTTTCTACAAATACAGGCGAAAACCTGCTCAGCCCCGGAAAATTCCCCGAAAAAAATTTCCGCTTTTTGCTTTTCCTGGCGGCGATCGTCAAGGCTGTTGACGAATATCAGGACTTGCTCAGGATCACGGTAGCTTCCGCAGGCAACGATCACAGACTCGGCGCGAACGAGGCTCCGCCGGCGATCATTTCAATGTATCTCGGCGACGATTTGGGCGCACTCGTTGAGTCGATCATAGAGGGCAGGGAATATGTCAGCCGCGGCAAGCAGAAGATGGAAACAGGCGTTGACGTTCTGCCCGATTTCAGAAAGGATACCTCTGACCGCAACCGCACCTCGCCGTTCGCCTTTACGGGCAACAAGTTTGAGTTCCGCTCCTTGGGCTCCTCGCTCAATATCGGCTGCCCGAACTATATGCTCAATACAATGGTTGCCGACGAGCTTGCACAGTTTTATGATGAACTCAAGGACGCCGAGGAGCTTGAGCCGGCTTTGAAAAAGCTTATCAAGAGGGTGTTCACCGAGCATCAGAGAATCATTTTCAACGGCGACAACTATGCCGACGAGTGGGTCGAGGAAGCTGAAAAGAGAGGTTTGCTCAATCTAAAATCACTTCCGGACGCTTACGTTCACTTTATGGATCAGAAGAATATCGACCTTTTTGTGAGGAACAAGATCTGCTCCGAGGACGAACTGCGCGCAAGATATGAGATCGAGCTTGAGACCTATTCAAAGCAAATCAATATCGAAGCACTTACAATGATAGATATGGCGAAAAAGAGGATCATTCCGGCAGTGACCGCATATGTTAAGGAGCTCACCGAGACCGCTCTTGCCAAAAAATCGCTTTCGGAGGCTATTCCGACCTCGGTCGAGGAGGAGCTTATCACCAGCCTTTCCGGAAAGCTCGTTTGCTTCTCAAAGAAAACCGCAGAGCTTGAGGACGCGGTCATCAAGGCAGGCGACTGCGGCGCGGACGCTCTTGACATCGCAAAGTATTACCGCAATTCTGTATTTTCTGTTATGCAGGAGCTCAGAGCAGTGGGCGACAGTATGGAGACCGAAACCTCGCAGGAGTGCTGGCCGTATCCGACATATACCGAGCTTTTGTTCGGAGTATAATAATAAGGGTTAGGGGCTGTCGCGTGTTATGCGATAGCCCCTTAATAAGGTCGTGCTGTACCGAGGTCGCACACATGGGTGTGTAAACTAAGTATTATATTTTATAACAAATCAAATATGAACGTTTCCTAAAAACGTTATTTTTTGATGAAGGCTATTTTCGGGCAAGCGAGGTTTCTTTTTACTCCGAGCTTTCTGCTCGGAGTAAAAAATGCAGTAACGAGGTCGCACACATGGGTGCGACCCTACGGTGTGTATACTAAGTATAATTGATTCTTGAGACAGAAAATGTGATAGAAAACAAATAAAAAATGAACGTTTCCTAAAAACGTTATTTTTTGATGAAGGTTATTTTCGGGAAAGCGAGGTCTCTTTTTAATCCGAGCCTTCTGCTCGGATTAAAAATTTTTGTTTAATTCCTTTATGTAATTTAAAATTGCTTATAATCTTGTAAAATAATATGATGGATAAAACAGATGATGGATAAAACAGTGTGGCGGTGGTGTGATGAAAAAGGCACTTTTGGTTTCTAACTCCGGTCAAAGCGCGGCTTCGCTTGCTTCACTGCTCAGGCAGGAGGGCTACGACAGCGTTAAGACCTGTTTTGCCGCTTATTCAGCCGTTGAAGCTGTTGAGGACGACGAGTTTGACCTTGTTTGTGTGAACGCGCCGCTTCCCGACGAAAACGGCATTGAGCTTTCAAAGCGGCTTGCCGATACAACGCGCTCCTGCGTTGTTATCATCGTGCCTCAAAAAAACGCCGACGAAATCAACGACGTTCTTTCGCCTTGCGGAGTGCTTGTGATTTCAAAGCCGATAAACAGGCATCTGTTTCATCATTTTCTGCAATTCTCCGACTGCTTTAGGACGAGAATACTTCGTTTCAGCGACGAAAACGAAAAGCTAAAGCATTATGTTGAGGATATGAATGTCATCAACCGCGCAAAGCTTTTGCTGATTTCGTGCCTTAATATGTCCGAAAATCAGGCTCACCGATATATAGAAAAGCAGTCTATGGATCTGAGGGTGAGCAAGGTCGCTGTTGCAAAGCAGGTTATCAAAACCTATGAAAACTGACTATCGCGCTGCTTTTGCGTTACACAAGCCTTGCAGCGGCAGCGGAGGTCAGCTTTGGATAAATACTATTAGTTGAAAGGAATGTGCATTGTTATGAGCCGAACGGCATACTTGATTCTTGAAAACGGCATGGTGTTTGAGGGCAAACCCTTTGGCACCGAGAAAGAAACTATCGGAGAGCTTGTTTTTACAACTGCAATGACAGGCTATCTTGAAACACTCACCGACCCCAGCTATTACGGTCAGGTGGTTATTCAGACATTCCCGTTGATTGGAAACTGTGGGGTTATTCCTTTTGATTTTGAGAGCGAAGCCCCGGCTCTCAGAGGATATATTGTTAGAGAATGGTGCCAAGCTCCTTCCAACTTCCGTTGCGAGGGTACGCTTGACGCCTTTTTAAAAGAGAACGACATTCCCGGAATCTACGGGATCGACACCCGCGCACTTACCAGGATCGTGCGCGAGTACGGCGTGCTTAACTGCAAGATAAAATACTCAAACGAGCTCAGCGGGGAAGAGCTTGAGGAGATCAAGAAATATGTTATCAAGGATTCGGTCAAGGCGACCTCTACCGGCGTTCCGGAGGAGTTCAAGGCTGAGGATCCCAAGAGAAAGGTAGTTTTGATGGACTTCGGCGCAAAGCTGAACATTTGCCGCGAGCTTGTTCGTCACGGCTGCGATTTGACGATCGTTCCCGGAGATACCTCGGCTGAGGATATTATGAAGCTGGAGCCCGACGGAATCATGCTTTCAAACGGACCGGGAGACCCTGCCGATAATACCGCAGTTATTGAAGAAATCAAAAAGCTTGCCGACAAAAAGATCCCGCTGTTCGGAATCTGCCTCGGTCATCAGCTTCTCGCGCTTTCTCAGGGAGCAAAAACCGAAAAGCTCAAATACGGTCACCGCGGCGCAAACCAGCCTGCAAAGTACCTCAAAACCGGCAAGGTATACATCACCTCTCAGAATCACGGCTACGCGGTTGTCAGCGACAGCCTGCCCTCAAATGCCGAGGTGAGCTTTGTAAACGCCAACGACAACACCTGTGAGGGCGTAAATTACAAGGATATGCCTGCGTTCTCGGTTCAGTTCCACCCCGAAGCCTGCGGCGGTCCGCAGGACACAGACTTCTTGTTTGAACGCTTTATGCAGCTTATTGACGAAAACAAGCAGTAAAAGCAGATACTGAAGAATTCTATTAATCAGATTGAAATAAAGGTGAGGATGATATTATGCCACTCAAGAAGGATATAAAAAGGGTAATGGTTATCGGCTCAGGTCCTATCGTAATCGGACAGGCGGCTGAATTTGACTATGCCGGCACCCAGGCGTGCCGCGCACTCAAGGAAGAGGGTCTGGAGGTTATTCTCGTAAACTCCAACCCGGCTACAATTATGACAGATAATGCGATGGCGGACAGGATTTATATTGAGCCGCTCACGCTTGAAACAGTAAAGAGGATCATCAAAAAGGAACGCCCCGACAGCCTGCTTTCCACTCTGGGCGGTCAGACAGGTCTTACGCTTTCAATGCAGCTTGCCAAGGAGGGCTTCCTTGACAAATACGGCGTAAAGCTGTTGGGCGCAAACCCCGAAACGATCGACAAGGCAGAGGACAGACAGCTCTTTAAGGATACGATGATCTCGATAAATCAGCCGGTTATCCCGTCAACAGTCGTAAACGACGTTGAGTCTGCGATCGAGTTCGCAAACGAAATCGGCTATCCGGTAATCATCCGCCCGGCGTTCACCCTCGGCGGCACCGGCGGCGGTATCGTAAACAACGAGGAGGAGCTTGTTGAGATCACCTCAAACGGTCTTGAGCTTTCGCCTATCACCCAGGTTTTGGTTGAAAAGTGCGTTTCGGGCTGGAAGGAAATCGAGTTTGAGGTAATGCGCGACAGCGAAGGAAACGTTATCACCATCTGCTCAATGGAGAACTTTGACCCCGTTGGCGTTCACACAGGAGATTCGATCGTTGTTGCTCCTTCGATCACTCTTGCAGACAAGGAGTTTCAGATCCTCAGAAGCGCGGCTCTCAGCATTGTTTCCGCGCTCAAGGTCGAGGGCGGCTGTAACTGCCAGTTCGCGCTCGATCCCGAGTCCTTTGAATATGCGGTAATCGAGGTAAATCCGAGAGTATCCCGTTCCTCGGCTCTCGCTTCAAAGGCTACAGGTTATCCGATCGCAAAGGTTGCGGCAAAAATCGCGATCGGCTACACACTCAGCGAAATCAAGAACGCCGTTACGGGAACGACCTACGCTTGCTTTGAGCCCTCAATCGACTATATCGTTGTAAAATTCCCAAAATGGCCATTCGATAAATTTGTATATGCAAAGCGCGCGCTCGGCACTCAGATGAAGGCTACCGGTGAGGTCATGGCTATTGCGCCGACCTTTGAGCAGGCTATTATGAAGGCTGTAAGAGGCGCAGAGATCTCTCACGACACCCTCAACGACAAGGAGTTTTCGGAGTATTCCGACGCTTCTGTGCTCGACAGACTCAGCGTGTGCGACGACAGAAGGATATTCTGTGTTTATGAGGCACTCAAGAGAGGCATTTCCGTTGACAAGATCCACGAGATCACCATGATCGACGAGTGGTTCCTCGAAAAATTCAAAAATATAATCGCGGTCGAAAACGAACTCAAGGAAGGAAAAATGGATCGCGAGCTTTACATAAAAGCAAAGAACATCGGCTTCCTTGACAAGACTATTGAGCAGTACACCGGCAAAAAGGTTGAGAATCCGCTTGTTCCGGTTTACAAGATGGTTGATACCTGTGCAGCCGAGTTCAAGGCGGAAACTCCTTACTTCTATTCGACCTTTGACAAGGAAAACGAGGCTGTTGAGTTTATCAAAGAAAAAAACAGCGACAAAAAGACTATTATCGTATTTGGCTCAGGTCCTATCAGAATCGGCCAGGGCATCGAGTTTGACTACGCTTCGGTTCACTGTGTTTGGGCTCTCAAAAAGGCGGGCTACGACGTTGTTATCGTAAACAACAACCCCGAGACCGTATCGACCGACTTTGATACAGCCGACAGACTTTATTTTGAGCCGCTCACCTCTGAGGATGTTATGGGCATCATCAACACCGAAAAGCCCTACGGCGTGGTTGTTGCCTTTGGCGGACAGACCGCTATCAAGCTGACAAAATTCCTCAGCGACAGCGGAATCAATATCCTCGGCACCTCCTACGACGCGATCGACATGGCTGAGGACAGAGAACGCTTTGACGAGCTTCTTGAAAAATATCACATCAAGCGTCCAAAGGGCGTTACGGTCATGACGACCGAGGAAGCCCTTGAGGTTGCCGAAAATATCGGCTATCCGGTGCTCCTTCGTCCTTCCTACGTTCTCGGCGGTCAGAATATGATCATCGCCTTTAACGAGGCTGACGTCAAGGAATACATGGCTATTATTCTTGCACAGAATATTGAGAATCCTATTCTTATTGACAAATACTTGCAGGGCACCGAGATCGAGGTTGACGCGATCTGCGACGGCGAGGATATTTTGATCCCCGGCATCATGGAGCACGTTGAGCGCGCAGGCGTTCATTCGGGCGACTCGATCGCTGTTTATCCGGCATGGAACATCAGCGACGAAATGACTCAGACCATCATCGAAAGCTCGCGCAATCTTGCGATCGACCTAAAAACAAAGGGTCTTGTGAACATTCAGTACCTTATCTATAAGGGCGAGCTTTATGTAATCGAGGTAAATCCGCGTTCTTCAAGAACGATCCCATACATCAGCAAGGTTACCGGAGTTCCGATGGTTGACCTTGCAACAAGAGCTATGCTCGGCGAAAACCTCCGCGATATGGGCTACGGCACAGGACTTTACAGAAAGAGCCCCTATATCGCAGTCAAGGTTCCGGTATTCAGCTTTGAAAAGCTTATCAACGTTGACAACCACCTTGGACCCGAGATGAAATCGACCGGCGAGGTCCTCGGTATCGCGAGCACGCTTGAGGAGGCTCTCTACAAGGGTCTTATCGCCGCAGGCTACAAGATGAAAAAGAACGGCGGCGTGTTCATCACAGTCCGCAATTCCGACAAGTCCGAGATCGGTGAGATCGCCAAAAAATACTACGACCTCGGCTTTACTATCTATGCTACCGGCGGCACTGCTGAGGTGCTTGAAAAGTACGGCATCGACGCGGTAAGAGTTAATAAGATCCACGAAAACAGCACAAACAATACGCTCACTTTGATCGAGAGCGGAAAGATCCAGTATGTTATCTCAACCTCGGCAAAGGGCAGGATCCCCTCGCGTGATTCTGTTAAAATCCGCAGAAAGACAGTTGAAAGAAATATTCCGTGTCTTACCTCGCTCGACACAGCTAACGCGCTTGCAGACTGCCTAAAGAGCCGCTACTCGCAGCACAGCACCGAGCTTGTGAACATCAACGATATGAGACAGTCAAAGCAGACCCTCAGATTTACCAAGATGCAGGGGATCGGCAACGACTATGTATATTTCAGCACCTTTGACCAGGAGATCAACAACCCCGAAGCACTTGCGGTAAGGCTTTCCGACCGTCATTTCGGAATCGGCGGTGACGGCGTGATCTTGGTTTGCCCGTCAAAGATCGCCGACGCAAAGATGAAGATGTACAACCGCGACGGCTCAGAGGGCAAGATGTGCGGCAACGGTATCCGTTGTGTGGGCAAGTTCCTCTATGACCACGGCATGGTGGATTACGCTGAAAAGGACGAGATCACGATCGAGACCCTCAGCGGCATCAAGAAGCTCAAGGCATACACCTCTGACGGCGAGGTTAATACTCTCAGGGTTGATATGGGCAAGGCAATACTCAGCCCAAGCGAGATCCCGGTAGCACTTGAGGGCGAAAAGATCGTTGCCAGAAATGTGACGATCGGAGACAAAGAGTACAGCATAACCTGCGTTTCGATCGGCAATCCGCACTGCGTTGTGTTTAGGGACGATATCGACAACATTGATATAGAGAAGGTCGGACCCGAATTTGAGAACGACCCGCTCTTCCCGGAGAGGGTGAACACAGAATTTGTTACGGTTCTCAACGAGCACACGATCAAAATGAGAGTGTGGGAGAGAGGCTCCGGCGAGACCTGGGCTTGCGGAACAGGCGCGTGCGCTGTTGCTGTTGCAGCATGTGAAAACGGCTTCTGCAAGAAGGGCGAAGATATCAAGGTCAAGCTTAAAGGCGGAGATTTGATTATAAACTACACCGACGACACAGTTTATATGACCGGAAACGCCGAGAAGATCTTTGACGGAGAAATCGAGATATAATAATTTGTTAACTGCATTTTAATTCTGAAAAAGAAAAATATTAAATTGCTGCGTAAAAGCCTGTTTAGTATCGCAAATACAGTCTGAGAGGACATGTACGCAGGGATACTAAACAGGCTTATGATGATATTAGGAAAAGCTTATTAACGGCTTTATGCCGAAGCGAAGGAAAGATGTAAAATGAAAATCAACAAAAACTTTGACAACCTTGTGCCTAACTATCTTTTTGCCGACGTTGCAAAAAAGACCGCGGAATATGCGGCGGCAAATCCCGACAAAAAAATAATCCGCCTCGGGATCGGCGACGTTACGCTTCCTCTTGCGCCCATTGTGGTCGAGGCTATGAAGGAAGGCGCGCAGGAGCTTGGAAACAAGGAGACCTTCAAGGGTTATCCGGATTATGAGGGCTACGAATTTTTGAGAGAAGCGATTTCCGGCTACTACAAAAGCTTCGGCGTTGAGGTCGGTGCGGACGAGATCTTTGTTTCGGACGGCGCAAAGTCGGACTGCGGAAATATCGGCGACATCTTTGACAAGGACAATGTTGTTTTGGTCACCGACCCGGTTTATCCGGTTTACGTTGATTCAAATATCATGGCAGGCAGAAAGATAATCTATGCCGGTTCCAACGAGAAAAACGGCTTTGCCGCTATGCCCGACGACAGCGTTTCGGCTGATATAATCTATCTTTGCTCTCCGAATAACCCGACCGGCTCGGCGTATAACTACGACCAGCTGGAGGCGTGGGTTGACTACGCGATCAAAAACGACGCTATCATCCTCTATGACAGCGCGTATGAGGCGTTCATCACCGAGGATCTGCCGCGCTCTATATTTGCGGTCGAGGGCGCGAGAAGCTGTGCGATCGAAATGTGCTCGCTTTCCAAAACTGCCGGCTTTACCGGAACACGCTGCGGCTACACGGTTATCCCAAAGGAGCTTGAGCGCGACGGTCACAATATTTATTCCACCTGGTACCGCCGTCAGGCAACCAAATTTAACGGAGTTTCATGGCCGGTTCAGCGCGCGGCAGCGGCAGTTTTTTCCGAAGAGGGTCAGCGACAAATCAAAGAAAACATCGCCTACTATCAGGAAAATGCAAGAATAATCGCTTCTGCTCTTGACAAGCTTGGCATCTATTACACCGGCGGCAAGAACTCGCCGTATATCTGGCTCAAATGCCCTAACGGAATGGGCAGCTGGGAGTTTTTTGACCTGCTTCTCAGCGAAGCGAACGTTGTCGGCACTCCGGGCGAGGGCTTTGGCAAAAACGGCGCAGGCTACTTTAGACTGACTTCATTCGGCGACAGAGAAAGCACCATTGAAGCGGTTGAAAGAATAATCAAGCTTTTGACAAAATAATATATTAAAAAATAGGCAATACCGTACATTTAAGGTGCGCGGTATTGCCTTTATTTTTATAGGTGCCCTTAATTTTTTTGATCTCGCAGCGACGCTTCCGGCAGCATCATTAGTCTGACATAAGCTGCGATCGGAGCAGCAGGGGGGAGAGAAACGATCCCCAGCGAAGCGTAAATTTGTTTGGTTTCGTATTCAAAGCCTTTTGGATCACCGGTCAAAAAAACAGGGATATTTTCTTCCGAGGCTTGCTTGCAAAGTCTAATCAAGCCTTTGTCCGAGGTGTTCAGCGTTCCGCTGTGATAGCCCTCTAGCAAGACCGCCTTAAAGCCGAGCGGACTTGGGTATTCAATGCCGACATACGCCCTAAGATACAGCACCGGCTTGCCAAAATCAGGGGTTATCGCCTTGTATGGCTCGTCGTCGGTGAACCCGGGGTTTGCAGCAAAGCTTTCTCCCTCAATGTAGCCGAACGGAGAATCAAAGACGCTTTTCAGCGAATCCTCATACGCTTCATGCGCAAGCAGTCTTGTGCCGCGGTGAATAGTAACACGGCTGTCCGAGGTGTTTTTATACGCCGCAAAAACTCCTGCGGCCTTTGCTTCTCTGATAAAAACAACTGCGCCGAAAAGATTTTTAAGTCCGTTTGAACGGTTATCGTCGAGCGGATAATTCGCCGAAACCATGACGACGGGAATGGAAATGCTTCCGAGATAATACGAAAGAAAGGCTGAGGTGTACTGGAGCGTGTCGGTTCCGTGAGTGATTATAATGCCGTCAAAGTCACCCGAAATGTGCTTTTTGAGGCATTCCCCCAGCTTCAGCAATTTTTCTGCGTCCAGTGTTTCGCTGAGGATATCATAGGGACTGTCGATTTCAAATTCAGCCTTACCGCCAAGCTCCCTGTATTTTTCAACAAGGCGGTTTACACCGTGCTCGGTCACCGAAAGCGTATTTTCTTTTCGCTCTGTGGCGATCGTTCCGCCTGTGTGGATCAAAAGCAGCCTCAAGCCTTCACCCTCGTTCATAATCAAATCGTATATTCAACTTTTTAAAAACGTTTAAAAAAACAGATAAGGCATTTGCCGAAAATCATTTAATGCTCAGGTCGTTCATAACCAGACCGGTTATCATCTTTGGATAGAAATATGTTGACTTCTGCGGCATTTTTTCGCCGGCAGCGGCAACGTCGCGGATCTCGGTTACGCGGGTCGGGTTCAAAATAAACGAGCACTGGAACTTGCCCTCGTCAACAAAGCCGATAGCCTCTTCAAAATATTTTGTGTAGGTAAGGTTGATTTGATTCGCCATGTTTTCTTTATCGATGCCGAAGATTTTTTCCAGAACAAGGGTGTGAAGCACGCTGACATCAAGCTGCTGCGATGCCTTGCTGAGTTCGGGGAGCATCTGAGACATGATCTCTGTGTCTTTTAGGGTGAGCATATACCACTCGCCCTTGCCGCAGTAGAAGCCAAACGCTTTTTTGCCGAGGTTGTATTGCTCCTCAAGCAGAGCCTCCATACCTTCTGCGGAGTCATGTGCGGTAATATCAAAATACTCGGCGCAGCCTGCAAGTACCTTGTCCTTGTCATAGTCGCTGAGGTCACGTACCATGCGGTGCGTCGGAAGCACAACAAGACCCGGGTGCTCCATATTAACAAGATATATCATCTGGAAATCCTGCGGATCGCCGGGCTTTGAAAGTCCAAGCTTGCGGCAATAGTCGCGGTAGTTGAGCGCGGTTTCGTAGCGGTGGTGACCGTCGGCGATATAGAGCTTGCGGTCGGCAAAATCTGCGCACAGCTTGGCGATTATATCCTCGTCGGTGATGATCCAAAGGCGATGAACAACGCCGTCCGCGTCGGTGACTTCATAAACAGAATCGCCCTGCGACTGTTCGTTGATCGTGCCAAGGGTATTGTGGCCGCCGTCCATATAGAGGGCATAGATCTGGCTAAAGTTGCTGTTTGTCGCTTTCATAAGATTGAAACGATCCTCTTTTGCTTTTGAAAGAGTAAATTCGTGGGGGAGAATGATGCCCTTTGAAAATTCCTCAAGCTGAACGCGGGCGATTATTCCTTTGACACTCAAAGGCTTTCCGTGAGCCTCAAAAGCCATTTCATAGACGTAGATAGCCGGCTTGTCCTCAACGAGCAAAACGCCGTTTTTGCGCCACATATCAAGGATATCTCCTGCGGTCGCATAGATATCCGCACCCTCGCGCGGAAGCTCAAGGCGGATAACGTTTTGCGGATTCTGCATAATAAAATTCATTCTCTGCTCGTCGCTGATGATGTCGTAGGGCGGACAGCAGAGCTGTGAAATGTCGCCTGCAACGGCTGTGTCATAACGGATTCCTTTAAAGGGCTTGATTACTGCCATAAAAATATACCTCTCATTCGTAATACAAATTTAAACTACGATACACATTATATCATAAAATGAACAGTTATACAATAAAAATATTGACACAATAATAGTTTTCTGATATAATAAGACTTGTGCAAAATACGCGCCAATAGCTCAGTTGGTTAGAGCTACCGGCTCATAACCGGTCGGTCCGGGGTTCGAGTCCCTGTTGGCGCACCATCCTATGCGAATAAAAAAGATATTCGCCCCGAAAAGCCCGATTTTATCGGGCTTTTTCACGTCTCAGAGGCATGTCCGCGAGCGTACAAAAACGTAGATGTAAAACGGCTATTTTACCGTTTTTCAGGGAAATGAACCCCCGAAGAACAGAAAACCAGTCTACAAAATTAACTTTTTCTTAGGCAATTCAACTTAAGGAATACTACTTACAATTGAAAAAATCTCACTTTCAGAGCCAATCGTTTAGAAATAAGCGGTTGGCTCTTTTTTTATTTTCAAAAAATTTTGAAGGAGTTGATAATCAATGTATTTTACAGAAAACCGGTATGACCGCAGCATCGAAAGCATGATGAAGGGCATACCGAACTTTTACCCGAGAGGTTCGGGAATCGTCGTGACCAGCAGATTTGAGTATACCGCAGACATGTGCGACTGCCGGTTGTGCGAACACTACGGAGGTAAGCTGAGAGGCTGCAAGGTTCCTCGCTGTGTTTGCTTAGAGGAACGGATCGCCGTCGGCGTCGCTTCACTCAAAGAGGTAATGAAAGAAACAATGTCTGAAATCAAGCACAGCGGGTTTCTCCGCCGACTGAGAAAATATATAAAGGAAAGCGAGGTCATCCCCATGACATTCTTGAGCGAACAGCACAGACTGAGTTTTAACGCAGCACTCGACAGGATCGGAAAGTATGACAGAAAGAACTGCGCGCTTGTCGCGGCTCTGTATTTACTGACAGCCGATTTCCGACTATGGAATCAAACACGGAGATATGTCGAGAACCACGGCATCAGCTTCGGCAAGCTCCGACCGAAGAACTGCTCCGAGCATTCCTATCCCCTCTATTGCGCGGCGAAGGATTTGTATCTCGGCACCAAACACATCACCATCAACGATCTTGCTGACAATAAGTTGATCAACGCAAAAACCTTTGCGCTTATCTGTAACGCGATGGCAATCCGCAAATTCGGTTTGGGAGCAATACAGATCACCGATGAGAAGAAAACATGAACCGAAAACTACTCACGGCCTTAGCGGTAGTTCTTCTGATAGTAGGCTTGACGATGCTGATCGCTCCGAGAATATCCAACCGCGTCGGTGAGCAAATAGCCCATACCACGATTGAGGATTTCAAGGCGTTGAAAAGCAAGGCGACGTCCGATGAACCGACGGAAAAGGACGAATCGTCTGAGGACAGTTCGGCGAACACAAAGCCGAAAAAGAATAATGCACAAAACGAATATGCTTCTATTGTTCAAAATAACGATGGAACAATATTTGAGGAAGAACTGTCCATGTCGGAAAACACTACTGTTGATTTTGACCGCCTCTATTCCGACAGCATAGCGTACAACGATAATCTGAAAAAACACCAACACGAGCTGCTTACAAATGAACAGTCCTACCAATCTCCTGCTTTGAATCTGAGCAGCTACGGGATCACAAATGGCGTTTTCGGATATATCTCAGCACCGGCCATCGGTTTGGAGTTACCCATCTATCTCGGCGGAAACGATGACAACATGGCTCTCGGAGCCGCGCACATGACCTACACCTCACTTCCTGTCGGCGGAAAAAGCACTAACTGTGTGCTGTCGGGTCATTCCGGATACATCGGCAGGATATTCTTTGACTACATTCCGAGTCTGAGTATCGGCGACGAGATCACCGTCGAGAACTACTGGAACACTCTGACCTACAAGATCATTGACAAACAAATCCATAAAAAAGACGAATCGGCAGACTGCTACATCACCGAGGGCAGGGATTTGCTCACGCTCATCACCTGCGTCTCGAACGGACACGGCGGCTTTGACCGGTTCTATTTAATTTGTGAAAGGAAATCCACATGAAACACTTTTACCGTACACGCGACAGACCCGCAAAATTCTTCAACAGACCATTCCAAAGAAAGGAGAGAAAACTTGAAAAGCAATATCAAAAGAGCGATCGCCGTTCTGCTCATTTTGACAGTTGCCCTTCTGACAGCCTGTTCTGTAACAATGGATGCAGTCAAGGCGGCGGAAATCGGCGGCGACAGCGACGTTGATCTCAGTAGCTACGGCGAATACATTTCCAATGATGAGCTCGGCGAGTTGGTGTCCTATGGTGGATATATTTCTAAAACGGAATATTCCGCTATGCTAAGCGACGGCTCCGTAGGAGCTTCATACAACCCGAGCTTTGCGTTTTGCTATGATACCGGCGGAAATGTCATAACCGTTCGCCGAGCGATGATCGGTCAGTATGTAGGCGAGTCGGCGCTGATGATCACCGTCAACGGATCACGCGCTTACTGTATTCAGCCCGGAGCGGCGCTGAACACGGGCTCCTCCCTGACGCAGACGACCTCGAGCGGCGTTTGGGCGGGTTTATCAGCCAATCAGAAAGAAGCGGTCAACACCGCTCTGTGCTACGGCAGAGAGGGCAACTTTTCCAATATAAAAGGAAACACCTCGATCAACTCCGACGAGTGCTACATCGCAACACAGCTCATCGTATGGGAGATCATCAAGGGTGAACGCAACGCGACCGCTCCGTATTCGCTGAATGGCAACGGCTATTTGTCCATGTACTGTGCCGACGGCTGCAACGGCAATATCTCCAATGCCTACCGCCGCATTGAGAACGCGATGGCTTCGGCGCAAACCGTGCCGTCGTTCGCCAACAAAGCCTCGTCCGGCGCACCGACCTATACGCTCAGCGCTGTGTACAACAACGTCACGAAGAAGTGGAAATACAATCCCCTGACGCTGACCGACAGCAACAGCATCATGGCGCAGTTCGCGGCTTTCAATAATAAGACCGTTGACGTCGGTAACGCAACCGTAACAGTTAAGGTGAGCGGCAACAAGGTGACGCTCACACCGTCAGCCGCCAAGCTGAACACCACCGGCAAAACCGTGACGCTGAATGCGAATAAAACAGGCGTACCCACTACAAACGAGGCGAAGCTCATCGCCTATGCATCAACATATCAGGACGTTGTTTCAGGCGGCACGGTCACAGCTCCGACGGCATATTTCAACGTCAAAGTTGCGGTATCGCAGAACGCCAAGCTCAACGCGGATTTCAGAGTCCGCAAGGTCATCGGCACACAAAACGAGTACGATAACTGCGACGAGGACGTGATCGACGGCGTTGCTTCCACTGCCGAGAATCTCAAAGGCTGGTATTTTCAGATAAAGGTATCCAATGTTTCGACCTTTTGCCGATATTACAATACCACCGCGTTCATACTCGGTCCCACCGATGAAGCGGGCTTGACGCAGACCGTCGGCGAATATGTTCAGGAGCACTTTGACTGCAGCGACGTCAGCGAGCTTGTCCCGTCAGATTATTATGAGGTGACGGAAATCGGCAGAAAGGAAGGTTCGGCATACGTTATGCCCGACTTCTATGAGCCGGAAGCGAAGACCCGCTCCTATCTGTTCAAATCCACCTCCGGTGACAGCAACACAACGACGATCTACGACTGCTACTACACCAATATTTTCAGCATTCCGTTGGAGATCAATAAGACGACCGACGACGGCAGCTCGACCGCGAACTACTATTTCAAAATCGTCAACCGCGATACAGCCGAGGAATACACAGCTCATGTCACGGCAAAGGGAACGCTTTGCGCAGGTCATCAGGTTCACGCTGCCGACGGGCGTTACTATCTGACGCTCCCCGAGGGCAGATACACCCTGACGGAGCTCGGCTTGAAGAAAAACGGCGTGTACAGTATTCCCGAACGGTTTGCGGAGCCTATGCCCGTTGATTTTGAGATATCCGCTGACACTTACAAGCAGGCGCTTGAAAGCGGTCATCAGTCCGTCATCGTCAACGTTGAAAATAAGTGCGAGGGCAAAATCAAGCTCAGGAAAACCGAGGAAGGCGGCAGCAATCCCGTTGCCGGAGCGACCTACGGCTTGTTTTCAGATGAAGATTGCTTAAATCTGATCTATCAGTTCCCACAAACCGACAGCAACGGTGAGGCGGTCACCGCCGAGAAATACCCGTGCGGTGAGCAGTATTACGTCAAGGAAATCGAGGCGCCGTCCGGTTATGAGCTGTCGGAGACTATCTATCCCGTAAAGATTGAGGCCAAGGAAGAAACCGAGATTGTTTACGAGCTGGCAGTCACCGACAAAAAGACACCGACCAGAATCCAAATCATCAAGGTCGATGAAAGGAACAATCCGCTCAAGGGCGTACAGCTTCAAATTCTAAATAGCTCGGGTGCGGTAGTTATCCCGACGTGGACGACAGACGGCAATCCGTATGAAATCACGGGAAAGCTCGAGATCGGTCAGACATATAAACTGCACGAGGTGAAAACCCTGACGGAATACAATCTGAGCAAGGATGTGTCATTCACCGTTCAGGACACTGCCGAAGTACAGACGGTCAGGATGATCAACCGTAAAAAGACCGGTCAGATTGAGATCAAGAAGTACGACGGGAACGGTCAGGTGCTTGTCGGCGCGCAGTGGAAGATCTACACCTCCGACAATGCGGAAGTAAAGTTTTACCGCGTATCCGAGGGCATGTACACCTATACGGAAATCGGATCGGTAACAACGCTCTCAACCGTCAACACGACGCTGACCGCGATCAATCTTCCGCTGGGCAGTTACTACCTCGTTGAGACGGCCGCACCGAGCGGAAAAATGGCTAACGGCAAAAAGATTCCGTTCACCATCGCGCCGGACAGTACGCAGACGCTCAACCTGACGATCTCCGTCAAGGACAACAATATCATTATGCCTAACACCGGTTCCCGAGGGCGGCTTGCTCTTTACGGATCAGGCTTGATTTCACTTTTTGCCGCATTAGCGGTATTCACATACTACAGAAAAAAGAAATACTAATTGTCACTATGCACCCAAACGGGTGCTTTTTTAATTACAGGAGGATTTTATCAATGAAAAAGTATTTAGTCAAAACCACATCAGCATTTATTATCATTCTCACCCTTATCATCACCGCGATTCCGTTCGCATCCGCGGCAACGGTCTTGGACGAAAGCAAGAAGGTTTCCGTCACGCTGAACTGCTCCAAGCCCGGCTACACCTTTGAGCTGTTCAGAGTCGCAGACCTCAAAACAACATCAGGCACCACCAACGAAACTGTCTACACTCCGCTCTTTGACAGCATTGCTACAGAGGTAAAAGCAGGCAACAGCAAGAATCTCCTTGCCAAGCTCGACTCGCTGTCTCCCATCAATACGGCGATGCCGACCGGCGCGGTTTCCTGCGGAACTTTTGCTTCGAGCACTTCAACAACCACAAAGACCTTTTCGAGCCTGACGCAGGGTATTTACTACGTCAAATGCACCAAGTACCCCGCAGGCGTGAAATCCGTGACAAACTCCGTGTTCGCGCTGCCCTACTTCCAGAACAACTCGTGGGTCTACACGCTTTCCGCGATCAACCTCGCCAACAAGGTAGCCGACGATACGCCCACCACACAGAAGGAAATCACCAATTCCACCAAGAGCAATGTCAATTATACCGACGTTTCCCTCGGCGACACCGTTGATTTCGCACTGTACAACACAACCGCCGGTTCGACCTCGAACAAGCTCGAGCAGTACACCGTCAAGGATAAGATGACAAAGGGTTTGACCTTCAACAAGGATTCCGTCAAGGTTTACCTCGCAGACAGCAGCAAGACAAAGATCGCCGATCTTACCAAGGACACCGACTACAAGCTTAACGTTACCTCCGAGGGCGACGGCAAGGACACAGAGTTCAATATCGCGCTGAACAAAACCTATCTCGCAAAGAGCGATTTCTATGCTTCCAACATCAGCTATGTGATCGTCACCTATTCTGCGGTTATTAACAAGTACGCTGTTGTAGGCACAACCGGCAACCCCAATGAGGATGTTGAGCTGACCTACGGAAACTCTTCATCCGTCGCGAGCGTTCCCGGCAATACCGTGTACGTTTACACCTACGGCGTTAACGTCATGAAGAAGAACGAGAACGGCTCCGCTCTGAGCGGCGCGAAGTTCAGCATCTACAAGACAAGCGCCAACGCGCAGAATAACCAAAGCGCTATCGGTTCAGGCACATCCGACTCCAACGGCAAGGTGACCTTCCTCAATTCCGCAGGAGAGGAAGTCAAGCTCCAGAGCGGCACCTACTACATCGTCGAGACACAGGCGCCTTCGGGCTACAACGTCTACGGCAAGGTCATTCCCGTCACTATCACCGCGACCTACCGCACTGCCATCAGCAACGGCACATGGGTACAGAACGCTCCCACAAACGGAACCGCTTCCGTGACCGTCACCGATACCAAGCTGATCGTACCTCAGACCGGCGGCTATGTGATGTATCTCTACATCGCTGGCGCGGCTTCGCTCGTCCTCGGCGGCGTGATGCTTATTATCATCAAAAGAAGCAAGAAGAACAGCAAGTAAGTTAAAACGATGAAAAAGCTGAAACCTCTGTTCGTTATACTGACCACCGCGCTGATACTGTTCAGCGCGGTGTGCTTCCTCTATCCCGCAATCAGCAACGCGATCAATGAGCAGTACAACGAGAGTCGAATCGACGATTACAACAATAACGTCGATTCCTTTTCACAGGAAGATTTAGATGGTTATTTTTCCGTTGCGGAAAAATACAACGATGCACTGGCAACCGACGTCAGCACAGACGACAGCAAACTCTCAATTTTGTCTCACTATGATGAGATTCTCGATTTGGACGACGGCATTATGGGCTATGTCGAAATCCCGTCAATCAATGTCCGTCTCCCGATTTATCACGGCGAGAGCGAAGATGTGCTGACGAAAGGCGCCGCACATTTGGAGCATACTTCCTTTCCGATCGGCGGCGAAAACACTCACGCCTGCATTTCCGCGCACTGCGGCTATCCGACGCAGAAGTTCTTTGACGATATCGACGAACTGGAAAACGGTGACGAAATCTATATTTACGTTCTTGACCGGACGCTGAAATACTCCGTCATCGGTACGGATGTGGTAGAGCCTGACGATTCGAGCAAGCTGGAGGTCGTTCAGGGAAAGGATTTGCTGACGCTCGTGACCTGCACTCCCTACGGCGTTAACAGCCATAGGCTGTTGGTTCACGCGGAGCGCGCGCCATTTGAAGCCGCCACATCAGATTCGGCAGCGACGGTATCTCAGGTAACAAGAACGGTGCCGAAAAGCCATCAGCTACAAATCATCATCGCCGGACTTGCCGTTATAGCCGTTGTGATTGTAAAAATCTATTTTTGGCGCAGGAAACGGCGGAGGTTTCGGCAAGCTACGGAGGTAACAAAATGACAGAATGGGATCGCCTGCACAGACGGGCGCAAATGATCAAAGACAGATATCCCGCGGGAACGCGCGTTATGCTGCTTCACATGGGCAGCGACCCGAGACCGGTCGAGCCGAACAGCAAAGGAACAGTAGTTGCCGTAGATGATATCGGCACGGTTCACTGTGATTTCGATAACGGCAGGAGCCTGGGCATGATTCCCGGCGAGGACACCTTCCGCATTCTCACCGCCGAGGAAATCGCGGAGGAACAGAGTGTCGACGAGAGCGAAGCACCGACGATGAAGCTGTGAGGTTTTCATGGAGCATTACATTGAAATCCCGTCGCAGCTCGTTGAGCCGCTTTTGGCTTACGCCGCCGAAACAGGACTTTCCGTTGAGGAAATCGTGGAGTCGGCAATCAAAAACTACTTGGAAAGGATGATCAAAAATGCCTGACGTCGCAAAGAAAGGCATTACCGTAAAGGTGGCTGCGGAGCTTCACGCGGAGGTCAGCGAATATATCCGCAGCCACGGCATGACAATGTCGGAGTTCGTTGCCGTTGCCTTGGACAACGAACTCCACCCAAAAATTTCAGAGAAAGAAGGAAATATCATGGCAAACACAAGAACTGTTGCGTTTCAGGTGCCCGAGGAAATGTTTCAGCGCATCAAGGACTACCTGCACCGCAACAACATGACACAGAAGCAGTTCCTGCTCGGACTCATAGAGCGCGAGCTCGACCGCGAGCAGACCGCCCGTGAGAGCGAGAACGCCGGTTTTGAGCGCGAAAACGAGCAGGACGAAGATGAACCCGACTACAGCGAAAAAGACGCTGTGGACGATTTTGAGGGCGATTCCGACGAGGACGAGTTTGAGGACGAGTCCGAGGATGAATACGACGAGGAAGATTCCGAGTTCGACGACGAAGAATCCGACGACGAGGACTTCGAAGACGATGAAGCCGAGGACGAAGGCTTTGAAATGAGCATGTAAAGGAGGGTACTTTTACTTAGGTCGGATGCCGTATGGTGATCCGATTTTTTGATATGTTTTCGGGTATCGGTGGTTTTCGCAGTGGCTTGGAGGCCGTCGGCGGCTTTGAATGCATCGGTCACTGCGAAATCGACCCTTACCCGAACACAGCATACAACGCAATTTTTGATACGAGAGGTGAATATTACTGTGACGACGCAAGAAAGATCAATCCCGACGAAATGCCCGACTTCGACCTTGTCTGCGCAGGTTTTCCTTGCCAGAGTTTCAGCGTGGCGGGAAGGCGGCTTGGCTTCGAGGATACCCGAGGTACTCTCTTCTTTGAGGTTGCCCGACTGCTTAAGGCGAAACGGCCTGCATTTTTTCTTCTGGAAAACGTCGTCGGACTGTTATCGCATGACGAAGGCAGGACACTTGAAACCATCTACTCCGCGCTTATTGAAGTGGGGTATTGTTTTGAATGGTGCGTGCTTGACAGCAGATATTACGTTCCCCAGCAGCGAAAACGGCTGTACATTGTCGGATATCTTGATGACCGATGTGCCGGAGAAATATTTCCTCTCGCAAGCCGCAATGCGAAAAATCTCAGGCAGATTATCGGCGGCAGCCAAGGGCAGCGCGTCTACGACCCCGACGGCATAGCCTGTACGCAGTGCGCGGGCTCGGGCGGTCAGGGCGGCAAAACAGGGTTATACTTCATCGACCTGAACCCCGACCCGATGATCACCGACGAAGCGCGAACGATCATCGCCCGTCACAACGCGGGCGTGACCAACCACAAGGGCGTCAATTCAGGTGTGCTGATCGAGGACAAGCCGAGGGCGATCATCTCGCCGCAGAAGGAAAAGGTTCGACAGAACGGCAGGCGCGTCAAGGAGCCCGACGAGCCGATGTTT
The DNA here is from genome assembly GCA_900315605.1 of uncultured Eubacteriales bacterium. Classification (GTDB taxonomy): domain Bacteria; phylum Bacillota; class Clostridia; order Oscillospirales; family Acutalibacteraceae; genus Ruminococcoides. The sequence goes on along the minus strand of OMZU01000012.1, from coordinate 11,634 downwards.
ACCATCACCGCCACCGACAGGCACGGCGTGATGCATGAGGGCAGGATACGAACCCTTATGCCAATCGAGTGCTGGCGGCTCCAAGGCTTTACCGACGAACAGTTCTACAAGGCGCAGGCGATGGGATTGTCCGATGCCAGACTTTACAAAATGGCTGGGAATTCAGTCACCGTCCCGGTCATCTCAGCTATCGGCGAGAAAATCAGGGCGGTCAATGAGAAATATCAGATTGTGAGGTGTGAACCGTGAAAGACTACAGTGAACTCAGCAAATGGCTTCAGGACGATATCACGAAGCCTGCCGCTATAAGAAACGGCGACTATGCGGACACCATTATTCGTGTGCCATACGATTATGATTTTGACTTTTTGTTTCATCAGAACAGCTACAACGGCGAACCGCTGACTGTCAATGCGAATATGGCTTACTGCGGCATCTATAACAAGCTCGACGGACAGCTTTATGACGTCAAGTTTCCTTTGAAGGGTAAGCTTGACGACATGGATTCCACAAAATCCATGCTTGATATTGAGCAGCAGTTCAATGATGACGTCCGAGCTTTTATCGAAGGGGTTGTCGGCAACGATGTTGATCATCTACGCAGCCCGTCTTTTGAGGATGCAAAGTACGATAACCGCCTCGACGATTTCAGGCGCAACTATGCTGATTCTATCGTGACAAGGATGTATCTCGGCGGCGATTCGGCTGACGACATCAGGTTTCAATGCGGTTATTATTTGGATCGGAGCAGTTCCGCCTTAATGCTGCGGTATTTGAAGTACCGCGACGCGACGGTCGAGGAAGCGGCAACGGGATATTGGCAGACTCATCAGGACGATATGCTGCTCGAGTTGCGCAAGAATGAGATTCTCCGCGAAAAGCTCCGTGTGCTCGAAGCGAATCCGAATCATCCTCTGCATAAACAGAAGGCTGTCATGGACGCTGTCAAGGACAGCGGAGCGAAAACCGTAAACGTTACCATCATCAAGGGCGGCGAGGAATACAGCTTTAAGTACAGCGCGGACAGGCTGAGCCGTTACTTGGATGGCAGATACAGCGCGTGGGAAATCCCGCCTAAAGACAGGGACGGCTTTTACGAGCGCTTCGGCAGATACAGCGACTTCACTCCCGAAGATATCACCGAGATCTCCTACCGGGGAAAAACGCTTTATGAAGCGGATTCTCTTATGCCCAGCGAAAGCGCGGATGAAGATTTTTCGGACGATATGGACACTGAAGATGAGGACGAAGGCTTCTCAATGAGCATGTGAGGTGAGGCTATATGAGTACACAGATGACAATAGAGTTGTCGGCTGAAAAGCCGAGAAAGCACGAGTTCTACCGTGCCACACTGGATTTGCCCGCGACAGAGCTGCAGATCGAAGATGCTCTCAGCAGAGCGCGGTTTCAAAACGAGTCCTCCCAAAAGTTTATCGACATTGAGGAAGCGGTGATGTTTGATCCTTCCCATCTGTCGGTCACCGCAGACGATATTCATGCGCTGAACTATTTGGCGAAGCGCCTTGACAGTTTGTCGGAGGAAGATGAGATCAAATTTGAGGCGCTGTATTACGCCCGCACAAGAGGAATGCAGGAGGACGAGCAAATTCATGTCGGTTCGGTCATCAATATGACGTATGGATTGGATATGATACCTTTGGCGGTCAATGTCGGTACGGATTACGAGCTGGGCAAATTCGTCGTTGAAAATGATTTCGACGAACGCTTCGAAAATGTTCCGGACGCTGCCTTGTCCTATCTTGATTACAAATCCATCGGCAAGGAATTCAGAGAACGCGACGACGGCGTATTTTATGGCAAATACTACGTTCCCACAAGGTACCATGAACTGAAGAATGTGTATGACGGCAGTCAGCTTCTGCCTGAATCCCCATCGGACGGCGCTGTTTTCAGTCTGCTTGTTGCCAAAGCACCCAAGACCGATCCTGACGAAGTGTTAAAATCCGCGCAGTGGCTTCATTTGCCGGAGAGCAAGGACGAAATGAACGCCTTGGCGAAACAGCTCGGCGCGTCGCTGATTGAGGACTGTGTTTTCTATGATTTCAAAAGCGGTATTCCTCAGTTTGGAGGATATATGCTTCAAAGCATGAGTGATATCGATAAGCTCAACGAGCTTGCATTGAATTATCTGTCCCTTTCCGCAGAGGAACGGACGATGTTCAAAGCCGTTTTGGAGAGAAGAAATGTCAGCACGCTGGACGGCGCCGTTTCCGCTTTCAAGAGCATTAATGATTATGAGTTTTCGTTTGACGCGGAGGATGCGGACGACTTCTTTAAGGAATATCTTGCCTACCACGCGCCGACCAATTTTGACACTCGCTGGCTTGACGGCATTCGCTCCGAAATCGACGCCGACAGACTGCTTCAACGGTTGGGAGCCGAGGTAACATCCTACGGCATAGTTTCCAAGCAGCAAGACAGTTTATTTGCGCTGACCGGCTACGATGAGCTTGAAAAATACGAGCTGATCGAGATTTGCGGACAAAAAGCCTTATTCAGCGACAGCCGTATATACGACAGCGAAGTTCCCGAAGGAATGTACCGTTATGATTTCAGAGAGGCAATCGGTTCAGAGGATCATTACTACGGTTCGATCGAGAAGAACGTACACATTGATCACGCAGGCTCATTTATCGTGAAAGAACCACTTGATCTTGGTACAGACGGATATATTGAGCTCGATTACGATACAGAGCCGAACTTTCTCGGAGGCTTTATGACAACGGAAGAATTCGCCGCAACGGATTTTACAGAGGACAGCGACGAAGATTTTTATATAGGAGGTATGAATCTTTGAGCATCAAGGATATTTCAACTACTGACCTTCGGCGAATGAAGAAAACCGAAGGTCTTGTTTTTCAGGGCTGCGGCGGCGATTTGCAGGAGTGGGTTGACGGCATCAACGATATGCTGACAGAGAGCAAAGTGCTGCTTGACGGCAAAAGGTTTTCCGACGTTTACCGCTTTGAAAACAACGGGCTGACCTGTCTGTTGTTTCCTTTCAATCCCGACGTAAAGTTCGATACCGGCAAGCTCGCTATGTGGAGACTGTCAACGCACAGTCAGTTCGGCGGCACTTGGCTTTCAGACTACGTTTCCAATGAGCTTGGCGGTTATCTCGGAGAGAGAGTCAAGCCCGACTGCGCCCTGATCGGCGAGAACGGCAACATTTTTCATCTTGCCGGAAAAGCGGCGCAAACCCTCAAGCAAAACGGCATGAGGATGGAAGCGCGGGAAATGCTTGATAAGGTAATGAGCTCCGGCAGCTACGACGAAGCCCTCGGCGTAATCGGCGATTATGTCAACATCACCGACGGTTCGGAGAGCGAGGATTTTGATGAAGGTCAGGGGATGTCATTGTGAGATATGAGGATTTCGCCAGCCAGCTTGAACGGCTGAACGACGGCGACGTGTATGTTTCGCCCGACTTTCAATGTGACCGCACAGGCGGTTACCCCACCTCGCTCTGCGTGAATTGGGATAAGTGCAAGGCTTGGCTGCAGCTCAATGACAGTATCGACACCGACAGCGTAGACGTTGCCGAATATGAGCAGCTCTGCGCCGAGTTCGGTATAAGGGACTGCTTTGACACGGAGCAGTATAATCAGATTCTTTCGTCACTCGGCGAGGACGCGGTGCAAAGCGCCTCGCTTCCCGAGGAAGAGGAAGATTTCAGTTTCAATTTATAAAATCACTACAGAACAGGATGAAGAATAAATGATTGTAAGTTATCAAAAATTCAAACAAAAATATGGTCTGCTCGACGAGGCGTGCCGTCAGTGGTGCGCCTTTGCCGCGTCAGACAGAAGCCGGATGGACGGTGCCGGTTTCGGAGAATTCTATGAGAAGCTCTCCCTCGAAAGGTATAAGGAATACCGTCAGAATCCCGATACGTTTAGCATCACCGACAAAAGCGGCACGGTTGTTCTTCCGCTTTCCGTTGCTGAATCCAATCAGCTGGAAGAGCTTGTCGCAAACGCCCTGTGCGGTTACACCGACAAGGCAACCGAGGATGTGCTGCTGGGATTGGAAATCAAATTTGCTGTAGTCAACGGCGAAACGGCTATGGAAGGGATGAGCTTGTAATGGGATTTCTCTGGTTTTTCTTGGGTATGATGGTCGGCGGCTGTTTTGGAGTTTTTCTGATGTGCTGCCTGTCCATCCACAGAGTCAATAAGTACGAAGCGGAAATTCGCAGACTCCGCAGCATTGTCGATAACATGAATAATTCTCGATAAGAAATAAAACTACAGGGTATCAATCGCAAACCCCGCGGCGAATGATACCGTCCGATCTCTGCGGGGATTGATACCCTCTGAAACGAGGGATCAAAATCAGAACACCGGTATCACGAGTAGGAAACAAAACATCGATCCTACACATCATCTATAACCTGTTTCCGCTTCATTACGGCAGGTTCATAGATGTATTCGGCGGCTCAGGCAGCGTATTGCTCGGCAAGCCGACAATAGACGCCTTTGAGGTATTCAACGACTTTGACCGCAATCTGGTCAATCTCTTCCGCTGTATGAAAGCAAGACCGATGGCTGTCATCCGAGAGCTTGGCTTCTGCAATCTCAACTCCAGAGATGATTTTGACGTTATCATAAGGTTCTTCGAGCATGAGGTTTTCACCGATGAATATCTCGCCGAGGAATTGGAACTGACGGAAATCATGCTGCCGCGGAGCTTTTCCTGAAATATACGCAGGACTATGATGTTCGCAAAGCGGCGATGTATCTCAAATTACAGCGCTACAGCTATTCAAGCAGCGGTAAATCATACGCTTCTCAGCCGTTCGACATTCGCAAACTGTTTTACTTGATTCAACAGCTTGAAAAGCGCATGGCGAACGTGATCGTTGAGAATCAGGATTTTGAAACGCTTGTGCGGCACTATGACCGCGACGACGCTTTCTTTTATCTTGATCCGCCGTACTTCTCAACCGAGGGAATGTATCCCGGCGGCTTCGGCACGGACGATCATGAGCGGTTGAGGGATTTACTGTTTTCCATCAAAGGCAGGTTCCTGCTGTCATATAACGATTGCCCCGAGATTCGGGAACTTTACAGGGATTGTGAAATCTTCAGCTTTTCCCGAACCCATTCGATGGCACAGCGTTATGAAGCAGGAAAGGAATTTAAGGAATTATTGATTGCAAACTATGACTTCTTTGAGCGTGTAAAGAATCAGCCGCAACAGCTGACTCTTTTTGACGACGCCGGGAAGATGGACTATTTTAATAAAATTTTGAAGGAGAGTAAGATTTAATGAAAATTATTTCAGTAACAGCACAGCCCCATATTTTTATCACAATGCCCGTAGAAGCACTTATTGAAGCGGGAATTACCCCAACTGATGCTGTCGAAATCTATGCGGAGGACGGCAAGGTCATTATTCACAAGTTGCAGCCGGAGGACATTGAGAGCTTCGAATGTGACGAAGACTGCGTGAACTGTCCGTTCCGAATTATCGACTGCGCACACGAAAAGACTGCTTAAGGAGGAAAGTATGACCGGAGATATTATTTTCAGATTTTTGGGAAAGCACGGAAAAATCACCATCCCCTACGCCATCAGGGAAAGTCTTGATTTACAGCACGGGGATATCCTTTCCTTTGAGGAACTGGACGACGACAGAATCATCATCAGCCGCGAGAGCCTTTGCGTCTGCAACGCGAGAACGCCGATTGAGGAAAAGAAGGAAACCCTCCTTGACTTCCTCAACAGTCTTTCGCCCGAGCAGAAAGCGGCGGCGCTTGTCCATTTGTCAATGCAAGTTGCAAGTCAGCAAGGGAGCGCGGAAAATGCCTGAGTTCAAGCCGCTTTACCGCTATACGCTTCAAAACGCGAACGAGTTCGACGAGGTGGAGCAGTGGCGCGAGAGCCACCGCGAAAACTGCAAGTGCGCCAACGACATCACTGATGCCATCAACAGCCACTATCACGACAACCGGCTCGACGACTGCGTTAAGCCGCTACTGGACAAATACGGCTTTGACCGCGTCAATTGGGTGATCGCCAACACAATCCGCGAGGGCATCCGGGACGGCAGATATTCAGCAGAAAATAAGGAGTGGGCTGAAGGGTTTGATGTTTTGAGCAACGACCAGAATTGGCACTTCTGCGTGACAGCCCATCCCGGTTTGGTCGATATCTTCGCCAATCAGCTCAGAGCAGCATGGAATGAGCTGGGACTGTTCGATAGAGCTGCCGTTACCGACGAATCGAACTACGAGGATCAGCTCTTGATCCTCAAACCGACGGTATTGAAGAATGAATACCGAACGCCCGATTATCAGCTTTTCTATGCCACCGACGGCTTTGGATGCAACCCGAAAAAGATCGGCGCGCGGGTGTTTGGCTTCTTTTTGAAGGACGACGAGTTTACGTCTTTCCGTCGCCATGATTTTTACGGCGTAGCCAATGACGCGGCATTACCGGATTGGGCGCTCGAAAAGCTCAACGACATCAGAGAAAAGTTGGACATAGATGAAAGCGATACAGCTTTGGAGGTGAATCAATCGTGAGAGTAAAAATATATCAGATGAATGCTGACCGTGACCTTCACCTGATTAAGTTTCTCAGCTTAGAAAGCATGAAGAAATTTATGGGCGTGGATTCTGTCGACCCCTCGCTTTACGACGAGGTGTTCAACGCGGAGTTGGATACCGACGATCTCGAAGACATCTTTGTGCGGTTCAACACGGAAAAACACCCACTTTTCAAAGGTCACTCACTTTCGGTATCCGACGTGGTCGTTACCGGCAAGGGAGCGTTCTTCTGCGACAGCGTAGGCTTTAAGCAGATTGATTTTGATGAATCAAAGACACAGAAGCCGGACGATCTCATGCGCGTGCTTTATGTCGAACCCGGCAAAGTACCGTATGAAGCGGAGATTCGCAACGAGCTTCGCAGTATGCAGCGCGCCGTCTGTGACGGTCTCATTGAACCCATTTTTATGGACGACGGCTGCGTACTTGTCGCGAATGAAGAAAGCAAGCTCAGAGGGATGCAGGGCAACCGTCACCTTGACGGCGGCGGAGTCATCGCCGGACCCTTCTTCATCTGCGGCGATGCGGGCGAGGATTTCAGATCGCTGACGGATGATGAGGTCAGCAGATACATGGAAAAATACGCGGAACCCGAGGATATCAGCGACGAGGAAACGCAAGCTGACGTCGGGTTTACACTTTATGGATTGTGAAAAGGAGAGTGTTTATCATGGCACAAACAAGCAGAAAGAATTATCAGAGGAACAATCAGGATCAGCAGAAACGGCAACCGCATACGCCGGGTATCAGTGCAAAAATTGACAGACTCGTAAACAACGACGGCAACACGCGCGCCTATGCCAGCGTGAATATCGCCGGAGCAGTGGCGATCCATAACCTGCGCGTAGTCAATTCGCGCAACGGATTGTTCGTATCCATGCCGCAGGAATCGTACAAGGACGCAGGCGGCAATACCAAATACAGCGAGATCGCTCATCCCGTCACAAAAGCGGCGCGCGACGCGATCAACGACAAGGTGCTCGAAGCGTACAATCAGGCATTGCAGGAAAGCGAAAGTAATGGCTTTACCGAGATGGAGGACGACGGCGACCTTCCGTTCGACGAGGATGAGGACGAGTTCGAAGGTTTTTCACAAAGTATGTGATTCTCTCTGGACTTTGCGAAACGGCGCGACTATACTGCTCGTTGAAAGGAGGCTGACTGTATGAAAAAGTTAGCGATCATCATAGCCATTTTAATGGCAGCGAGCAGCATGAGCGCCTGTTCACAGGCAGAAAAAGAGAATTATATCCACCAAAAGCCAACATATTCCGCGACGGCGGATGAAGCAGAAAGCCGCATAAATACTGATATTTTCGGCACTGAAACATCCGAAACGAAAAACGCCGAGAAATCGCCTGTGTCGGCTTTTCAGGAGCCTTCGGGTGTGTACCCGACCTCGCCGAATAAAGCCGGTGTTGGGCAAACGTCGCGCAAACAGGACGGCGTTTCGGAGAACGACGTGAGTGTGCAGAACAGCGAAAGCTCAGTGACGCAAAGCTCAGAAAGTTCGCGTGAAAACACTCCGAAACAGAGCGGAAACAGTCAGAGCCGTTCCCCGAAAACCACCGAAAATCCGCAGAGCAATCCCGCGCCGAAGCCTACCCAAGCGACTCAGCCCAAAGCTACGGAAGCGCCAAAGCCAAAACCGACCGAGGCGCCGAAGCCTACTAAAGCTCCCGAGCCGGAGCCGACCGAGCCGCCGGCGGAAAGAAAATACCTCGACTACAATCAGGTAGTCAGCAATCTAATCGGTTACGGTCAGAGTCTCGGCATGGTTTACAACGGCTCTCTCGGCATCGGAAACGCGGGCTGGTTCCCACCGACGGATATCAGCGGTTACACCGACACGGACGCAGCTACGGCGGATTGCTACAGCGACGTCGATTACGTCCCGTACTATTACGCAGACTTAGGCGCGGTACCGTCCGATATCATGTTCAACGTCGTCGCGAGCGGCGGTCAGATCTATGTAGTATACGGATAAATAATTATCAGAATCCCCGGATCAGCGATGGTTCGGGGATTCTTCAAAGGAGTGATACAAATGTATATTTCAGCAAATATCAGCTATAAAGGGAACTCCGCAGATATCGATTTCCCTGTCAGCGATGAAATGCTAAACGATATTCTCATAGAGTCGAAGATGCCGACGGATACGACCCAACTGTTCTTTGTCGAGGACGTCCATTATCCGTTGGAGCTGTCTGCCTTGAATGCGCGGACGATTAATCTCGACGAGCTGAATTTCCTCGCAAGGCGGTTGGATTCGTTTACCGATGATGAGATTGAGCAGTTTTATGCGGCTGTTGAACAGCGAAACGCCAAGAACCTGAAGGACTTGATCAATCTCACCTATAACCTCGACAAATTCACCATTATTAAGAACGTCGGTGATATGACAAAGGTCGGCAGAGAGTACACGCTCAACACCGAGGGCTGCGCAAACGCCGATTCACGATACGACGCAAAGTATGCCGAAATCGGCAGAAAGCTCCTCGCATCAGGACGCGGCGTCTTTACCGAGCGCGGACTGCTGTTTGTTGAGGATAAACCAATCGAGGAAGCCTATGACGGCAAAATCTTTCCGGGCTTTGCCTACCAATCGTTCATCGTCAACGTCGATGTGGAGTACAAGGGCAGATTTGAGAGCTTGTTCCTGCCTGAATCGCAGCTCGCAATTGATAAGGCTGTCCGCAGGCTCGGCGCGGAGTCCATTGACGACTGCGAGTTGACCTGTGAATATGAGAATCCCAATTTCGGGCGTTTCTCCGTCCGCTTTGAGGACATCCTCGACAATGAGGGCATTGCCGCTCTGAACGCGCTTGCGTATGAGTTTTACACCTATGACATCGACACCGAAAAGCTCGACGCCGCGATGGAGATGACCGACATCAAATCCTCAAAAAACATCATCACGCTGATCGATCACCTTGACGAGTTTGAGTATCTGAATGATATCAGCTACGGCGACTACGAGGGGATCGGAAGATACTTCGTTGACAACGATTACTATGACGAATATGAGATCAGCGATGAGCTGTGCGATTTTTTCGACTATGCAGGGTTTGGCGCTCATATGGCGGAGGAAAAAGGCGGTCAGTTTGTAAGCGGCGGATTTGTCTTCTACGACGGAGAGGACGGGTTTGATTCTTTTATGGACAAGCTCGAGGATGAGAACAGTTCGATGACAATGGGAGGAATGTAGCGTGAGCAAGCTGTTTTCAAGAGTAAGCCTGACTGCCGATAACGGCTCTGCGGACGAATATCTCTGCCCGGGAATGCCCGACACCGAGGAACAGATCGCCGATACCGACGGCTACTGTGATTTCCTCGAGGATAATCCCGACGCGGAAAGCATTACAGTAGATGTCGAGCACTACCTTAACGGCGATGGCGAAAGCGAAAACGCCGATGAGGACGATATCGCGGAATTTGAAAAGCGCGGTGAGGATTTCCTCAACAGCGATGAAGTGGATTATTTGGACTATAACCGGTTCGTCATCCCGATTGGCAGCGAGGGCTTTTCTATGGAGGAAATGACATGAGCGTGATGTTTTCAAGGGTGACGCTGACCGCCGACAACGGTAATACAGCAACTCTCCTCTGCTCCGGTTCCCCAAAGGATCATTACGATTTGGAGGACTGGACGATTTATCAGAAGTTCATGTCGGACAACCTCGACAGCAAATCCGTCAAAGCCGAGGTCGATACCTACCTCTATGGCGAAGGCGAGGTCTTTATCGCCAACATTTATGAGGTCGCCGCGTTTACCGGCAGAGGCGAACAGTTCCTTACACATCCCGACGTGCATTGGCAGGGCAGATCGGAGTTTACGGTTTATCAGCCTGTTATGCAAGCGCAAAAACTTGTAGACAATCTCGGTTTTATCTGATATGATAGTTTTAAGACAAACTGGAATTTGCGGAGGTGTAGTGATGAGTAAGACGGTCAGAAAAATCATTGCCATAGGCGGCGGTGAAAATGGCAGGATCAATAGTAAAGGTGAAAAACTGCCTTATGAATTATCTGAAATAGACAGTGAGATTATCAGGCTGACAGGGAGGAAAAAGCCGCGCGTACTGTTTCTCGCGCACGCACAAATATCTTTTGGCTTTGAAAATGAATTAAGGTATTACGAAACAATCAAAAAAATATACGGTGATATGTTCGGCTGTGATTTCAGGTGGCTGAAAGCATCTGAACTTACAGATAATTTTGAAAAAGCACAAAACGACGTTTCATGGGCAGACATCATCTATGAAGGTGGTGGTAATACCGTTGCAATGGTAGAACTGTGGAAAAAAACAGGCTTTGATAATCTTTTGAGAGACGCTTGGAAAACAGGAAAAGTAATGTGCGGCGTATCAGCAGGCGCGATTTGCTGGTTTGCTTTGGGAAACACAGACGTGCCGGGATATAAGGAAGCAGAAGTCAATCAGATCCCGGGGTTGGGATTTATTGACGCCTATTTCTCACCACATTGTAACAAAGAAGGAAAACGCGAGAGCGAAATCAACAGTTTGAAACATATTGATAAAGTCGGGCTTTCGGTATCAAATTGCAGTGCGATTGAGATCATCGACGACCAATACCGTGTTATAAAATCAACACCTGCTGACGGAAGCTTCAGACCGTATGTTCTTCGTACATATTGGAAAAACGGAAATATGTTTGAAGAAGAGATTTCTGAAACTGCAGATTTCAAAAAACTCGATCTGCTATTAAGCATGAAAGATTGAAGAAATAGCGACAAATTCTGATTTGTAGTTTCATAACTATCATTGATAACATACATACACCAAAGCCATGAGGTCAAAAGCCTTGTGGCTTTTCTTTTTTGGAGGTGAAATCAAATGATACTCACAGCATTATTGCAAACGAAGGGCGGTACGCTTGTGGTGGATCTGCCGCGCGACCGCATTGATTTGGAGATGAAGATTCGATCCGTCGGCATCGAGCGCTTATCAGACCAAATCCATATTATCGACGATGAAGAAAAGAGCGACGTCAGCGTGAAGCTGTTCGGCGAGAACGATATCGGCAGGCATTTGTCGCTG